>NZ_JBIAHQ010000003.1:248601-567422 GCF_042870725.1 Micromonospora sp. NPDC006431
GGGGGGGGGGGGGGGGGGGGGGGGGGCGGGCGCCCGGGGGGGGGGGGGGGGGGGGGGGGGGGGGGGGGGGGGGGCGCCGCCCCCCCCCCCCCCCGCCCCCGCTCCCCGCAGAGCTCGCGTGGCACGGACGGACGGGCTGCACCTCGCCTCGCCCCCACCGCCCAGTCCCGCGCGGGCGCTAAATCCGGGTGCGCGAACCGAACCGTCGCGCGTACGGTCGCCCCATGCGCAGCGCAGTGGTGACCACGACGCCGGGAATCCCCGGCGCGCCGCACTGACGTATCCGTCGACGAGGCCCCGGGGCGAACCGCCCCGGGGCCTCGCGGCGTTCCGGGCCAGCTCGCCTCCGGGTCGTACCCGATCAAGGAGAGCGACATGATCGACCACCGCAGGCTGGGCCGGGAGCTGGAGCTGTTCGTCTCCGATCCCCTGTCGGGGGCCGGGCTGCCCATCTGGCTGCCGGCCGGCGCCGCCGCCCGGCACGCCGTCGAGGAGTACGTGCGGGACCTGGAGCGCCGGGCCGGCTACCGGCACGTCTACTCCCCGCCGCTGGGCAAACGGGAGCTTTTCGAGCTGTCCGGGCATCTCGGCTACTTCGCCGACGACATGTTCCCGCCGATGCGGCTGTCCGCCGACGACGAGTTCGTGCTCCGGCCGGCGCTCTGCCCGCACCACGCGCTGGTCTTCCGGGCACGGGGTCGTTCCTACCGGGAGTTGCCGCTGCGCGTCGCCGAGCTGGGCGGGATGTACCGGGCGGAGCGCTCCGGGGTGCTCGGTGGGCTCTCCCGGGTCCGCGCCATCTCGCTCAACGACGCGCACAACTTCTGCGCCCTGGACCAGGTCGGCGACGAGGTACGCGAGATCCTGCGGCTGATCGGCGAGGCGCACGCCGCGCTCGGCGTCCGGCCGGCCGGGTTCCGGCTGTCGCTGCGCGGGCCGGGGGAGAAGTACGTCGGCGACGACGCCCAGTGGGCGCGGGCCGAGGAGCTGCTCCGCGCCGCGCTCGACGGGGTGGACTTCACCGAGGGGCCCGGCGAGGCGGCCTTCTACGGCCCGAAGATCGACATCCAGGTCGTCGACGCGGCCGGCCGGGAGTCGACCATCTCCACCATCCAGCTCGACTTCGACAAGCCGGAGCGGTTCGACCTGTCGTACACCGACGCGGACGGCACCCGGAAGCGGCCGGTGATGGTGCACCGGAGCCTGGTCGGCAGCATGGAACGGCTCTTCGCGTACCTGATCGAGGTGCACGCCGGCGCCTTCCCGGCCTGGTACGCGCCGGTGCAACTGGTGCTGCTCCCGGTGGACGACGGCCAGGCGGACGCCGCCGGCGACCTGGCCCGGCGGGCCGAGGCGGCCGGCCTCCGCGTCGAGGTCGACCACGCCGGCTCGCTGGGTGCCCGGATCCGCGACGCGGCCCGCCGGAAGGTGCCGTACCTCGGGGTGGTCGGCCCCCGGGAGGCGGCCGACGGGTCGGTGTCCGTGCGGCTGCGCGACGGCCGCGGGCTCGACCCGATGCCGGTGCCCGACGCGCTGGGGCTGATCGGGAGGGTGGTCGCCGCCCGGTCGGCCGACCTGCTGCCCGGGGCCTGACGGCCGGCCGGCCGGCCCCCGCCTCGCGGCGGGGGCCGGACCCGGGCCGGCTGATCCCTCCACGGTCAGCTCCGGGCCGGCGCGCCGGCCGGGACCGGCCCCTCGTCATCGACCGCGGCGCCGCTGAACTGCGACCGGTACAGCCGGGCGTACGCCCCGTCGGCGGCGAGGAGTTGGTCGTGCGCGCCCTGCTCGACGATCCGGCCGTTCTCCATCATCAGGATCAGGTCCGCGTCGCGGATGGTGGAGAGCCGGTGCGCGATGACGAAGCTGGTCCGGTCGGAGCGCAGCGCCGCCATGGCCCGCTGGAGCAGCACCTCCGTCCGGGTGTCCACCGAGCTGGTCGCCTCGTCCAGGATCAGCAGCGACGGCTCGGCGAGGAACGCCCGGGCGATGGTGATGAGCTGCTTCTCGCCGGCGCTGACGTTGCTGCCCTCCTCGTCGATCACGGTGTCGTACCCGTCGGGGAGGCTGCGGACGAACCGGTCCACGAAGGTGGCCCGGGCCGCCGCCAGGATCTCCTCCTCGGTGGCGTCCGGCCGCCCGTACGCGATGTTGTCCCGGATGGTGCCGCCGAAGAGCCAGGTGTCCTGGAGCACCATGCCGATCCGGCTGCGCAGCTCCTCCCGGGGCATCGCGCTGATGTCCACCCCGTCCAGGGTGATCCGGCCGGCGTCCAGCTCGTAGAACCGCATGATCAGGTTGACCAGGGTGGTCTTGCCGGCGCCGGTCGGGCCGACGATGGCCACCGTGTGACCGGGCTCGGCGACCAGCGACAGGTCGTCGATCAACGGCTTGTCCGGGTCGTACCGGAAGGAGACGTGCTCGAAATCGACCCGGCCGGTGACCCGGGCCGGTAGGGCCCGGTCGGGGGCCTGCTCCTCGGCGTCGAGCACCTCGAAGACCCGTTCGGCGGAGGCCACCCCGGACTGGAGCAGGTTCGCCATCGAGGCGACCTGGGTGAGCGGCTGGGTGAACTGCCGCGAGTACTGGATGAACGCCTGCACGTCGCCGAGGCTCATCGACCCGGAGGCCACCCGCAGCCCGCCGACCACGGCGATCGCGACGTAGCTGAGGTTCCCGACGAACATCATCGCCGGCATGATGATCCCGGAGATGAACTGGGCCCCGAAGCTGGCTTTGAACAGCTCGTCGTTCTTGGCCTCAAAGTCGGCCTGCACCTCGCGCTGCCGGCCGAAGACCTTGACCAGCTCGTGACCGGTGTACGCCTCCTCGATCAGGCCGTTCAGCTCACCGGTGTGCCGCCACTGGGCGATGAACCTGCGCTGCGAGCGCTTGGCGATCTGCTGTGTGACGATCACCGACAGCGGCACCGCCACCAGGGCGACCAGGGCCAGCAGCGGCGAGATCCAGAACATCATCGCCAGTACGCCGACCACGGTCAGCAGTGCGCTGAGCAACTGGCTGAGCGTCTGCGACAGGGTCTGCGAGATGTTGTCGATGTCATTGGTGACCCGACTGAGCAGCTCGCCCCGGGGCTGCCGGTCGAAGTAGGGCAGCGGCAGCCGGTTGAGTTTCTCCGCCACGTCGGCGCGCAGCCGCAGCACGGTCCGCTGCACCACCCCGTTGAGCAGCCAGCCCTGCCACCACATCAGCAGGCTGGCGCCCAGGTAGAGGGCGAGCGCCAGCGTGAGCGTGCGGGCCAGCGCGGTGAAGTCGATGCCTGCCCCGGGCACCACGTCCATCCGGGCCAGCATGTCGGCGTAGTTGCCATGGCCGGCCGCCCGAGCCGCGGCCACCGCCTGCTCGGTGGTGAGGCTGGCGGGGATCTGGCGGCCCATCACTCCGCTGAAGATCAGGTCGGTGGCGTGGCCGAGGATCTTCGGACCGACCACGCTCGCCCCGACGCTCGCCAGCGCCAGGGTGATGATCGCGGCCAACTGCAGGCGGTGCGGCCGCAGGCGACCCAGCAGCCGCCGAGCCGACGGCCCGAAGTTCATCGACTTCTCCGCCGGCATGGCGGCGCCCATCCACGGCGGGCCGCCGCCGGGGCGCCGCCCCGCCGGGGGCAGCCGGTTCGGCGGCCCGCCGGGGCCCTGCCCATTGGGGCCCTTTCCGCCGGGGCCCATTCCACCGGGGGTGGCCCCGCCGGGACCCCGCCCGTTGGGTCCCTGGCCGCCGGCCGCCGGCTTCTGCTCGGGTACGGCGGTCATGCCGTCACCTCGCTTCGCTCGGCGCCGCCATGACCGGTCGCACTGAGCTCGCTGCGCTCGCTCATGCCGTCACCTCCGCCGTCTGCTGGGACGCCACGATCTCGGCGTAGGTCGGGCAGGTGTGCAGTAGTTCCTCGTGTCGTCCCATCCCGACGACGCCCCCGTCCTCGAGCACGATGATCTGATCGGCGTCGATGATCGTGGAGACCCGTTGGGCCACGATCACCACCGCCGCGTCCGCGGTGACCGGCTTCAGCGCGGCCCGCAGCCGGGCGTCGGTGCCGAGGTCGAGCGCCGAGAACGAGTCGTCGAAGAGGTAGATCTCCGGCTTGCGGACCAGCGCCCGGGCGATCGCCAGCCGCTGCCGTTGGCCGCCGGAGACGTTCGTGCCGCCCTGCGCGATCGGAGCGTCCAGCCCGCCCGGCATCTCCGCGACGAAGTCCCGGGCCTGGGCGATCTCCAGCGCCGCCCAGAGTTCGGCGTCGGTGGCGTCCGGGTTGCCGTACCGCAGGTTGCTGGCGACCGTGCCGGTGAACAGGTACGGCCGCTGCGGCACCAGCCCGATCCGGCGCCACACCTCGTCCAGTTCCATCAGCCGCACGTCCATGCCGTCGACCAGCACCGCGCCGTCGGTGGGGTCGACCAGCCGGGGGATGAGCGAGAGCAGGGTGCTCTTGCCGGCGCCGGTGGACCCGATGATGGCCGTGGTTCGGCCGGGGCTGGCCCGGAACGAGACGTCGTGCAGCACCGGCGCGCTCGCCCCCGGGTACTGGAAGCCGACCCGGCGCAGTTCCAGTTCGGCGGGCCTGGTCATCGCGAGCATCGGCTCGGCCGGCGGCGTCACCGACGATTCGGTGTCCAGCACCTCGACGATCCGCTCGGCGCACACCGCCGCGCGCGGCACCATCATCAGCATGAAGGTGGCCATCATGACCGCCATCAGGATCTGCATGAGGTACTGCAGGAAGGCGGTCAGCGCGCCGATCTGGATCTGCCCGGCGTCGACCCGCTCCGCGCCGAACCAGAGCACCGCGACGCTGGAGACGTTCAGCACCAGCATGACCACCGGGAAGATCAGCGCCTGGAGCCGGCCGACGCGCAGGGCGGTGGCGGTGAGGTCGGCGTTCGCGGTGCCGAACCGCTTCGTCTCGTACGGCTCGCGGACGAACGCCCGGACCACCCGGATGCCGCTGATCTGCTCGCGCAGCACCCGGTTGACCGTGTCGATCCGGGTCTGCATGAGCCGGAAGCCCGGCACCATCCGCCGGATGATCAGGCCCAGTGCGATCGCCAGGACCGGCACGCAGACCAGCATCAGCCAGGAGAGCCCGACGTCCTCGCGCAGCGCCATGACCACGCCGCCGACGCTCATGATCGGTGCGGCGACCAGCATGGTGCAGCTCAGCAGCACGAGCATCTGCACCTGCTGCACGTCGTTGGTGTTCCGGGTGATCAGCGAGGGGGCCCCGAACCGGGCCACCTCGCGGGCCGAGAAGCGGTTGACGTGGCGGAAGATGCCGGCCCGGACGTCCCGGCCGAACCCCATCGCGGTCTTCGCGCCGAGATACACGGCGATGATCGAGCAGGCGATCTGGAGCAGGCTGACGAGCAGCATCCAGCCGCCCGTACGCAGGATCTGGTCGGTGTCGCCCACGGCCACGCCACGGTCGATGATGTCGGCGTTGAGGCTCGGCAGGTAGAGCGAAGCCATCGTGCCGACGAACTGGAACGCCACCACCGCGGCCAGCAACCGCCGGTACGGGCGCAGGTGCGTGCGGAGCAGGCGGATCAGCACGGATGGCTCCCCGATGGGTTCTCGGTGTTGGGTTCGCTGTCCCGGTTCAACCGGCGAAGGTCTCCATCGGACATGGTCGTGATGATTTCCGTGAGAAATTCCCGCACCACCGCCTTCTTCGCGGGGTCGGCGTCGACCGAGGTGAGCGGGCGGTCGCTGTGGATGAGGTCGATGATGGCGAGGGCCTGCTTCCGGCCCTTGTCGGTCAGGGTGAGCTGGACGCTGCGCCGGTCGTTCGGGTCCCGCTGCCGCGCGACGAAACCGTCGCGTTCGAGCGTGTCGACGATGCCGGTGAGCGTGGCTGGTCGGACGAAGCATCGTTCGGCCATTTCCCGGTGGCTGCTGTCGCCGGCGCGGAGCAGGATGAGCAGCACCCGCATGCCGGCGGAGGTGAGCCCGTGGTGCTCGGCGAGGTAGCGCCCCCAGTGCTGCTCGACCACGTGGCCGGCGATCGAGATCAGCCGGCCGAGCGGCGCGTGCTGCAGCGCGTCGGGGAAGCGGACGATCGGTCCCGTGTTCACGGGCGCTAGATTAGCCCCCGGATCGTCAGGTCCCAAACTAATTTCGGAGACCCACATCTTGGCAATGGCAAGATATGCTCCGGCGGTGACCACGGCGCGCGGCTACCACCACGGCGACCTGCGGCGGGCCCTGCTGGACGCGGCGGTCCAGGCGATCGAAGAGTCCGGCGTGGCGGCGCTCAGCCTCCGCGACCTGGCCCGGCGGGCCGGTGTCTCGCACGCCGCGCCCGCCCACCACTTCGGGGACAAGGCTGGCCTGCTCACCGCCCTCGCCGCCGAGGGCTTCGCGCTGCTCGCCGACGAGCTCGGCCGGGCCGGCGACGACCTGCTGGAGGCGGGCGTCGCGTACGTGCGCTTCGCCGTCGGGCACCGGGCCCACTTCGAGGTGATGTTCGCGCCGGACCTCCACCGCGCGGACGACCCGGCGCTGGCCGCCGCCCGTACCCGGGCCGGGGTGGCACTGCGCGGCCGGGTCGCCGCCCTGGCCACGCCCTCCGCCGACCCGGAGCGGAACGCGCTCGCCGCGTGGTCGATCGTGCACGGCTTCGTCACCCTCTGGCTGGCCGGCGCGCTGCCGCCCAGCGCCGGCCCGGACCTGGAATCCGCCGCCCGGTCCGTGATCCGCCGCCTCTTCGAGTAACCCAACCGGAGGCACGGCCCGCAGTCGTTGATCAAGAGGTTTGCGTCGGCCCGTGGCCTTCCGGCGACGTAAACCTCTTGATCAACTGCGGATCCGACGGGAGTTACCAGCTTGTCGGCAGCGGCATGCCTTCGGTGTAGCCGGCGGCGCTCTGCACGCCGACCAGGGCGCCCTCGTGGAACTCCTCGAGGTTGCGGGCGCCGGCGTAGGTGAAGGAGCTGCGTACCCCGGAGATGATCTCGTCGATCAGGTCCTCGACGCCCGGCCGGTCCGGGTCGAGGTACATCCGGGCCGAGGAGATGCCCTCCTCGAAGATCGCCTTCCGGGCCCGGTCGTACGCGCTGTCCTCGCCCGTGCGGGCGCTGACCGCCCGGGCCGACGCCATGCCGAAGCTCTCCTTGTAGCGCCGGCCGTCGGCTTCGGTGTAGAGGTCGCCCGGGGACTCGTAGGTGCCGGCGAACCAGGAACCGATCATCACGTTCGAGGCGCCCGCCGCCAGGGCCAGCGCCACGTCCCGCGGGTGGCGTACGCCGCCGTCGGCCCAGACGTGCCGGCCCAGCCTGCGCGCCGCCGCGGCGCAGTCGAGCACCGCCGAGAACTGCGGCCGGCCGACGCCGGTCATCATCCGCGTGGTGCACATCGCGCCCGGCCCGACGCCGACCTTCACGATGTCGGCGCCCGCCTCGATCAGGTCCCTTACGCCGTCGGCGGTGACCACGTTGCCGGCCGCGACGGGAACCGCCGGGTCGAGCTTGCGGACCGCCCGCAGCGCGGAGATCATCCGCTCCTGGTGGCCGTGCGCGGTGTCCACCACGAGGGTGTCCACCCCGGCCTCCAGCAGCGCGGCGGCCTTGCCGGTCACGTCGCCGTTGATCCCCACCGCCGCCGCGATCCGTAGCCGGCCGCGGTCATCCACCGCCGGCTTGTAGAGCGTGGCGCGCAGCGCGCCCTGCCGGGTCAGCACGCCGACCAGCCGTTCCTCGGCGTCCACCACCGGGGCGAGCCGGCGCCGGCCCGCGGAGAGCCGGTCGAAACCGGTACGCGGGTCCGCGTCGGCCGGCACGGTGTGCAGCTCGGTCGACATCACGTGCCGGAGCTGGGCGAAGCGGTCGACGCCCACGGTGTCCGCCTCGGTGACCACGCCGACCGGGCGGCCGGCCTCGTCGACCACGATCACCGCCCCGTGCGCGCGCTTCGGCAGCAGGTGGATCGCGTCGCCGACGGTGTCGGTGGGGCCGAGGGTGATCGCGGTGTCGTGCACCAGGTGCCGTTGCTTGACCCAGGCGACGACGTTGGCCACCACCTCGATCGGGATGTCCTGGGGGATCACCGCGATGGCGCCGCGCCGGGCCACCGTCTCGGCCATCCGCCGGCCGGCGACCGCCGTCATGTTCGCCACCACCAGCGGAATGGTGGTGCCGGTGCCGTCGGCCGTGGCCAGGTCGACGTCCAGCCGGGAACCCACCTCGGAACGGTTGGGCGCCATGAAGACGTCGTTGTAGGTCAGATCGTGCGCGGGGACCGCGCCATGAAGGAACCGCACCGGAACATCATTCCCGCCAGCACCCGTCCCCGCCCGCGATGGTCACGGAAAACACCCCCGGTGGCCGGGTGGCGGGTCAGCCGAGCAGCAGCGCCGCGGCGATCACGGTCATCACGACGGCGACCGCGCCGTCCAGCACCCGCCAGGCGGCGGTACGCGCGAGCAGCGGCGCCAGTCGGTGCGCCGCGCCGCCGAGCGCGGTGAACCAGACCGCGCTGGCCAGCACCGCGCCGCCGCCGAACGCCCAGCGCTGCTCGTACTGCTGGGCCACGCCGCCGAGGAGCAGCACCGTGTCCAGGTAGACGTGCGGGTTGAGGTAGGTGAAGGCGAGGCAGGCCAGCACGGTCGCCCGGAGGGTGGCCGGCGGGCGATCGGTGGGGGTGAGGGTGCCGGGGCGCAGCGCCCGGCGGGCGGCGAGCACGGCGTACCCGAGCAGGAAGGCGGCCCCGGTCCAGCGGATGGCGGTCAGCAGGCCCGGCCGGTCCGCCACGGCCGTGCCGAGACCGGCGATGCCCGCCGCGATGAGCAGGGCGTCCGAGGCGGCGCAGGCGACCACCACGGGAAGCACGTGCTCCCGGCGTAGCCCCTGACGGAGCACGAAGGCGTTCTGCGCGCCGATGGCGACGATCAGCGCGAGTGAGACGGAGAACCCGGCGGCGGCGGAGGGGAGCAGGTCAGGCACGGGTCCGACGCTAGAGAACACCGCCGATGCAGTCCAACTAATCTTTCTGATGCTTCGTAAGCTTGTCTTATGGAAGGACTTGACACCGCCCAACTCCGCACCCTGGCCGCAGTGGTCGCCGAGGGCAGCTTCGAGGGTGCGGCGCGCGTCCTGCACGTCACCCCGTCGGCGGTGAGCCAGCGGATCCGCGCGCTGGAGGAGGTTGTCGGGCAGGTGCTGGTCCGGCGCAGCCGCCCCTGTCAGGCGACCGGCGCGGGCCAACCGCTGCTCCGGCTGGCCGTCCAGTTGACCCTGCTCGAACGGGAGGCGCTCGCCGAGGCGTGCGGGGCGGTGGACGGGACGGCCGGACCCATCCGGATCCCCGTGGTGGTCAACGCCGACTCGCTGGCCACCTGGTTCGTGCCCGCGCTGGCCCGGGTGCCGGCCGAGCTGGCCGTCTGCTTCGACGTACGCCAGGACGACCAGGACCACACCGCCGAGCTGCTGCGCGACGGTGCGGTGCTGGCGGCGGTGACCGCCCAGCGGGAGCCGGTCCAGGGCTGCCGGGTACGCCCGCTCGGCGCGATGCGCTACCGGGCGCTCGCCGCCCCGGCGCTGGTCGCCCGCTGGTTCCCCGACGGGCTGACGGCCGAGGCGTTGGGCGTGGCGCCGATGCTCGTCTTCGACCGCAAGGACCAGGTCCAGCACCGCTTCCTGCGGTCGGTGACCGGCCGGGAGCTCGACCCGCCGGTGCACCACGTGCCCTCGGTGCCCGCGTTCAGCGAGACGATCCGGCGCGGCCTCGCCTGGGGGCTGGTCCCGGAGCGGTTGGCCGAGGCGGACCTGGCCGACGGCGCCTGCGTCGACCTCGACCCGGGACGGCACGTCGACGTGCCGCTGTACTGGCAGCACTGGCGGCTGGAGTCACGCGTGCTCGGCGCGCTGACCGAGGCGGTCCGCGCGGAGGCGGCCGTCGCGCTCCGCTGAGCCGGTCGGGCTGCGCGATGAGGAGGGGCCACGCGTTGAGGACGGGCCCCTCCTGCCGTTCAGGCGATGGTGCAGATCGGGGCGCCGGCGGTGATGACCGCGCCCACCTCGGCGGAGAGGCCGCTGACCGTGCCCGCCTTGTGGGCGTGCAGCGGCTGCTCCATCTTCATCGCCTCCAGCACGACGACCAGGTCGCCCTCGGCGACGGTGTCCCCGTCCGCGACGGCGATCTTGACGATGGTGCCCTGCATGGGGGAGGTGAGGGTGTCGCCGCTGACCGCCGCACCGGCCTTGGCGCCACCGCCCCGGCGGGCCGGCTTCTTCGCGGCGGGCGCGGCGGTGGCCGTACCCGCGCCGAGGCCGGCGGGGAGGCTGACCTCCAGCCGCTTGCCACCCACCTCGACCACGACGGTCTCGCGCTCGGCCGGGCCCTCGACGGTGCCGGCGGGCGCGGTGAAGGCCGGCACCGTGTTGTCGAACTCGGTCTCGATCCACCGGGTGTGGACGGTGAACGGCTCGGCGGTGAACGCCGCGTCCCGGACCACCAGCCGGTGGAAGGGCAGCGCGGTGGCCATGCCCTCGACCACCATCTCGTCCAGCGCCCGGCGGGCCCGCTCCAGCGCCTCGGTACGCGTCTCGCCCGTGATGATCACCTTGGCGAGCAGCGAGTCGAAGTTGCCGCCGATCACGTCGCCGGCCGAGATGCCGGTGTCCACCCGGACGCCCGGACCGGTCGGCAGCCGCAGCGCGGTGATGGTGCCCGGGGCGGGAAGGAAGTTGCGGCCCGGGTCCTCGCCGTTGATCCGGAACTCGATCGAGTGCCCGCGCGGGGTCGGGTCCTCGGTGAAGCGCAGCTTCTCGCCGTCGGCGATGCGGAACTGCTCGCGGACCAGGTCGATGCCGGAGGTCTCCTCGGTGACCGGGTGCTCGACCTGGAGCCGGGTGTTGACCTCCAGGAAGGAGATGGTGCCGTCGGCGCCGACCAGGTATTCCACCGTGCCCGCGCCGTGGTAGCCGGCCTCCCGGCAGATCGCCTTGGCGCTGGCGTGGATCTGGGTGCGCTGCGCCTCGGTGAGGAACGGCGCAGGGGCCTCCTCGACCAGCTTCTGGTGCCGGCGCTGCAGCGAGCAGTCACGCGTGCCCACCACGATCACGGTGCCGTGGTGGTCGGCGAGGACCTGCGCCTCGACGTGGCGGGGCTGGTCCAGGTATCGCTCGACGAAGCACTCGCCCCGGCCGAACGCGGCGACCGCCTCGCGGGTGGCCGACTCGAACAGATGCGGGATCTCCTCCATGGTGCGGGCCACCTTGAGGCCGCGCCCGCCGCCGCCGAAGGCCGCCTTGATGGCGACCGGCAGGCCGTGGTCGACGGCGAAGGCCATCACCTCGTCGGCGCTGCCGACCGGGTCCGGGGTGCCGGGGACCAGGGGCGCGCCGGCGCGCTGGGCGATGTGCCGGGCGGTCACCTTGTCACCGAGGTCGCGGATCGCCTGCGGGGTCGGCCCGATCCAGGTCAGCCCGGCGTCGATGACGGCCTGGGCGAAGTCGGCGTTCTCGGAGAGGAAGCCGTAGCCGGGGTGCACCGCGTCGGCGCCGGACCTGGCCGCCACGTCGATCAGCTTGTCGATGCGCAGGTAGCTGTCCGCCGCGGTGTCGCCGTCCAGGGCGTACGCCTCGTCGGCGAGGGTGGCGTGCAGGGCGTCCCGGTCGGAGTCCGCGTAGACGGCGACGCTCTGCAGACCGGCGTCGCGGCAGGCGCGGATGACGCGTACGGCGATCTCGCCGCGGTTGGCGATGAGTACCTTGCGCACCTTGGTGGCTCCTCCCCGGAGGTCGATGCCGGGAGTTTATCGGCCGGCCTGGCGGCCCTAACGATCGCTCAGTGTGGGATGCGGCACTGTCGCACCGCGCCTTAGTCAAATTTGCTTATTACGCTTGTCCGGTGTCGGCAACGCGGATGATGATTCTGGGTCTGGTCAGGTGGATGCAGCCGGTGCACGGCTACGACGTACGCCGTGAACTGCTGAGCTGGAGCGCGGACAAGTGGGCCAACGTGCAACCGGGGTCGATCTATCACGCGCTGCGCAAACTCACCGACGAGGGGCTGCTGCGCGCGGTGTCGACCGAGCAGGTCGGCGCTCGTCCGGCCCGCACCACGTACGAGGTGACGGCCAAGGGGGTGGACGAGTTCGAGAGCCTGCTGCGCGCGCAGTGGTGGCAGCTCCACGAGGTGCCGGATCCGTTCGCGGCGGCCTTCTCCTTCCTGCCGGCCATGCCACGGGACGAGGCGGCGGCGGCTCTGCGAAACCGGGCGAACCTGATCCGGGCCGGCATCGAGTCGATGCGTGCCTCGCTGGAGTCGGACTGGGTGCGCAACTCGAAGCCGGTGCACGTCGGCTGGATGTTCGAGCTGTGGCTGGCCCGGGCCGAGGCGGACATGGCCTGGTGCGGCCGGATCGCCGAGCGGATCGAGTCAGGAGTGTCGTACCTGCCCGCTTCCATTGAGCAGGCTGCGGAGTGGTCCGAGTGGAAGGACCGGGCCGCACCTCGGGACGACGACGCGAAATAATCAACGTTGACCACGCGAGCTATATCGCGTTAGTGTCGGCGTGAACCGCGGGGAGTGGTGCGTCCTCCCTGCGGACGATCGGTGGCCGGTCACGTCCGGCCCGGACGACCAGGAGCAGAGATGATCGAGACCAGGGGGCTGCGGAAGTCGTTCCGCTCCCGCGCGGGTCGCGAGACGAAGACCGTGGACGCGGTTCGGGGCGTCAACCTCGACGTCGCCGAGGGGGAGATCTTCGGCTTCCTCGGCCCGAACGGCGCCGGCAAGACCACCACGCTGCGGATGCTCGCCACTCTCATCGAGCCCGACGGTGGCGAGGCCACCATCGCCGGGGCGGACCTGCGCAAGGATCCGGCCGAGGTGCGCCGCCGGATCGGCTACGTGGCCCAGGGCGGCAGCACCTGGGACGAGTCCACCGCCCGCGAGGAGCTGGTGCTGCATGCCCGGCTCTACGGCATCGGCAAGGCCGAGGCGCACCGACGCGCCGCCCGCGCCCTGGACGCCTTCCAGCTCAGCGACTACGCGGACCGCAAGTGCAAGACCTACTCCGGCGGCCAGCGCCGGCGGGTCGAGATCGCGCTCGGCATCATCCACGAGCCGAAGATCGTCTTCCTGGACGAGCCGACCACCGGCCTGGACCCGCAGAGCCGGGCGCACATGTGGGACGAGATCCGCCGGCTGCGCGCCGAGGGAATGACGGTCTTCATCACCACGCACTACCTCGACGAGGCGGACGCGCTCTGCGACCGGATCGCGATCATGGACCACGGTGAGGTGGTCGCCGAGGGCACCCCGGCCGAGCTGAAGCGGGAGATCTCCGGCGAGGTGGTGCTCGTCGGCCTCGACGCCGCGGCCACCCCGCGCGCCGCCGAACTGCTCGACACCGAGGCGTACGTCAACAAGCTGGAGACCGTCGACGAGGGTGGCCTGCGCCTCTACGTCGACGAGGGAGCCACCGCCATCCCGCAGGTGCTGCGCCGCCTCGACGGCGCCGGACTGGACCTGCGCTCCATCGAGCTGCACCGCCCCAGCCTCGACGACGTCTTCCTCACCAAGACCGGCCGCTCGCTGCGCGAGTCCTGACCAACCGGAGAAGCTGTCATGAAATTCGCCCGCGACACCTGGTTGATCTTCCAGCGCCAGTTCCAGCTGCTGCTGCGCAACCCGGTCTGGCTCTTCGTCGGCGTCTTCCAGCCGGTGATGTACCTGCTGCTCTTCGCCCCGCTGCTCAAGGCGGCGCTGAACGCGCCGACCCAGGCCGCGGCGTACAAGATCTTCGTCCCCGGCCTGCTGGTGCTGTTGGCCATCTTCGGTGGCCTGTTCCAGGGCTTCGGCCTGATCGCCGAGCTGCGCGCCGGGGTCATCGAACGGTCCCGGGTCACCCCGGTCAGCCGGCTCGCCCTGCTGCTCGGCCGTTCGCTGCGGGACGTGGTCTCGCTGATCGCGCAGGCGATCATCATCACGCTGCTGGCGCTCCTGTTCGACCTGCGCGTCTTCATCGGCTATCTGCTGCTGGCGTACCTGATGCTGGCCCTGATCGCGCTGATGACCTCGGCCGTCTCCTACGGCGTCGCGCTCAAGGTCAAGAGCGAGGACGCGCTCGCCCCGCTGATGAACACCGTCGCCCAGCCGGTGCTGCTGCTCTCCGGCATCCTGCTGCCGCTCGCCCTGGCCCCCGGCTGGCTCCAAGGCATCGCCAACTGGAACCCGTTCTCCTGGGCGGTCGACGGGGTCCGCGCACTCTTCGCCGGTGACCTGAGCAACGACAAGGTCTGGCAGGGGCTGACGATCATCGCGGTGCTCGCCGTCGCCGGGGTGGTCTGGGCCGCGCGGCAGTTCGCCCGCAGCGTCCGCTGACCCGACGAGAGCTGCCTCTCACCAGAGGTGGGGCGCCGGCCCGACGCGCGTAGCGTAAGGTCAGTGCCCCACCTCAGCCGTGACAAGACGACCTGGTTGACCTATGCCCAGCTGGGGCTCTGGGGCTTCTTCCTCTACGGCTTCGGCCCGGTCGTACCGCTGCTCCGCGACGAACAGGGCACCAGTGCCGCCGTCGCCGGCCTGCACAGCACCGGCATCGCCGTCGGCGCGATCCTCGGCGGGGCCCTCTTCGCACCGGCCGCCCGCCGCCTCGGCCGCGGCCGGGCCACCTGGCTCGGCCTCGCCGGCGTGGCCGCCGGCGTCACCGCCCTCGGGCTGCTGCGCCCACT
Organism: Micromonospora sp. NPDC006431; assembly: GCF_042870725.1. Classification (NCBI taxonomy): domain Bacteria; kingdom Bacillati; phylum Actinomycetota; class Actinomycetes; order Micromonosporales; family Micromonosporaceae; genus Micromonospora; species Micromonospora sp. NPDC006431. Next base: position 263,289 of record NZ_JBIAHQ010000003.1, read on the forward strand.
GCCCGCCACCCTCGCCGCCGTCGCGGTGATCGCGACCTTCGGCATGATGGTGATCAGCGGGGTCAGCGTGCTGCTCACCACCCACCACGGGCCGGCCGCGCCCGCCGCGCTCACCGAGGCCAACGCCGTCGGCGCCGGCATGGGCATCCTCGCCCCGCTGGTCATCGGCGCCACCGTGAACGCCGGTCTGGGCTGGCGGCCGGTGCTGGCCGTCGAGGTCGGGCTGATCGCGCTGGTCGCCCTCGCCGCCCTGACCTTCCGGGTACGCCTGCCGAAGGGCGGCCCCGCTGCCGCGGCTGCCGCCGACCCGGTCGGCGTGACCGCCCCGGCCGCCGCCGACCCGGTCGTGACCTCCTCGGCGGCCGATCCTGCGCTGGTCGCCCCGGCTTCCGCCGCACCGGACGGGCGTGCCGGTGACCGGGCGGCGCACCGGCTGCCCCGGGCGTACTGGATCGCCTGGGTGCTCATGTCGGTCACCGGCTCGATCGAGGTGTGCCTGTCGCTCTGGACCGCCGACGTGCTGCGTACCCATGCCGGGCTCGGCGCCGGCGGCGCCTCGGCGGCCGTCGCCGCGATCGTCTGCGGGATGTTCGTCGGCCGGGTGGTCGGCGGCCGGTTCGCGCTGCGCTGGCCGCCGGTGCCGCTGCTGCTCGCCGCGCTGACCGTCTCCCTGGTCGGGTTCCTCGTCTTCTGGTCCGCCCCGGTCGGCTGGCTGGCGGTCACCGGCCTGGTCGTGCTCGGGCTGGGCAACGCCCTGCACTACCCGCTGGCGCTCTCCATCGCCCTCGCCGCCGCCGGCCCCGGCGCGGACAAGGCGGCCGGCTGGTCGTCGTACTCGATGGGGGTGGGCTTCGGGATCGCGCCGGTCGCCCTCGGCTGGGTGGCCGACGGCGTCGGACCGCACCTGGCCTTCCTGCTGCTGCCCGGCTTCATCGCCGCCGCCGCGCTGCTCACCCTGCGGCTCGGCCGGGCGCTGCGCGCCCCGGCCGCCACCCCCCAGCCGCTCGCCGCCTGACCGCCCCTCGTCGGCGTCGGCCCACGTCGCTGGCGCCCTCGCTGCCGCCGGCCCGGTTCGCCGATATGGCGGTATCGCGGGCCGTTGGACACCCGCGACTTCGCCGACCTCGCGTGCGCCGGCCCACGTCGCCGATGTGGCGGTATCGCGGGGCGATGCATCGCGGGAGCCGCGACGGTAGCCGTCCAGTTCGCCGAGGTGGCGGTTTCCGGTGGGTCGGGACACCGCCAGCTCGGCGATCCGGCGGGTCGCGTCTCAGCGCACGCGGGCGAGGCTGACGCCGTCGGCGATGGGCAGCATGACCACCTCGACGCGGACGTCGGCCAGAATCTCGTCGTTGAATGCGGCGATGGCCCGGTCGTCGGCATTCTCCGGGGCGAGCACCCGGCCGCCGCGCAGGGTGTTGTCCACCGCGATGACCCCGCCCGGCCGCATCCGGGGCACCAGCTCGTCCCAGTACACCGGGTAGCCGACCTTGTCCGCGTCGATGAACGCGAGGTCGAGATGCCGCTCCTGGGGCAACTCCCGCAGCCGGTCCGCGGCCGGGCCGATCCGCAGGTCGATCCGGTCCTGCACACCGGCCCGCGCCCAGTACCGCCGGGCGATGCCGGTGTACTCCTCGGAGATGTCGAAGCAGGTCAGCCGGCCGCCATCGGCGAGCCCGCGGGCGATCGCCAGCGCGGACAACCCGGTGAACGTGCCCACCTCCACCGCCCGCCGCACGTCAAGCAGTCGGGTCAGGAAGGTCAGGAACGCGGCCTGCTCCGGCGCGACCTGCATGCCGGCCTGCTCCGGCAGGGCAGCCCGGGTCGCCTCGGTCAGTTCACGGACGATCTCGTCCGGCGCCGACCCGTGCGCGACGAGGTACGCGTGCAGTTCCGGAGTGAGCGGCAGCGGTTTGGTGGTCATGACCGGACGTTAACCGAGATGCTCGATCTCCTGGCCCCCAGGCGCGACCTTCGTCCAAAGGTCGGTGACACTCAGCCCCAGTTCGCCGAGCAGCGTGCGCAGCAGCGGCAGGCTCAACCCCACCACCGTGCCCGGGTCGCCCTCGATGCCGGTCAGGAACGCGCCGCCCAGCCCGTCGATGGTGAACGCCCCGGCCACCGCCAGCGGCTCGCCCGTCGCCACGTACGCGGCGATCTCCTCGTCGCTGATGTCCGCGAAGTGCACCGTCGTCGACGCGACCGCCTCCGCCCGCGACTCGTGGCGCACGTCGATCAGGCAGTGCCCGGTGTGCAGCACCCCGCTACGCCCGCGCATCCGCTCCCAGCGGCGGGTGGCGTCCGCCGCGTCCGCCGGCTTGCCCAGAATCTCCCCGTCGAACGCCAGCACCGAGTCGCAGCCGAGCACCAGCGTCCGCTCATCCGGCGTGACGCGCAGCCGGCCCCGCACCGCCTGCGCCTTCAGCCGGGCCAACTCCAGGCACAACTCCTCCGCCCGGTCGCTGACCACCTGTGACTCGTCGACGCCGCTGACCAGCACGTCGGGTTCGATCCCGGCAGCCTGGAGCAGCTTGCGGCGGGCGGGGCTCTGCGAGGCGAGTACGAGGCGCAGCGGCATGGAGGTCGACACGTGAGCGACGCTACCGGCTGATCCGCGGCGGCGGGTCGTCGGCACGTCGACGCCGCCGCCACACGAGATAGCCACCGCCCGCCGCCAGCAGGACGCCCAGCGTCGCCAGGCCACGCGCGGTCGCGCCGCCGTCCCCGCCCTCATCCTCCGGTGCCGCCCTGGTCGGAACGGGCGCGGTCGCCGCCGTCGACCCGAAACCCAGCGGGGGTACGTCCGCCGTGAGCGCCGCGACCAGGTCGATGACGCCGTAGCCGTACTCGTCGTCCCGGCCGGGCGGCCCCTTGTCGATCGCGGTGGCGGTCAGCCGGTGCGCGACCTCCTCGGCGGGGAGGTTGGGGTACTTGGACCGGATGAGCGCAGCGGCCCCGGCAACGATCGCTGTCGCATCAGAAGTGCCGGTCCCCACGCGATACGTGCCGTTGATGCTGGTGCTGTAGATATCGACTGCCGGCGCGACCACTTGGATTTCGGGGCCGGTAAGGGAGACGGCTGCGTGTGATCCATCCTTGTTGACCCCGCCCACGGCAATGACTCCGTCCTCCGAGGCCGGATACCCGACGAAGGTATCCTGGGGGCGATTACCGGCTGAGGCGACTACTACAACGTCCGCCATGACTGCCGCATTGACTGCCTTTATAAGTCCTTGGCTAGCGCCACCAACGCTTGAAATACTGATGACTTTGGCTCCATGTGAGATCGCATATTCGATGCCATCCGCAAGCACATCTGATTCGCCGTTTCCATCAGCGGGTGTAACAATGATGGGCATGACATGGGCCTGGGGGGCGATGCCAAGGGCGCCCTGGCTGCCCCGGCCGCCTCTTGCCGCGATCAGCCCTGCCATGCCCGTCCCATGACCGTTAAGGTCGCTTTGGCCGTTGCCGCTTCCTCCCGCAACAAGATCGATGCCTCGTAGCAAGTTAGGGGCCAAATCAGGATGAGCGTCGACACCTGTATCCAGAACCGCTACGACAACGCCTTCGCCCTGGCTCAGGCGGTGAGCTTCCGCCGCACGTAGGAACTGCAAATGCCACTGGTTGCTGCGAATTTGATCGTTGGCCGGCTCCCTGCCCATGGCAGTGGCAGGAGAAGGGGGCAGAAGTAGTGCTGCTACTGCGATGACAAGCGGCTGTATCCGATCTGTCCTCACCTGTCGAAGCCAATTGCGGGGCCAGGATCAATTGGCCCCTCTTCCTTGGGTGGCCGCATTATGGGATCAACGCCTTGGTCCGTCTCCCATGGATTGTGTGGATCCCAACGGCGGCCATTGTTATGATCCGGCTCGCGGCGGCTAGTTTTTCCCGACGGGTAGTGGTCACCGGGAAAGGCGCCTATTGGTGGCGCTGGGTTGGCGCTGCCAAGTTGGGATGCGCGAGCGCCGCCTGGGCGGGATCCTGCTCCCCCAGCTGGTGAGGTGCCCGCAGATCCTCCGCCGATCACACCTCCCACCGGATTTACGCGTCGATGGGATACGGGACTTCCCGGTTGGCCAGCAATTGGTCCGCGGGTGTTTCCGATGAGGCCACTGGGTGGGATTGAGGGGTGGTGAGAGGGCGAGCCGCTTGGTAGAGCCTTAGCGGCAGGTGGGTTGAGCCGGCCGGTATCCCAAGGCCCTCTGCCGAGGGGATTCGTCGTGCTGCCTCGTCGCCCCGGCGCCGTAACTGGCGGCAGCGTTGGCGGTTGGCCGGAACCCAGGGAGGGAGACGCTGGAGGGATTGGCGACGTCAGGCCAGAACTCCCGCCGCCAGGGCTCTGTGCTAGTCCTGATGCGACGCCTCCCAATACAGGTCCAGTTCCCAAGATAGGGCCGACGCCTGGCGTACTAGGTACTGGAACTGGTTTTGGGGGTCCTGCGGTGGCCGCGACAGGCAATTCGGTCGCCGGTCCGGTGGGCACCGGCACGACTGGGGGAAGGATCGGGAAAGAACCTGCAGGGTCCCCGGGGGCATCGGTGTGCGCAGAATCGCGGATTGGTCGAGGTGGCGGTGGGGGCTGGCGGAGCATTATTTGGGCTTGTTGGAGTTCGCCGCTCAATCCCGTCATCAACCCCCGTGCCTGCACGTTCAGCCGTTCCAGGTCCGCGTCCGTCACCGGCGGCTGCTGTGGCAGGCGGCTGCCGGCCACGGCCTTCGGGTTGGCGAGTGTCGCCTCGTACGCCTGCTTCTGCTCGAGCTTGGACGCGTACTCGTCGTAGAGCGGCTTGAGTTCGGCCCGGGTGCTGCCGATGGCGCGGGTGGCGGCGGCGAGCGCGTCGTAGTTCGCGGCGGCGGCGTCGTGGGTGCGATGCACCTTGTCGATGAGCTGGTCCAGCTCGCCGAGGTACGCGCGCGCGGCGGCGTTGCTCTCCGGCGGCCATGCCTCGGCGAGGCCGCGGCGGTATTCCTGCAACCGCCCGAGGTGGGCCAGGGCGAGGTCGCAGACCTTGCGCCAACCGGCAACCTGCTTCCACTGCCCGCTGGTCTCCTGGTCCTGTAGGCACGCCCACATGCTGAGCACGTCCATCAGGTGCCAGTCGGTGAGCCCGGAGGTGCGCCCGCCGCCCCGTTCGATCACGGCAGCACCACCGGCCGGTCGTCATCGGCCGTGGGATCGGTGAGCGTCGGCAGTGGGCGGCTCCCGCCGCTGGCGGAGCGGGTGAGGGCCTCCTGCACGTCCGCGACCTGGGCGGACGAGAACGCGTCGGAGTCCGCGTACCTGGTGGCGATCAGGTGTGCGGCGCCGGCCAGGTGGCCGGTGGCGGGCACCAGGCCCCAGACCACTTCGGCGGTCGCCGTCTGCGTCTCGTGGTGCGCCTGTAGGAATTGCACCAGCTCGATGAAGGCGTCGGCGGGGTTGGGGACGGCCGCCTTCATGTCGTCGGCGATGTACGACAGGTGTGGGGCGTAGTTGCGGACGACCTCGTCCTGGAGACGGTCGGCGAACTCGCGCATCTGCCGGATGTCCGCCTCGATGCCGCCGTAGCCACGCAGCCAACCCGCTGGCTGGCTCTCCTCGGGGATCATCGACCCTCCCTGCCTGTCACCGCATCGTCTCCCTGAGTGAGGTTAATGGCTCACCGCGGATCTCGGCAGTCCCGCCCCGCCTGGTCGTACCCCGGGAAGGGTCAGCGGGGGAGGCCGGAGGCGCGCCACGCGCCCCGGCCCTCGACGAGCGCGGCGCCCGCCGGACGGGCGCTGCGCGTCCACTGCGACACGGCGGCCGGGGCGGGGGCGGCGGCCGGCCGGGTCCGGACCACGAGCGCCCCGACCAGGGCGGCCAGCTCCTCGGCGGTGGGCACCCCGCGGACGATCCGGAACAGCGGCTCTTCGGCAGACATGGCCCAAGGGTACGCGTCGAGAACTTGACCTTCGCCGTACAGTGGCGTGCCGGCGGTGTGACCGTCGGAGCAGCCGGGTACCGTCTCAGCGATGTCTGACGCGCTTCCCCAACTCGTTGCTGACCGGTATCGGCTCATCTCGCCGCTCGGCCAGGGCGGCATGGGTCGGGTGTGGAAGGCGCGTGACGAGGTGCTGCACCGGGACGTGGCCATCAAGGAGCTCGTCCCGCCGCCGAGCCTCACCCCGGAGGAGCGCCGCGAGATGCGGGAACGCTCGCTGCGGGAGGCGCGGGCGATTGCCCGGCTCAACAACATCAACGTGGTCCGCATCTTCGACGTGCTGCGCACCGACGGCGACCCGTGGATCGTCATGGAGTACGTGCCGTCCAGGTCGTTGCAGGACACCATCGCCGAGGACGGCCCGGTGTCCACGGCCAAGGCCGTCCAGATCGGCCTCGGGGTGCTGGGCGCGCTGAAGGCCGCGCACAAGGCCGGCATCATGCACCGCGACGTCAAGCCGGGCAACGTGCTGCTCGGCAACGACGGCCGGGTGGTGCTCACCGACTTCGGCCTGGCCACGATCCCCGGCGACCCGAACGTGACCCGCACCGGCATGGTGCTCGGTTCGCCCGCGTACATCGCGCCGGAGCGGGCGCGGGACGGCACCGCGGGGCCGGAGGCCGACCTCTGGTCGCTGGGCGCGACCCTCTACGCGGCGGTCGAGGGCAAGTCGCCGTACGCCCGGCCGTCGGCGATCGCCACCCTGGCCGCGCTCGCCACCGAGCCGATGCCGCCGCCGAAGAACGCCGGGCCGCTCAAGCCGGTCCTGCAGGGCCTGCTGCGCAAGGACCCGGCCGAGCGGATCACCGCCGAGGTGGCGGAACGCCTGCTCCGCAAGGCTGCCGGGCGGCGCGCGAAGAGCATCTCGCTGCTGGACGGCGTACGCCGGCCCGGGCCGAACGGTCCGCGCGAGCCGCGCCCGCCGCTGGTCCCGGGGCCGCGTCCGGTCGACGGCCGCGCCGAACGGTCGTCCACCCCGGCCCCGCGCAAGCCCAACCTGGGCCCGGCCGCTGCCGCGGGCGCGGCCGCCGCCACCGCGAAGGTTTCCGGCGGCGCGGAGGCGGCCACCGCGAAGCTGACCCCGCCGGCCGCCGAGCCGACCGCGAAACTCGATCCCACGCCGGAGCCCGTCCTCGACGAGACGAGGGTGGACGGACCGGAACTGGCCGCCGGCGAGACCCGGGTGGACGGAATCGATCCGGCCCTCGACGAGACGCAGGTGGACGGCGAGCCTGTCGCCGACGACCGGGCGGAGCCGCTGGCCCCGCCGAAGAATCCGACCTCGGTTCTGGCGGCGCCGGTGAGTCCGGCGCCGTCGACCGGCCGGGCCGCGGTCGTCCCGGGTACGAAGCCGGAGCGCAACCGCCGCAACCTGCTGATCGGTGCGCTGGTCGCGGTGCTGCTGATCGGCCTCGCGGTGGCCGTGCCACTGCTCAACAGCGGCGATGACGGCGGTGACGATAATCCTCCGGCTGCCGCGACTTCGGCCGCCGTGCCGCCCCCGACAGGTGCCGTGCCGACCTCGGCCACCCCGAGCAGCGCCGCCCCCAGCCAAACCCCGTCCGCGACCCCCTCGGCCTCCGCCGGCACCCTGCCCACCGGCTGGCACTACTACAAGGGCTCGAACGGCTTTCAGGTGCCGATTCCGGACGGCTGGCACGCCAGCGCCCGCTCCGGCTCCGTCACCATCACCGAGCCCAACGGTCTGCGTGAGCTGTTCATCCAGTGGACCGACCGGCCCGAGAAGGACGCGTACGCTGACTGGAAGTCGAAGGAGCCGGCGCGCAAGAACTACGTCAACAACTATCAGTACCTGGACATCAAGCGCTGTGACGGCTACTACCGCACCTGCGCCGACTGGGACTGGCTGGAGACCCGGGACGGCATGCGCATCCACGTGCGCAACCGGGGTGTGGCCACGGCCAGCAACCGGGGCTACGCGCTCCGGTGGGAGGTGCCGGAGAAGGACTGGGCGGCCAACCTGGCCAACTGGGACGTGATCACCAAGAACTTCAAGCCGGACCGAGCGAACTGAGACCAGGTCGGGCGGCATCGCCAAACTGATCCGCATGGCCTTCCGTCGTCGAGGGTAATGGAAGTTGCGACGACGGAAGGAGGTACGACATGAGTTACCGACACAGGGACAGCGGGCCCCGGCTGGCACTGTGGATGCTGGTCGCGCTCGGGGACATCGTCCTGCTGCTGGTGAGCGCCGGCCTCGCCGCGCCGGTCGCGGTGCTCGCGGTCGTGGCTCTCGTCGTCGCGGGGGTGGTGACCTGGCGGCTGGCCCGGCGCACCACCCTGGCCGGGCGGGCTGCCGTTCCCGTGCCGGCTGGCACGCGACGCCGGGCCTGACCGGGCGCCACAGACGACATCGGCGGCAGCCGGACGGGCTGTCACGTGACAGCCGGTCCCGCTGCCGCCGACCTGTTTGGCAGGGCCGTCAGGTGTTGTTGGCCAGCGCGATCAGCCGGGTCCGGTCACCGTTCCAGTAGTTGCGGTCCACGTTGCCGCTGATCCCGGAGACGCTGCCGGTGCTGGTGTACTGCCAGAAGCTCCAGAACGGGGCGCCGGCCGGCAGCGTGCCGGGCGTGCTCGCCCAGCGGGCCAGCCAGAGCGGGTGGTTGGCCCACGGTCCAGTCCAGCTGCCGGTGCACTGGTTCCACCAACTCGTGGTCGTGTAGATGACCGCGTACCGGCTGGTCCGGGACTTGTAGGTGTTGAGGAAGTCCTGGATCCAGTTGCGCATGCCGGTGGTGCTCAGGCCGTAGCAGTAGCCGCCGCTGTACGGGTTGGCCTCCATGTCGAGCGCGGCGGGCAGGGTGCGGCTGTCAGCCGACCAGGCGCCGCCGTTGCTGGCCAGGAAGTTGGCCTGGGTGGCCCCGGAGGAGATGTTCGGCCTGGCGAAGTGGTATGCCCCGCGGATCACGCCCGCGTTGTACGCGCCGACGTAGTTGGCGCCGAACCTCGGGTCCTTGTAGGTGGTGCCCTCGGTGGCCTTGATGAAGGCGAACTGGATGCCGGCGTTCCGGACACTGGTCCAGTTGATGCTGCCCTGGTAGTTCGAGACGTCGATGCCGGGGGTGGTGGCGGCCGTTGCCGGTCCGGCAGTGGCGACGAGGGCCGCCATCGCGGTGGCGGCGACGGTGAGGCCGGCGGCGAGCAACCGGCGTACGGAGAGCCTGCTACGAGCCATTGATCCCTCCAGAGATGGACGTTGACTTATATCCATACTTGGAGGTAAGTGCCTGGCATCGCAAGGGGGATTAAAGAAATTTTCATAGACGGTCATCATCGCTTTGCTGGCCGGTCAGGGCCGGTCAGCGCAGCGTGGCAGGGTCCAGTGCCCAGCGGAACGGCTCGGTGAGCGCGAGCGTCTCGCCGGCCTTGGCCACCTGGTCCTCAACGTAGTGGCCGTTGTCGAGCCGGTACAGCCGCAGCGCGTGGCTCTCGCCGTCCTGCTCCACGAGCAGGTACCAGGGAATCCGGGCGATGGCGTAGAGCTGCATCTTGACCAGGCGGTCGGCGGCGGCGTTCCCGGGCGAGACGATCTCGCAGACCAGCCTGACCTCGCCTGCCTCGATGACCGTGCCCTCGTCGTCGGTGTCCGCCACGACGAGGTCCGGAATGACGATCCGATCGGCCCTGAGCCGGACATTCACGGCCTCGAAGACCAACAGCCCGTCCGGCGCGAACGCCGACTCAGCCGAGTTGGCGAGGCGACGCGAAACGGTCTGGTGCCGCTTGCTCGGGGCAGGGCTCACGATCAGGCTCCCGTCGAGCAGTTCGATCCGGTTACGGCTCTCGCCCATGGCGAAGTAGTCGGCCTCCGTCCAGAGGCCGACGTGCTGGTCAAAGGGCTCAAGGGGGGCCGCACTCACCGCGTTCACCTCCCGCTCCGATCGGCACCCGGTCAGTCTCACACGATACGAGGCGGCGCCCGCCGACCGACACAGCTCGGGCCGGTAGGCTGCCCGCCCATGCCCCTCATCGACGGCCTCACCACCCTCTGGGACAAGCTGTTGAGCGCGCAGCCCGACCCGCCGCCCCTGCTGGTGCTGGTCACCGCCGCCGTCGCGCTGGCGGTGGTCGCCACCCGGGTGCCCTGGCGGATCGCCCGCAACGCGGTGACCATCGCGCACGAGGGCGGCCATGCGCTGACCGCGCTGCTGACCGGTCGGAAGCTGCGCGGCATCCGGCTGCACTCGGACACCTCCGGGCTCACCCTCTCCGCCGGCCGCCCCACCGGGCCGGGCATGATCTTCACCCTGCTCTCCGGGTACGTCGCCCCGTCGCTGGTCGGCCTCGCCGGGGCGTGGCTGCTCGCCGGCAACCGGATCACCCTGCTGCTCTGGGTCGCGGTGGTGCTGCTGCTGGCCATGCTGGTGATGATCCGCAACGTCTTCGGCGTGCTGTCGCTGCTGGCCACCGGCGGAGTGGTGCTGGCGGTGTCCTGGTACGCGTCGCCGCAGGTGCAGGCGGCCTTCGCCTGGGCGTCGGTCTGGTTCCTGCTCCTCGGCGGCGTACGCCCGGTGGTCGAGCTGCAACGGCTGCGCAGCCGGGGGCGGATGCCCGAGTCCGACGCCGACCAGCTCGCCCGGCTCACCCCGTTCCCGGCGCTGTTCTGGGTGACGGTTTTCGGCCTGGTCAACCTGGCCGTCCTGGTCGGCGGCGCGCTGCTGCTCGCCGGCCCGATCCTCACCGACGCGGGCGTCACCCTGTAGCGACGCCGGGCCGTTGGCCGCGCGACGGGCGGGACGGCGGGGCGTCGCCCGCTGGTGCAGGGCGACCTGCGTCGGCTGCCGTTCCGGGCCGCCGCCTTCGGTGGCGTCTGGTGCTCGGCCGCGCTGCTCCACCTGCCCCGGTCCGCCGCACCCGCCACGCTGGCCGGCATCCGGCTGGTGCTGCGGCCGGGCGGTCCGCTGCTGCTCAGCGTCAAGGAAGGCGAGGGGGAGAGCTGGGAGCGCTGGCCCGGGGAGTCCGCCGACCGCTTCTTCGCCTGGTACCGGGCCGAGGAGGTCGAGGCCCTGCTGCGCGGGGCGGGATTCATCCCGCGGCGGCTGCTCCGGGACGTCGCGGACACCGGCCAGCGCTGGCTGGCCCACCTCGCCACGGCAGGCTGACCCGGGAGGCAGAATCAGACCGTGCGATACGTGATCATCGGAGCGGGCGCGGTCGGCGGCACCATCGGCGTTCGGCTGGGAGAGGCCGGCCGCGACGTGACGCTGGTGGCCCGCGGCGCGCACCTGGACGCGATCCGGGAGCGGGGGCTGGTCCTGCGGACGCCGGACGGTACGCGGACCAGCCGGCTGCCCGCCGTGGCCGGGCCGGGTGACCGGCCGCTGCCGGCGGACACCGTGCTGGTGCTCACGGTCAAGTCGCAGGACACCGAGGCGGCGCTGGCGACCTGGGTGGACACCCCGGTCGAGGGCGGCGGCACGGCGGGGGAGCGGCTGCCGATCGTCCTCGCCCAGAACGGCGTCGCCAACGAGCGGGCCGCCCTGCGCCTCTTCGCCCGGGTGCACCCGGTCTGCGTCTGGCTGCCCGCCACCCACCTGGAACCAGGTGTGGTGGTCGCCAACGGGCACCCGCACCCGGGGATGCTGCACCTGGGCCGCTACCCGTCCGGATCGGACGACACCAGCCGGGCGGTGGCCGCCGACCTGGCCGCCGCCGGGTTCGTCGCGCCGGTTCGTGACGACGTGATGCGCTGGAAGTACGGCAAGCTGCTCGGCAACCTCGGCAACGGCCTCCAGGCGCTGCTCGGCTCGGACATCCCCGAGCCGCTCGCCGCCCGGGTACGCGCCGAGGGGGAGGCCACGCTGGCCGCCGCCGGCATCGCGCACACCACCCCGGCGGAGGAGGCCGCGGAGCGGGGCGACCGGGTGCGCCACCGGCCCGTCGACGGTGCGGAGCGGGCCGGCGGTTCCACCTGGCAGAGCCTGGCCCGGGGCGCGGGCTCGGCCGAGGCCGACCAGCTCAACGGGGAGATCGTGCTGCTCGGCCGGCTGCAGGGGATGCCGACCCCGGCGAACGCGGCGGTCCAGGCCGCAGTCCGCCGGGCAGTCCGCGAGCGCATCCCGGCCGGCCGCTTCCCGCTCACCGAGTTGGAGAAAATGGTCGGCTGACCGGGCAACCGCACCCCCGATCCCAGGCGTCTCACCTGCGACCGCCACGGGGGAGGTAGCAGCGTGCCGGACGTCGACGGGTTCGACGAGTTCTACCGCGGCAGCCGGCAACGGCTGCTCGGCTTCGTCTACGTGCTCACCGGCAACCTCGCCGAGGCCCAGGACGCCGTGCAGGAGGCGTACATCCGGGCCTGGCAGCGCTGGTCGACGGTGAGCGGGTACGACGACCCGGAGGCGTGGGTACGGGTGGTGGCCAGCCGGATCGCGGTGAGCCGGTGGCGCAGCCTGCGCAGCCGCGCCCGGGCGTACCTGCGGCACGGGGCGGAGGAGAGCGTCGCGCCGCCCAGCGCCGACACCGTCGAGGTGGTGGCCGCGCTGCGTCAGCTGCCCGAGGAGCAGCGCACGGCCATCGCGCTCTACTACCTGCTCGGCATGCCGGTCGCTGAGGTCGCCCGGGAGACGGCGGCTCCGGTCGGCACGGTGAAGGCGCGACTCTCCCGGGGGCGCGCCGCGCTCGCCGGGCTGCTCGCCGTCGTGGATGTGGAGGAGGCCGCCGATGCGTGACGACGACCTGGCATTCGTCGAACTGGTGCAGCGGGAGTTGGGGGACGTCCGCTGGCCCGAGCCGGTCGAGATCCGGGCCCGGGCCCGGCGCCGCAGCCGGCGTACGGCGGTGGCGGCCCTGGCCGTGCTCACGGTCGCCTCGGCCGCCGCGGTCGTGGTGGCGGCCCGCCCCGACCCGTCCGAGCCGCCGTCCATCGTTGCCGGGCCGCCGCCCGCGTCCGGTCCGTGGTCCGCTCCACCGGCGACCGGAGAGCCCGAACCGACCCCACCACGGCGCTCGCCGATGGCCTCGCCCGCCGCCGAGGTCCCGCTGGACGTGCTGCTGCAACCCACCGACGTCAAGGCGAAGACCAAGGCCCCGTTGACCGAGGCGGGTCTCGGCGAAGGGGTTCAGCTGGATGCGATGCTGCTGTACTGCCGCAAACTACAGGGGCAGTCGGCCAACTGGGAGCCGTCCCGCTACTCCCGCTCGCTGACCCTGCTGCGGAACCGGCCGGGCGAGGCCGAGCCGCCACCGAGTGACGTCCTGCTCAACCAGGACGTCTACCGCGTCGCGCCGGACGTGGCCCAACGGATCTTCGCAGAGATGGCCGAGGTGCTCGCGCCATGCCGGCAGTGGCGGTCCAACGGTCCGATCCTGTGGCAGGGAAGGACGATCAGCGCGCAGGCCGTGCACTCCTGGGAGGAGGTCGACCGGAACTTCGCCGGCGACGAATCGGTGCTGCTGCGGCACACGGTGACCCAGGCCCGGAACCTGGACACCGGAAAGCCGCTGGGCGAGGTGCCCGAGCCCGACAGCACCGCAGTCGTCCGGGTCGGAGACCTGATCTCGGTCATCAGGGTTGGCGGTGCCGGCGCCGAATCCGACCTGCGCCGCCTGGCCGGGGTCGCCGCGGACCGGATGTGCGCCGCCGCCAATCCCCGCTGCTGACCACCTGAAGATCCGCGCGACTCCGGGGAAACCCCCTGCCCAAGCGGGTGGGAGCCGACTTTCCCGAAGTCGCGCGGACCAGGCGGAGAGTCAGAGCGGGATGTTGCCGTGCTTCTTCGGGGGCAGGGCCTCGCGCTTGGTCCGGAGCACCCGCAGGGCCCGGACGATCTGGGTCCGGGTCTCGTGCGGCGGAATCACGCTGTCGACGTACCCGCGTTCGGCGGCGATGTACGGGTTGGCCAGGGTGTCCTCGTACTCGGCGATCTTCTCGGCCCGGACGGCCGCCGGGTCGTCGGCCTTCGCCAGGTCCTGTCGGTAGAGGATGTTCACCGCGCCCTGCGCGCCCATCACCGCGATCTGCGCGGTGGGCCAGGCGAAGTTCAGGTCCGCACCGAGGTGCTTGGAGCCCATGACGTCGTACGCGCCGCCGTACGCCTTGCGGGTGATCACGGTGACCTTCGGGACGGTGGCCTCGGCGTACGCGTAGATGAGCTTCGCACCGCGGCGGATGATGCCGTCCCACTCCTGCCCGGTGCCGGGGAGGAAGCCGGGCACGTCCACGAAGGTCAGCACCGGGATGTTGAACGCGTCGCAGGTCCGCACGAACCGGGCGGCCTTCTCCGACGCGGCGATGTCCAGCGTGCCGGCGAACTGCATCGGCTGGTTGGCGACCACGCCGACCGGGCGTCCCTCGACCCGACCGAAGCCGACCACGATGTTCTGCGCGTAGAGGGGCTGGACCTCCAGGAACTCGCCGTCGTCGAGGACGTGCTCGAGGACCCGGTGCATGTCGTACGGCTGGTTGGCCGAGTCCGGGATCAGCGTGTCCAGCTCCCGGTCGGAGTCGGTGACGTCGAGGTCGGCCGGGGACTCGAAGACCGGCGGCTCGTCCAGGTTGTTCGACGGCAGGTACGACAGCAGCGCCTTGACGTACTCGATCGCGTCCTCCTCGTCGGTGCCGAGGTAGTGCGCGTTGCCGCTGCGGGCGTTGTGGGTCCGGGCGCCGCCCAGCTCCTCCATCCCGACGTCCTCGCCGGTGACCGTCTTGATCACGTCGGGGCCGGTGATGAACATGTGCGAGGTCTGGTCGACCATCACGGTGAAGTCGGTGACTGCCGGCGAGTAGACCGCGCCGCCGGCGCACGGGCCCATGATCAGGGAGATCTGCGGGATGACACCGCTGGCCCGGACGTTGCGGAAGAAGATCTCGCCGTAGAGACCGAGCGAGGCGACGCCCTCCTGGATCCGCGCGCCGCCGGAGTCGTTGATCCCGACGACCGGGCAGCCGATCTTCATGGCCAGGTCCATCACCTTGACGATCTTCTCACCGAAGACCTCGCCGAGGGAGCCGCCGAAGACCGTGAAGTCCTGGGCGAAGACGCAGACCTGCCGGCCGTCGACGGTGCCGTAGCCGGTCACCACACCGTCGCCGTACGGCCGGGTCTTCTCCAGGCCGAAGTTGGTGGAGCGGTGCCGGGCGAACTCGTCCAGCTCGACGAAGGAGCCCTCGTCGAGCAGCATCTCGATCCGCTCCCGGGCGGTCTTCTTGCCCCGCGCGTGCTGCTTCTCGACCGCGCGCGCCGACCCGGCGTGCACCGCCTCGTCGACCCGGCGTTCCAGGTCCGCCAGCTTGCCGGCGGTGGTGTGGATGTTGATCCCGGTCTCGGTAGTCACCCAGGGAATATAACGATGGTTCAGGTGGGCGCGGCTGTGCAGTGCGCCTCACCGCCTTCCGGGGGACCGCCCGCCGCGGGGGCCGTAGGCTGGCGGGATGCCCAGCTCGCCGTACACCAATCTGGACCGCCCGCCGCTGTCGGCGGCCCGGCTGCGGCGCGCGCTCGTCGCCCCGCACGGGCCGTGGCGCCGGCTGGAGCTGCGCGCGGAGACCGGGTCCACCAACGCCGACGCGGTCGAGGCCGCGCGGGCCGGCGAGCCGGAGGGGCTGGTGGTGGTGGCGGAGCGGCAGACCGCCGGCCGCGGCCGGCGCGGCCGGGTCTGGCAGTCGCCGCCCCGGGCCGGCATCGCGACCAGCGTCCTGCTCCGGCCTGGCGAGACCGTCGCGGAGCGCGACTGGTCGCCCGTGCCGTCCCTGCGGTACGGCTGGCTGCCGCTGCTCGCCGGGGTCGCGCTGGTCGAGGCGGTGGCCCGGCTGGCCGAGCTGGACGCCCACCTGAAATGGCCCAACGACCTGCTCGTCGACGGCGCCAAGTGCGCGGGCGTGCTGGCCGAGGCGGTGCCGGGCGACGCGCCGGACCAGCCGCCGGCGATCGTGGTGGGCATCGGGCTCAACGTGACGCTGCACGCCGACGAGCTGCCGGAGAACCCGACCGGGCTGCCCGCCACCTCGCTCCAGCTCGCCGGGGCCGCCGCCACCGACCGGGACCCGCTGCTGCGCGCCCTGCTCCGCTCCCTCTCCGACTGGTACGACCGCTGGCGTTCGGCCGGCGGCGACGCGGTCGCCAGCGGCCTGCGGGATGCCTACCTGGCCGCCTGCGCCACCGTCGGCCGGCAGGTCCGGGTGCTGCTCCCCGACGGCCGGGAGGTGCACGGCACCGCCACCGGAGTGGACCCGGACGGCCAGCTGCTGGTCGACGGCCCGGCCGGGGAGCTCCGCCTCGCCGCCGGCGACGTGCTGCACGTGCGCTGAGCGGAAGGGCCCTTGCTGCCGCCTCCGGTACAGGAAGGGACCCCGCCCAACACCCGCCGCGCGGCTGATCCCGTGGACGAGCGTCGACCGGTTACGGTCAGCGCGTCCTGTTCTGCGAGGAGGTTCCCGTGGCATTCCCCGAAGACGTGCTCACCGAGGACGAGCACGTCGTGCTGCACCTGCACCCGCACTGGAAGGCCCTGATCCGGCCGGTCCTGGTGCTGGTGCTCGCCATCGCGGCGGTGGTCGCGGGCTGGGTCCTGCTGCCCGAGGGCGACGGCGGCATGATCGCGCTCTACGTGATCGCCGCCCTCGGCCTGGTGCTGGTGCTCTGGCTGGGCCTGTGGCCGTTCCTGCTCTGGCGCACCACGCACTACCTCTTCACCAACGAGCGGGTGCTGCTGCAGGAGGGGGTTTTCTCCCGTAACCGGCGGGACCTGCCGCTGACCCGGATCAACGACCACTCGATGCACCAGCGTTTCGTGGAGCGGCTGCTCGGCTGCGGCACCCTCACCATCGAGTCGGCCGGTGAGCGCGGCCAGTCGGTGCTCGCCGACGTGCCGCACGTCGACAAGGTGCAGACCAAGCTCTACGAGCTGGTCGAGGCCCACCACGACAAGCACTCCCTGGGTGACGGCGAGATGCGCGAGATCCTGGCCGACATGCGCGAGGGCAAGTCCCTCCGCGACCCGTCCGCCTGACCTTCGCCCTGTTGATCAAGAAGTTTGCGCCGGATCGGTGGTCCGGCGCAAACGTCTTGATCGGCTCTGCTCGCGGTGCCCGCGGCCGGATCAGCGGCGGGGGCGGCGGGGGGTGGGCTGGAGTTCGGCGGCGAGTTCGGCGTCCAGGTCGGCACCGAGGACCCGGCCGAGGCCGGCATCCGCCGCGGCGGGTCGGCTCTGGGTCGGCGCGTAGTCCGGCCGGTGGTCGGCCGCCCGGGCAGCCCGCGGGGCCGGCCGGGGCTCGGTCTCCTCCAGTTCGCTGACCGACTCGGCCAGCTCCGCCACCGGGTCCATCTCGCCCATGTTGTCCCATTCGTCGCGCGGGATGCTGTGCCAGGTCTCCTTCGCGTGCTGCGGAGCCGGCTGGAAGACGAACGTCCGGTACGACCAGAAGCGGAACATGGTGGCGAGCAGGACACCGCCGGTCTTCGCGATGTTCAGCATGAGCAGGCTGGTCACGCCGAAGCCGTACTTCGCGGCCGCCAGCACGCCGAGTTCGATGAGCAGTCCGGTGGCGTTGAACAGGAAGAACAGGACGTATTCGCGGCGCAGGGCCGACTTCGGTCGATCCCGGTACGTCCAGTGCCGGTTCATCAGATACGACGTGATCGTCGCGACGATGGTGGCCACCACCGTCGCCTTGAGCTGGCCGTCGCGGAAAACCGTGAGTGCCAGCGCGTTGAACACCGCGTAATTGATGACGGTGTTGATGCCGCCGACGATGCCGAATTTGAGCGCCTCGTGGATGAACTTCCGCCAGCGCTCGGGCAGCAGACGGACTCCAGGCATGCGAAACACCTTAGGGCAGCGGGCAGGGCCGGCTCGGCCCGGCGGGACGGGATGGGCGCTGGGTCACGCCCCTGACTCTCGGTCGTGGCTCGTTGCCGGAACGGGAGGAGTTCCCGCTTCCACGAAAACGAACCGCCGGTACGACCAGAATCGGAACAGCGTCCCGAGGCCGGTGCCGACGATGAAGCTGGCGATGTTGTCGGCCAGTGGGGTCTGGAACACGTGGGGCCAGAGGGCACCCAGCCCGTAGCGACTGATCGCGAGGCAGCCCACGGCGATGCCGAGGCCGACGCCGTTGAAGAAGAAGAACAGCGCGTACTCCCGGGCCGGGTGGTTGCGCTGGCGGTGCCGCCAGGTCCAGAACCGGTTACCGAGGAACGCCATGGTCGCGGCCACCACGGTGGAGATGGTCTTCGCCATCACCGGCGGCTCGTGCTGGACGCTGGCCAGGTAGTTGAAGAGCGCGAAGTCGACGAGGAAGGCGAGCCCGCCCACCGTGGCGAACTTGCTCAGCTCACGGACGAGGTGACCGAAACGGTCGATCAGTGCCCCGAGCAGACCTCGACGGGTCTGCGGAGCCCCCGGCTGGTCTCCGGTCATCGTCGTGGCCACCCGCCGAGAGTACCGGTTGGGCGTACCTGGACGGGGTAGCAACGGCGAGCGGGCGGCACCCGGGTCAGGCGTGCCGCCGAGGGCCGGGAGGTCCGCCTGCGGGACGTTGTGGTCACGTCGCCCCGCCTCCCGCCCGTTCCCGCCTTTGTGAACGGAGCGTAACGGGCTGTCGCCGAATTGTGGACGGGATCACGGAAGTCACGGTTGGTGGGGTGGGAGGCCGCGACGGGTGCCGCCGTCGGCGTCCGGCGAAGGTTCTTCACAAGATTTGCGTGAAACTGCGCGCGAAAGCGGGTATCAGATCGCGATGCCGCAGCGTGGCCGTACCTTGTGCAGTTCTTCACAACAAGTCCCACTGACTCGCGACGCAGGCCGGTTTACGCTGAGGCCAATCCCAGGTTTCCACGAAGGCGACGTGCCAGCGCGCCAGAACTCGTGCATCCAATACATCGGTCAGCGTCGACCACAAGGAGATGTGACATGGTTGCTCCGGCTACTGTTCGGGGTATCGATCAGGCCCCGACGTCCCACCCCAAACTGCTTGCCTGGGTACGTGAGGTCGCGGAACTGACCACGCCCGATCGGGTGGTCTGGGTGGACGGGTCCGATGAGGAGTGGCGCCGCCTCACCGACGAACTCGTCGAGAACGGCACCCTGATCCGGCTGAACCCCGAGAAGAAGCCCAACTCGTTCTACGCGCGGACGGACCCGACGGACGTCGCGCGGGTCGAGGAGCGCACCTTCATCTGCTCGGTTGACGAGGCGGACGCCGGCCCCACCAACAACTGGATGGCGCCGTCCGAGATGAAGCGCACCATGACCGAGCTTTACCGCGGTTCGATGCGCGGCCGGACGATGTACGTCATCCCGTTCGTGATGGGTCCGGTCGAGGCGAAGAACCCCATGTTCGGCGTCGAGATCACCGACAGCGGGTACGTGGTCGCCTCGATGCGGATCATGACGCGGATGGGCGCCAAGGTCCTGGAGGCGATGGGCGACGACGCCGACTTCGTGCACGCGCTGCACTCGATCGGCGCCCCGCTCGCCCCCGGCCAGCAGGACGTGCCGTGGCCGTGCAACGACACGAAGTACATCTCGCACTTCCCGGAGACCCGGGAGATCTGGTCCTTCGGCTCCGGCTACGGCGGCAACTCGCTGCTCGGCAAGAAGTGCTACTCGCTGCGGATCGCCAGCGTGATGGGCCGCGACGAGGGCTGGCTCGCCGAGCACATGCTGATCCTCAAGATCACCTCGCCGGAGGGTCGGGTCTACCACGTCGCCGGTGCGTTCCCGTCGGCCTGCGGCAAGACCAACCTCGCCATGCTGGAGCCGACCATCCCGGGCTGGAAGGTCGAGACCATCGGCGACGACATCGCCTGGATGCGGTTCGGCCCGGACGGCCGCCTCTACGCGATCAACCCGGAGTTCGGCCTCTTCGGCGTCGCGCCCGGCACCGACTGGAAGACCAACGCCAACGCGATGCGGACGCTGGACCGTGGCAACTCGGTCTTCACCAACGTGGCCCTCACCGACGACGGCGACATCTGGTGGGAGGGCATGGGTGAGCCGCCGGCGCACCTGATCGACTGGAAGGGCAACGACTGGACGCCGGAGAGCGGTGAGCTCTCCTCGCACGCCAACAGCCGGTTCTGCACCCCGATCGCGCAGTGTCCGATCCTGGCCGAGGACTACTACGACCCGAACGGGGTGCCGATCGACGCCATCCTGTTCGGCGGCCGGCGCCGGGACACCGTCCCGCTGGTCACCGAGGCCCGCGACTGGGTGCACGGTGTCTACATGGGCGCCACGCTCTCCTCGGAGACCACCGCGGCGGCCTCCGGGGCGGTCGGTGTGGTCCGCCGCGACCCGATGGCCATGCTGCCGTTCATCGGCTACAACGCCGGTGACTACTTCCGGCACTGGATCGAGATGGGCAAGGGCGTCGACGGCGACGAGGCGAAGCTGCCCAAGATCTACTACGTCAACTGGTTCCGCAAGGACCCCGAGGGCAACTTCCTCTGGCCCGGCTTCGGCGAGAACTCCCGGGTGCTCAAGTGGATCATCGAGCGGATCGAGGGCCGCGCCGAGGCGGTCGAGACCCCGATCGGCATGGTCCCGGCCCTGGACGCGCTCGACGTCGAGGGTCTGGACATGACCCCGGAGGACGTCCGGATCGCCATGAAGGTCGACCCGGAGGAGTGGCGCAACGAGCTGCCGCTGGTCACCGAGTGGTTCGAGAAGTTCGGGGACAAGCTCCCCGGTGTCCTCTGGGCCGAACTGGACGCGCTGCGCGCCCGGCTCGACGCGGAGCAGCCGCAGCGGTAGGTGTGCCGGTTGCCCGCACCGGGCAACATCGGATGCCATGAGGACGGCCGCCGAGACCATCGAGGTCCGGCGGCCGTCCGCCGTCCGGGCGCTGACCCTGCTGCTCGGCGTCACGGCGGCGGCCACCGTCGTGGTCGAGCTGCTCAACTGGTGGTACGCCCCGGGGCAGGAGTTCGGGCTCGCCGTACGGACCGGCTGGGCCATGCTCCGCTCGCTGGGTTTCCTGGTGCTGATCGGGCACGTGAACCGGGGCCGTGCCGTGGCGAAGCCGCTGGGGCTGATCCTCGCGGTGACCACGGTCTTCGCGGTGGGGCGGCTGGTCGTCCCCCGGGTGGGGGTGCCGCCACTGCCCGGCCTGCTCGGCTTCGGGCTGCTCACCGGCCTCTGCGTGGCGGTGGTCGGGCTG
Source organism: Micromonospora sp. NPDC006431 (assembly GCF_042870725.1). Taxonomy (NCBI): domain Bacteria; kingdom Bacillati; phylum Actinomycetota; class Actinomycetes; order Micromonosporales; family Micromonosporaceae; genus Micromonospora; species Micromonospora sp. NPDC006431. The sequence continues at coordinate 284,379 of NZ_JBIAHQ010000003.1, forward strand.
CTCTACCGGTCGGACGTGGTCGGCAGCCACCTGGTCCGGCACCGCAAGGGCCTGGTCATCTCCGGTGGCCGGCTCTCCTGGCGGGAGGTCGCGCCGAAGCGTCCAGCGGTGACCGGGTGGCTGCTCACCGCCCGGGCCGCCGCGTTCACGTACAGCCCGCTGGTGCTGGTCCCGGCGCTGGTCGCGGGCGGGTCCATCCTGGACGGCCGGCTCAGCTCCGTACCCGCGGTGCTGTTCTGGTTCGCGGCCGGCATCGCGGTCAGCTACCTGGTGCTCTTCTGCACCGCGTTCCTGCTGCGCGGCCGGAGCTGGGCCCGGAAGCTGCTGGTCGCGATCACCCTCGGCACGCTCGCCGTCGACCTGCCGCTCTGCTGGTGGCTCCTCGGCCTGGACGGCCTCATCCGCGACGGCGCCCCCCTCCTGGCCGCCGCCGCCCTGGCCCTCTACTCCCTCCACCGCACCCACCCCACCCCCGCCTCCGCCGGTTGATCAAGAGGTTTGCGCCGGGATCCGACCGGACGGCGACGCAAAGTTCTTGATCAACGCCGCTGGGGGTCCTGGCGGGGGCGGCGGGGGGAGGATGGGTGGGTGGGTGAGGAGTGGGACGTGATCGTGGTGGGGGCGGGGCCGGCGGGGTCGGCCGCGGCGCTGTCCGCGCGGCGGGCCGGAGCCGCCCGGGTGCTGCTGCTGGACCGGTACGACTTCCCCCGCGACAAGGCGTGCGGCGACGGCATCGCGGCGCACGCGCTGGACGTCCTCGCCGAGCTGGGCGTGACCGGCGCGGTCGACGGGTACGCCCCGCTGCCCGTGCTACGTCTCGTCGGGCCCGGCGGCGGCACGGTGGCGCGGGAGCTGCCCCGGCCCGCGTACACGGTGCCCCGGGCGGTGTTCGACGCGCGGCTGGTGGCCGCGGCGGTCGCGGCCGGGGCGGAGCTGCGCCGGCACGCCGTACGCCGGGTCGACCTGCGCGCCGACCGGGTGGTGCTCGACGGCGAGTTGGCCGGGCGGGCCGTGGTGGGGGCGGACGGCGCCGGCTCGGTGCTCCGCCGGGCGCTCGGCCACCCGGTGAACCCGGACCGCCACCTCGCGCTCGCCATCCGCGGCTACGCCCCGGCGCTGCCCGGGCCGCCCGAGCAGCTCATCGTCACCTCGGCCCCGCGCTGGCCGGCGTACGCCTGGTCCTTTCCGATCGGCGACGGCCGGGCGAACGTCGGGTACGGCGAGGTGCTGCGCGGCGAGCCGTTGACCCGGACACACCTGCTGGACCGCCTGGCCGCCCTGCTGCCCGGCACCGACCCGGCCACGGTCGCCGAGTTGCGGGCCCATCACCTGCCGCTCTCCACGCACCGGCCGTCGCCGGGGCGGGGTCGGGTGGTGCTGGCCGGCGACGCGCTCTCGCTGATCAACCCGTTCACCGGCGAGGGCATCTTCTACGCGCTGCGCTCCGGCGCGCTGGCCGGCGCGGCGGCGGCCGGCAGCCCTGCGCAGGCGGCTCGCCGGTACGCCGACGCCCTTCGCGGGCGGCTCGGCACGCACCTGCGGCACAGCTCGGTGGCGGCCTGGCTGGCCCGACGGCGCCAGGTGGTGGACGCGGCGGTCGGCGCGGCCCGGCGGGACGGCCGGGTCTACCGGACCGTGGTGGAGCTGGGACTGGGTGACGGACGTCTCGACGCCCGCACCCTGGCCATGATCGGCATCGGTCTCACAAACCGAGACCAGCCACCGCGACACTGATCTTCAACCTGGGTCGCTACCCTGCAAGGTGATGACTCTGCGGAAACTCCTCTACTCCGTGTACGAGCGCCGGCTGACGGCGAGGCTCGCGGGCAAGCCGGTGCCCCGGCACGTCGGCGTGATGTGCGACGGCAACCGCAGATGGGCCCGGGAGATGGGCTTCGTCGATCCGAACGACGGCCACCGGATGGGCGCGGAGCGGATCAAGGAGCTGCTGCGCTGGTGCGACGCGGCCGGCGTCGGGCACGTGACCCTCTGGCTGCTCTCCACCGACAATCTCTCCCGACCGGCCGCCGAGCTGGATCCGCTGCTCCAGATCATCGAGGACCTCACCAGCGAGCTGGCCGAGGAGGGCAACCCCTGGCGGCTGCGCATGGTGGGCGCCCTCGACGTGCTGCCCGCGCACCACGCCGCCGCGCTCAAGGCCGCCGCGGAGCGCACCCGGGACCGCAGCGGCGGGGCGCAGGTCAACATCGCCGTCGGGTACGGCGGGCGGCGCGAGATCGCGGATGCGGTCCGCTCGCTGCTGCTGGAGCACGCGGCCAACGGCGGGACCATCGAGGAGCTGGCCGGCGCGATCGACGTCGACCTGATCTCCGAGCACCTCTACACCAAGGGCCTGCCGGACCCGGATCTGATCATCCGGACCAGCGGTGAGCAGCGCCTGTCCGGCTTCATGCTCTGGCAGTCGGCCCACTCGGAGTTCTACTTCTGTGAGCTCAACTGGCCCGACTTCCGTCGGGTCGACTTCCTCCGGGCCCTGCGCTCGTACGCCACCCGCCAGCGCCGCTTCGGCGTCTGACCGCGGCTCGACCGCCCGGCCAGCGGCCCGTGGAGCGGTCAGCGCAGCCGGGACAGGGCCGTGCTGAGGAAGTCGGCGAGGACGGCGGGTGACTCCAGGGTGAGGTCGGCGGCGTCGGCGACCTCGTGCCCGGTCTCCGGGTTGGCGACCGCCACGCAGACGCCGATGAAGTCCGGGTCGGCGGCGGCGCGGGCGCGTAGCGCGGCGAACGCCTTGAGGTCGGAGACGTCGTCACCGAAGTACCAGGCGCCGGCGGTGTTCCGGACCACCTCACCGATGACCATGCCCTTGTCCCGGTCGACCGGGGGCTTCAGTTCCAGCACCATGCGTCCGGCCTGGCAGCGCAGGCCCAGTCGCTCGGCCCGGGCCCGGCCCCATTCCTGGACCAGGTCGCCGAGCTGCGGGGCGGTGCGCCAGTGCAGGGCGACCGAGAGCCGCTTGAACTCCACGAGGGCGCCGGGCGGCAGTTCCGCGCGCGCCTGCTCGGCCAGTTCCGCCATGGTCGGCACCCAGGGCAGGGCGGCGGGCTCGGTCACGGTCTCCCCGCCGGAGTGGCTGTGCTCCAGCCCGTAGAGCCCGTAGAGGTCGATGCCGTCGAGGCCGCCGAGCTGGTCGCGGAGGAACTCCACCGGGCGCGCGGAGACGATGGCGATCCGGCGTACGTGCGGGGCGAGCGCCTCCAGGGCGGCGAGCACCTTCGGCGCGGGCCGTACCGCGGTGGGGTCGTCGTCGACCGGCGCCAGGGTGCCGTCGAAGTCGAAGAAGAAAACCACGTCGCCGGCACGGGTGGCGGTGGCCCGCCAGGCGTGCTCCACGTCCAACGGGGTCTTCGGCTGCTGGTTGCCCAGGTTCAACGGCGGCACGCGCGACAGCGTACCCCGGTCACGGCGGCATATTCGTGGCCGAGATGTGACGTTCGGGCGACATGGATCAGCGTTCGGCGGCTCCCCGTCCCCGGCGCCCGAACGGCACCACGGCCGCCTCCGGGCCGTGGCTCAGCAGGTAGCCCTCCACGAAGCCGGTGTTCCGGTCGCCGGTGTGCGCCTCGATCTCGTTGAGCCGCGCCACCAGGAACTCGGTCAGCGCGCTGACCCGGTCGTTGAGCCGGTCGTGCAGCTCGGCGAGGACGGCGAGGACCACCGCGGTGCCGGCCGTGGTGAGCGCGAAGAGGTTGACGATCAGGGGAAGCTCCCCGCCGTTCAGTACGCCCACCACCACGTTGCCGGTCACGCACGATGTCACCGACACCACCGCGACCACGACTGCCAACCATTTCAGGGTCATGGACAGACCCCTCCTTCTGTCCCGCAGGGCTGGGTTCGGCCTTGTCCCGTCCCCCCGCCGACGACGAGCCCCAGCAGTACGAATAGGGACGCTAGCGTGCCCGTTCCGTCCCCGGAGCGAAACGAACGGGTCTGACCTTCGGTTCTTTCGCCATCTGAGGAACTACCCGGCCTGTTTACCGCTATTTCGGAGATTGACCGGGAGAGTTGGCCGATAAGCGAGGTAGCGAATCGTTTCTCGAATATGGAATTTCTCCGCGTCCGACACGTTCGGGTCGACCAATCGGCGGAGCAGTGCCTCGACGTCGGGGTCCATCGGCGGCGGGGTGGCGGCGACGCGCGGGGTGGTGGCGCGGTCCCAGCCCAGGGCGGTGAAGGCGGCGGCCGGGTTGAGGCCCAGGCCCTCGCAGAAGGCGACCACCCGTTCCGCCTCGGGGTCGCTGGCCCAGTCCCCGCGTACCCAACGGTTGATGGTCTGCCGGGAGACCCCGGTGCGCCGGGAGACCTCGGTGCCGCTCCAGGCCCGCATGGCCCGCGCGTCGTCCAGCGCGCGGCGGACGAAGGTGGCGAAGGCGATCTTCCGGGCGTTGGCGGTCTCGGTCACTCCGTGACGGTACGACCCGTCGGCCTCGCGGGCGCATCCCGGCACGCTGCTGTCACGCTGACGTGACGAGGTTCTCGGATTTCCGGTAAACGATCCAGTGCTGCTCCTGAGGGGTGTCACCCGGGCAGAATAGAAGGACCCCAGGACGGCGGTAAACAGACGAAAAGCTGATACTGTCACGCTCATGAGACAACTTACGGTGTGTCACGTGCATGAGACGATTAGTGCTCACATGCGTCACTCCGCGGGTGACGAGGGGGTCTCGTGACCGAGCTCGCGACCCGTGCCCAGGCCTTCGGCCTGATCGCGGACGGCGTGGCCGCCGGGCTGAGCGCGCCGTGGCGCCTCTACCTCGCCCGGGGCTGCCGGTACCTCTCGCTCAGTGTCGGTGACCGGGACGAGTGGAACGCCTGGCGGACCCACCTCGGCTGTCCGGAGTTGAGCGTCCGGGTCTACGACGCCGGCGGGGAGATCCGGCGCTCCTCGGTGGCCGAGGTGATCCTGGACGGCTGCCGGATCAGCGTCGAGCTGGTCGAGGAGGTCAGCACCGCCGACCTGGAGCGGCTGCTGGTCGTCGACCCCGAGGTCGAGCCGGAGGAGCGATGACCCGGCGGGCCGGCACGGAGCGGCAACTCCCGCTCGACGCGTCTGGCGCCGCGCCACGAGTTGTCGACTCGACCTCTTCGGGAGTGACCGGATGAGCCCGTTCCTCGCCGTCGTGCTCGTACTCGTGCTCGGGTCGACCTGCTACGCGGCGGGTCGGCTGCACGGCCAGCTCAGCTACCGGATCGGCTACCGGTTCGGCTACCGGCAGGGATACTTCGACGGCGACCGGGGCGCCTGGCACCGGCGGCGCCGCGACGCGCAGGCCGCGATCGCCCCGGCACTGGCCGGTCCGGCGCCGGCGTCGGTGACCACCCCGGCCGCCCGCGCCGCGGCCCCGTTCGCCGGCACCGTCGCTCCTGCCGCGGTCGCCGCGCGGGCAACCTCCAGCCCGGCCCTGCGGGCCACCGCGACCGCCCAGCTCGGCGGGCTCGCCACCCGGCAGGGCACCACGTACACCGGGTCCTCGTTCAGCGCCTCCGTCGCCGGCGGGCGGCCGACCGGGACCCTCGTCCGCCGGCAGGGCTGAGGCCCGCCCCAGAGCACGGTGTGTCGTCCGCGGCGGACGCGCACCGTCGGGGCCACGTCAGACCGGTGACGGTGGCTCCGCCGGCCGGGATGCGCGCAGGGGGCATGCATCCCGGCCGGTTCCGCCGTGCGCCGTTCATCTCCCGGTCAGGTGAGATCCATCCGCACCACTAGCCGACGGGCCCAGGTGCGATTAGCGTCTAAGCATGGCGCGGGGTTTTCCCGGGCCAGCCGGAGAGCCCGGACCTGCGACCTCGCGCACGGGGCCCGCATCCGACCCCGTGTCCACCGGGCACCGGACGAGGCGGAACACGGGTGGCCGGGTGCCCATCCGCGGAGCAGGCCTGTGACGACTCGCCGTACCCCCGCTGGTGCCGACCAGACCCCGGCCGCGACTGCCACCACCCGCCGGACCACCCGCAGCCGCCGTGCGGCCGCAGCCGCGCCGGCCGGCACCGAGGAGCCCCGACCAGCCGGTCCGGCCTTCGTCCTGGACACCTCGGTCCTCCTCTCCGATCCCGCGGCGTTCCACCGCTTCGCCGAGCACGAGGTGGTGCTGCCGCTGGTGGTCATCTCCGAGTTGGAGGGCAAGCGGCACCACCCCGAGCTGGGCTGGTTCGCCCGCCGGTCGCTGCGCATGCTGGACGAGCTGCGGGTGAAGCACGGCCGGCTGGACCGGCCGGTGCCCGCCAACGACCAGGGCGGCACCCTCCGGGTGGAGCTGAACCACACCGACGACGGGGTGCTGCCGCCCGGCTTCCGGAACGAGTCGAACGATGCCCGGATCCTCTCCGTGGCGCTCAACCTCGCCGCCGAGGGGCGGGAGGTCACCCTGGTCAGCAAGGACATGCCACTGCGGGTGAAGGCGGCCTCGGTCGGGCTGCGGGCCGACGAGTACCGGCACGGCCAGGCCAGCGACCCGACCTGGACCGGGATGGCCGAGCTGGACCTGGCCGAGGAGGAGATCGCCCGGCTGTACGCGGGGGAGACGCTGGATGTCGACGCGGCCGGCGATCTGCCCTGCCACACCGGGCTGGTGCTGCACTCGACGCGCGGCTCGGCGCTCGGCCGGGTGCTGCCCGACAAGACCGTCCGGCTGGTCCGTGGCGACCGGGAGGCGTTCGGCGTGCACGGCCGCTCGGCGGAGCAGCGGATCGCGCTCGACCTGCTGCTGGACGAGTCGATCGGCATCGTCTCGCTGGGTGGCCGGGCCGGCACCGGCAAGTCCGCGCTGGCGCTCTGCGCTGGCCTGGAGGCGGTGATGGAGCGCCGCCGGCACAAGAAGGTGATCGTCTTCCGCCCGCTCTACGCGGTCGGCGGCCAGGAACTCGGATATCTGCCCGGCTCGGAGGCGGAGAAGATGTCGCCCTGGGCGCAGGCGGTCTTCGACACGCTCGGCGCGGTGGTGCACGAGAACGTGCTCGAGGAGGTCACCTCGCGGGGTCTGCTGGAGGTGCTGCCGCTGACCCACATCCGCGGTCGCAGCCTGCACGACGCCTTCGTCATCGTGGACGAGGCGCAGTCGCTGGAGCGGGGCGTGCTGCTCACCGTGCTGTCCCGGATCGGTCAGGGGTCCCGGGTGGTGCTCACCCACGACGTGGCCCAGCGGGACAACCTCCGAGTGGGGCGGCATGACGGGGTGACCGCGGTGATCGAGGCGTTGAAGGGTCATCCCCTCTTCGCGCACGTCACCCTCAGCCGTTCGGAGCGTTCTCCGATCGCCGCGATGGTCACGGATCTGTTGGAGGACATCCCCCTCTGAGGCCAATCAGCCGGCATTTTTGTCCCTGTTTGACGGCCTTCAAGATGTGGTGCAGATCACAATTGGCCGTCTTCGTTTCCCATCAGCCTCACCGTGCGCAATGGTGTCCAACGAGCGCTTCCGACAACTCCAGTTCGGCGCGGCTGACGCCGCGCAGCGACCTGGAGCCCGTCGCACACACCGGGAAGATCGTCGAGCATCGTTCGCCACGGACGGCGGAGAGCCACGAACGCCGGTGCGTCGGCTGCGACGGTGGGGTCGGGGCGCTCGCGACGCCGGCGCGGCCCACCGACGGCCACGCGTCGCGTCGCGTCCTTGCCCCCGACGAAGGGACACTTCGTGAGTCGGCTGTGGAGCCGGTTCGGTGCCCGTACGGCCGCTGTCGCGCTGCTCTCCGTGGGCGTTGCCGGCGGCTTCTACCTGGGCGAAGACCGACAGGTCCAGCAAGAGGGCCTGACTGCGCAGGCCGGCCTGGAGGTCGACCAGGCGGAGTACGCGTACCAGCGCGAGCGGCAGGCGGACCACCGCCTGGAGTCGGCCCGGCAGCGGGCCGCCGAGTACCAGGCGAAGCTGCGAGCGGCGGCGGCCGCCAAGGAGGCCGCCCAGCGGGCCCGGGAGGCCGAGGCGGCCGCCGCATCCCGGAAGAAGGCACGCGAGGCGGCGGCCGCGACCAAGCCGTACGACGGGCCGATCCCGGCCTCCTGCGAGGAGTACAGCGGCAACCGGGCCATCGGCTGCGCGCTCATGCTGCAGGAGGGCTTCGCCATCGACCAGTTCCCGTGCCTGGAGAAGCTCTGGGAGAAGGAGAGCGGCTGGAACCACAAGGCCTACAACGAGGCGTCCGGCGCGTACGGGATCCCGCAGGCCCTGCCCGGCAGCAAGATGGGCTCGGTCGCGGCCGACTGGAAGACCAACCCGGCCACCCAGATCAAGTGGGGCCTCGGCTACATCGAGGGCCGGTACAACAACCCGTGCGGTGCCTGGCAGCACTCGCAGAGCAAGGGCTGGTACTGATCGGACGGTGACGACGGCGGGGTGGGCGGGGATCCGCACCCCGCCGTCGTCATGTCGGGGCGTGCCGGGGCGCCCGGGTGGCGGCCGGCCGGGATTGCTGATAGCTGTTGGTACGTGACCTGGCGCGATGGCTCGACGAGCGACGATCCCCAACGGTTCGGCACCGAGGCGTTCTACGCCGCCCTGGGCCGGGCCTTCGTCGCCATGTGCGCGGTCGTGCCGGTGCTGTTCCTCATCGAGGCGCTCGACGTCGGCCTGCACGTCAACCTCGACGTCACCGCCGGGATCATCCCGCACCGGATCCAGGGGCTCGACGGGGTGTTCTTCTCGCCGTTCCTGCACGCCGACTTCAACCACCTGTACAGCAACAGCATCCCGCTGATCCTGCTCGGCACCTTCGTGCTGGCCGCCGGCACCCGCCGGTTCCTCTGGTCCACGCTGGTGATCATCCTGGTCAGCGGCCTGGGCGTGTGGTTCACCGGCTCCCCGAACTCGGTGGTGGTCGGCGCGAGCGGGGTGATCTTCGGCTATCTCGGCATCCTGCTGACCCGCGGCGTCGTCGAGCGGAGCTGGTGGAACCTCGCGGTGGTGCTGCTGGTCGGCCTGCTCTACGGCTGGCAGTTGCTCGGCATCCTCCCCACCGACGAGCTCATCTCCTGGCAGGGGCACCTGTTCGGGCTGCTCGGCGGGGTCGCGGCGGCGATCCTGTTCCGCCGCCGTCGAGCGGATGGACCGGCGGGGGCACGCAGTGAGTCGCCCACGGTGACCCTGCCCTGACCGGGCCTCGAGCCGTCGGCGTCGGGTGCTTGCCCGGAGGCACCGGCCCGCCTACCGTCGGGACCAGCACGCGTTGATCCGTGAGCGGGAAGTGACGGTGCGCCATGCGCGAGGTCGATGTCGCCGTGATCGGCGCCGGTCCGGCCGGGCTCTTCGCCGCCTACTACGCCGGGTTCCGCGGGCTCTCCGTGGCGGTGATCGACGCGCTGACCGAGCCGGGTGGGCAGGTGACCGCCATGTACCCGGAGAAGCTCATCCTCGACGTCGCCGGGTTCCCCGCCATCAAAGGGCGGGAGCTGGTGGCGAACCTGGTCGCCCAGGCCGCGCCGTTCCATCCCGAATACCTGCTCGGCGCGCGGGCGGAGAAGCTGTCTTACCTCGACGGGCGGCCGGTGCTCGGCCTGGCCGGCGGCGAGCAGCTGCGCTGCGGCGCGGTGCTGGTGACCGGCGGTCTGGGCAGTTTCACGCCCCGGCCGCTGCCGGTGGCCGACAGCTTCGTGGGCGGCGGGATCGTCTACTTCGTACCGCAGCCGGCCGAGCTGGCCGGCCGGGACGTGGTCATCGTGGGCGGCGGCGACTCGGCCTTCGACTGGGCGGTGACGCTTGAGCCGATCGCCCGCTCGGTGACGCTGGTGCACCGGCGGGAGAAGTTCCGCGCCCACGCGTCGACCGTCGCCCGGGTGCGGTCGCTGCCCGTCCGGCTGGTGGTCAACGCCGAGGTGACCCGGTTGCACGGCGAGGATCAGGTCAGCGGCGTGGAAATCACCGTACGTGGCGGCGGGGTGGAGACCCTGCCGGTGGACACCCTGGTCGCCGCCCTCGGCTTCACCGCCGACCTGGGCCCGCTCGCCGAGTGGGGGCTGCGGCTGGACCGGCGGCACATCCTGGTGGACAGCGCGATGGCCACCAACCTGCCCCGGGTCTTCGCGGCCGGGGACATCACCGAGTACCCGGGCAAGGTCCGGCTGATCGCCACCGGCTTCGGCGAGGCGGCCACGGCGGTGAACAACGCCGCGGTGGTCATCGACCCGACGGCCCACCTGTTTCCCGGGCACTCCTCCGACGGCACCTGACCGCCGGCGTTCCGCCCCGTTGCCGAGGCGGGGGCGGGTCACGCAGCGGGCAGGCCGATGAGGTCGGCCACCAGGGCGATCTGGTGGTCGAAGTACTCGTCGCGGTGCGGGATGACCCCGTTCAGCCGCCCGAACAGCTCGAAGCTGATCAGCCCGAAGAGCTGGGTCCAGCCGGCCAGGCCGCGGGCCAGCAGCGCCTCCGGCAGGCCGGGGGAGAAGCCGGCGGCCAGTTCGGCGAGGTCGGCGCGGACCGGCTCGGGCAGCTCCTCGTCGGGCGGGCTGAGCCGGCCGGCGGCCAGGCCGTCGCGGAGGATGCCGACCAGGGTCAGCGGGGGCCGCGCCGCCGGTGCGACGGTGTCCTCCGGGGCCGCGTACCCGGGGACCGGGCTGCCGTAGAGCAGCGCGTATTCGGCGGGGTGGGTCAGCGCCCAGGCCCGGGCGGCTTCGCACGCGGCGTGCCAGCGTCCGCGCAGGTCGGCCCGGTCGACGGCGGCGTCGGCCGCCTCCACCGCCTCGCCGAGGGCGTCGTACGCCTCGAGGATCAGCGCGGTGAGCAGGTCGTCCCGGCTGGGGAAGTAGCGGTAGATCGCCGAGGAGACCATGCCCATGTCGCGGGCGACCGCGCGCAGGGAGAGGTTCGCGCCGTCGGTGGCGAGATGGCGGCGGGCCACCGCCTTGATCTCGTCGATCATGCCGGCACGGACCCGGGCGCGGAGCGTGTGAGCCACCATGCCCCCACTCTGCCACGACCGAGAGCGCTAATCAAAACCAAGAGCAGCGCTCTTGACAGTGAGCGGCGTGCGGTTCATGCTGGGGAGGTCGTAGAGAGCACCGCTCTCGGATTGGATCCATGCTTCGAAGGGTGGCCACCATGGCCCTGCACGTGATCGTCGGCGCCGGACCCGTCGGCACCGCCACCGCCCGCCTCCTCGCCGAGCGGGGCGACCGGGTGCGGGTGGTGACCCGCCGCGGCACCGGACCCGAGCACCCGGCGGTCGAGCGGGTCGCCGCCGACGCCGCCGACCCCGCCCGGCTGACCGCGCTGACCGAGGGCGCGGTCGCGGTGCACAACTGCGCCAACCCGGCGTACCACCGGTGGCCGGTGGACTGGCCGCCGCTGGCCGCCGCGCTGCTCACCGCCGCCGAGCGGACCGGCGCGGTGCTCGCCACCGTCGGCAACCTCTACGGGTACGGCCCGGTCGACGGCCCGATGACCGAGGCGACCCCGCTGGCCGCGACCGGCACCAAGGGGCGGGTGCGAAACCGGATGTGGGCCGACGCGCTCGCCGCACACCGGGCCGGCCGGGCCCGGGTCACCGAGGTACGCGGCTCCGACTACGTCGGCGTCGGCGGCACCTCGCTGGCGATGATGGTGCTGCCCCGGGTGCTCGCCGGCCGGCGGGTCTTCCTGCCGGTGGACTGGGACGCCCCGCACACCTGGACGTACATCCCGGACGTCGCCCGTACCCTGGTCGCCGCCGCGACCGACGAGCGGGCCTGGGGGCGGGCCTGGCACGTGCCCAGCGGGCCGGCCGTACCGATGCGGGACCTGGCCGTCCGCGCGGCGGCCCTGACCGGCGCGCCGGCGCCGAAGCTGACCCGGATGCCCTACCCGGTGCTCTGGCTCGGCGGCCTCGCCAACCCGATGGCCCGTGAGCTGCGGGAGACCGCCTACCAGTTCGACCGGCCGTACCTGATGGACTCGTCAGCCGCCACCGCCACCCTGGGTATCGAGCCGACCCCGCTGGACCAGGCGATCAAGGAGACGGTGGCGGGGCTGCGCGGCTGACCGTCAGCTTCAGCGGCGGTCCGAGCGCGGCGACGAGGACCGCGACCAGGGTCAGCACCGCGCCGAGCAGGGTGGCCGGCCCGGGGTGCGAGGCCGCCGTCGGCAGCGCCACGTCCAGCAGGACCGCGCCGACGATCTGCCCGGCGATGGTGGCCAGGCCGAGCAGCAGCACCCCGGTGAAACGGACGATGGCGGCGGCCAGCGCGATGAACACGATGCCGATCGGGCCACCCAGATAGAGCCAGGGCTCGCTGGGCAGGACGCCGCCCGGGCGGCCCCGGACCGCCACCTCCACGGCGAAGGTGGCGAGCAGCGCGACGGTGCCGACGGCGAAGTTGACCAGGGTGGCGGCCAGGGCACTGCCGGAGGCTCCCCGGACCCGGCCGTTCACCGCCTGCTGCCAGGCGATGCCCACCCCGGCCGCCAGCGGCAGCAGGGCCAGCGCCAGGGCGCGCGGGTCGCCGAGCCGGTCGCTCACCGCCAGCAGCACGGCCAGCACGGTGAGCACCGCGCCGACCAGCCGGTTCGGGGTGACCGGCTGGCGGCCGGTCGGGCCGATGCCGGCCCGGTCCACCAGCAGGCTGCTGCCGGACTGCCCGGCCACCACGGCGACGGTGAACACGGCCACCCCGAGGGTGCCGATGGTCAGCCCCTGGGTGGCCACCAGAAACGCACCGCACACCCCGCCGAGGCACTGCCACGGCCGCAGGGAGCCCTCGCGCAGTGCCGCCCGGAGGGCGGCCAGTCCCCGCCGGCCGCCCGGGGTGCCGGGGACCAGCACCAGCAGCACGAGCAGGCCGAGGCCGAACGAGACCACCGCGGCGGCGATCCCGTCGGCCAGGCGTACGCCCAACTCGCCGTTGATCCGGGACTGGACGGCCACCGCGACCCCCGAGGCGGTGGCCAGCCCGACGCCGGCGATCCGCCGCGCGGCCGACAGCGTGGGGGGCGCCGCCGTCCCGGTCGCGGTCACTCCTGCTCGGCCAAGGGTCGTCCGTCGAAGTCGACCGCCGAGTAGAGGGCAAGCTTCTCCAGCCGGTGGTACGAGTCGATCACCCGGATCGTGCCGCTCTTGGAGCGCATCACGATCGACTGCGTGTACGCCCCGCCGGCCCGGTAGCGCACGCCACGCAGCAGGTCGCCGGAGGTCACACCGGTGGCCACGAAGAAGCAGTTGTCCCCGGTGACCAGGTCGTCGGTGAACAGCACCCGGTCCAGGTCGTGCCCGGCGGCGAGCGCCTTCTCCCGCTCCTCGGCGTCCTTCGGCCAGAGCTTGGCCTGCATCATGCCGCCCATGCACTTGAGCGCGCAGGCCGCGGTGATGCCCTCCGGGGTGCCGCCGACGCCCATCAGCACGTCGACGTCCGACTCGCCACGGGCGGCGGCGATGGCACCCGCGATGTCGCCGTCGGAGATGAACCGGATGCCCGCCCCGGTACGCCGGATCTGCTTCACCAGGTCGTCGTGGCGGGACCGGTCCAGCACGCAGACCGTCACCTCGGCGACGTCGGTGCCCTTGACCTTGGCGATCCGGCGGATGTTCTCGGCCACCCCGGCGTTGATGTCGACCACGTCGGCGTACATCGGGCCGACGGCGAGCTTCTCCATGTAGAAGACGGCGCTCGGGTCGAACATCGCGCCACGCTCGGCGACCGCGAGCACCGCGAGCGCGTTCGGCATGCCCTTGCTCATCAGGGTGGTGCCGTCGATCGGATCGACCGCCACGTCGACCTCGGGACCGGTCCCGTCACCGACCTCCTCGCCGTTGAAGAGCATCGGGGCGTTGTCCTTCTCGCCCTCGCCGATCACCACGACCCCGCGCATCGGGATCGAGTTGATCAGCTTGCGCATGGCGTCGACGGCTGCCCCGTCGCCGCCCTCCTTGTCGCCCCGGCCGACCCAGCGGCCGGCCGCCATCGCCGCGGCCTCGGTGACCCGGACCAGGTCGAGGGCGAGATTGCGGTCGAGGTTCTGCGGGGTCCGCGTCCTGGTGGTTGTCATCACGGCTTCCTCCTCGCGACGTTGCGGGGTGGACCGGCACGCTGCGGCCGTCGCCGCCGCCGGCTTTGTCGCTGATCCTCACACGATGACAGCTCGCGCGCCGGGTCGGGGCGGAGGAGGCCAGGATCACGTCACCCGGACGGCTGCGAGAATGGGCGGGTGGAAGCCGCACACCCTGCCGATCGCGTACCGACCGACGCCACCCCGCCGGACGGCCAGCCACCCGTCCGGTCGACCGCCGGGGCGACCCCTCCGACGGCCGGCGAGCCCGCCCTCGTGGAGTCGCCGGGCGGGGTCGCGCCGCTGGCCGGCGCGGGCGACCACGCCGCGCCGCCCGCGCGGAAGGACCGGGCGCGCTCCGAGCGGTCGCCGCGGGACATGGCGCTCTCGCTGCTGGTGCTCCTGGTCCCGATCGCGCTGCTGCTCGCCTTCTACCGAGGCGTCCTGGGTGGGGACGAGCCGGCCACGGTCGATCCGGCACCCGCCATCGAGCAGGCCCGGTCGGCGGGCGCCTTCCCGGTCAGCCCGCCGGAGGGGCTGAGCTCCGGCTGGCGTACGGTCAGCGCGCGCTACCAGGCCGAGGCGGGCGGCGGGACGCTGCGGATCGGCTACCTGACCCCGGAGGGGCGCGGCGCGCAACTCGTGGAGAGCAACGTGGCCGCCGACAAGCTGCTCCCCGCCGAGCTGAAAGGTGGCCAGCCGCAGGGACCGGCCGACCTGGCCGACGGTAGCTGGCAGCGGTACACCGCTCGGGGCAACGAGCAGGCCCTCGTCCTGCTGGAACCGAACCGGACGGTGATCGTCGTGGGCGATGCCCGGGACAACGAGCTACGCCAGCTCGCCACCGCCGTGCGCTGATCCGTCCGTTTCCGGTGCCCCCCAAGGGCCGGGGCCGGTCCGCTAGGCTGCCCGGGCCGGACAAACTGGCACGCATCGCGCGTCCGCACCAAATACCAGAAAGAGAACCACGTGAACATTCGACGGTGGAGCGTCGGCGTCCTCGCCGCCGCCCTGTTCGTCCCTGGTCTGGCCGCCTGCAAGTCCGAGGCCGGCTCGCCGACCGCCGACAGCAAGTCCGCCGCCGCCTCGGGGATTCCGGCGGACCCGAAGGAGGCGCTCGCCGCCGCCACCAAGGAGATCCAGAAGGGCAACTTCACCTTCGGCATCAAGGGTGGTGAGTTCAACGGCAGCGGGACCGTACACATGCCGTCCAAGAGCGCCGAGATGAAGCTGGAGAGCGGGCAGACGGCCAACGACGACCTCGCCATGTCGATGCACCTCGTGTTCATCGACGCCGACAGCTGGGTCAAGCTCGAGCTCGCCGGGGCGATGGCGGACGCCGTCCCCGGTTTCAAGGCGATGAAGGGCAAGTACCAGCACCTGGACCGCAGCAAGATCAAGAACGCCAAGGAGCTGAACTTCGACTTCACCGACGTCGACCCGGCGGGCGCCGACAAGATGATCAAGGCGATCACCGACGTCAAGCAGACCGGCGAGGGCACGTACGCGGGCACGATCGACGCCACCAAGGCGAGCGACTCCGACCTGCTCGACGCCGAGACCGTCAAGGCGCTCGGCGCCCAGGCCAGCGCCGTGCCGTTCACCGCGAAGCTCGACGCGCAGGGCCGGCTGACCGAGTTCGCCGTCCAGGTGCCCGCCGCCGGCGGCGCCGAGGCGCAGGCCGTGACCGTCACGTACGCCGACTACGGCAGCGCCGCCGCCGTCCAGGCGCCCCCGGCCGGCCAGGTCGTCGAGGCGTCCGACCAGCTGTACCAGATGTTCCAGAGCTGATCCGGGTGCGGGTGGGGGCGGCGTCGGCCGGCCCCACCCGACGCGGGGTCGTCCGCCCGGAATGGACATGGATTGCCGAAGGCCGCTTCCGGGAACAGATGAGGGCACGAGCCCGCCGGGGCGCGACGCCGGCCGGACGGGGCTCGTGCGCCGCAGCCGGCGTCAGGGCAGCGGCGCCCCGCCTCCGGCACCTCCGTGGGCCGGACGACCCACCTGGAGAGTTCACGTGAAGATTCGACGCTTCAGCGCGGCGGCCTTCGCCGCGGCACTGCTCAGCCCCGCCCTGGCCGCCTGCAACGACAACGGGACCGGCACCGCGGGGACCACCGCCTCCCCGAGCGTCTCCGGCAGCGTCGCGCCGAGCGCTACGTCGGGCGACGCCAAGCAGGCCCTGCTCAACTCCACGAACGCGATCCGCGACGGCAACTTCCGGTTCAGCATGTCCGGCGCCGGCTCCACCGCCGAGGGGCAGGTGCACGAGCCGAGCCAGAGCGCGGAGATGCGGATGACGATCGGTGACCCGACGTCCGATCTGATGATGAAGCTGGACCTGATCCACTACAAGCCGGACAGCTGGGTGAAGCTGGAGCTGGGCGGCAAGGCCGCGAGCAGCGTGCCCGGCGTGCAGAAGCTCAACCTCGGCAAGTACCAGCACCTCGACCAGACCCGGATCAAGGGCAATCGGGCCCTGGGGTTCGACTTCGACAAGCTCGACCCGGCCGGCAGCGCCGTGCTGACCCAGGGCATCACCGAGGTCCGTCAGACCGGCGAGGGCACGTACGCGGGCACCGTCGACGTGTCCAAGGCGGCCGAGGCGGGCTCGCTCGACCCGGCGGTGATCACCGCGCTCGGGGCGCAGGCACAGTCGGTGCCGTTCACCGCCAAGGTCGACCCGCAGGGGCGGCTCAGCGAACTGGTCATGCAGATCCCCGCCGCCGGCCAGAGCGCCGCGCAGGACATCAAGATCGCCTACACCGACTACGGCAACGCCAGCGCGGCGCAGAAGCCCCCGGCCGACCAGGTCGTCGAGGCGCCGCCGGAGTTCTACAACCTGTTCAATTGAGCACGACGACGTCGACGGGGCGGCCCCGGCCGCCCCGTCGGCCGTCCACCCCAGGTCACTCCTCGGCGCGCTGCCGGGCGGCGTCGATGCGGGCCCGCGCCCCGTCCAGCCAGCGCTGGCAGGTCTCGGCGAGCTGCTCGCCGCGCTCCCAGAGCGCCAGCGACTCCTCCAGCGAGGTGCCGCCGGCCTCCAGCCGCTCCACCACGCCGGCCAGTTCGGCACGGGCCTGCTCGTAGCTGAGCCGCTCGTCCTTCTTCGCGTCAGTCATCGGCTCCCATCCCAACACATCGCTCAGCCGGCCACGGTCGCGGTGAGCTCACCCTCGGCGAGGCGGACCCGCAGTGGGTCGCCCTTGGCCACCTCGGACGCGGCGCGCAGCACGTGGCCGTCGGGGCGCTGGACGATCGCGTACCCCCGGTCGAGGGTCGCTGCGGGAGAGAGCGCGCGCAGCCGGGCCAGGGTGTGGCGCAGGTCGTCGGCGGCACCGCCGAGCCGGTGCTCCAGGCAGCGCCCGGCCCGGTCGCGCAGCGCGGCGACGTCGGCGCCCCGCTGGTCGACCATCACCTGCGGGCGGGCCAGCACCGGGCGGGAGCGCAGCAGGTCGAGGCGGTGCTGCTCCCGGTCGACCAGGTTGCGGACCGCCCGTTCCAGCCGGGACCGGGCCTGGCCGATGAGGCGTACCTCCTCGGTGAGGTCGGGGACGATCCGCTTCGCCGCGTCCGTCGGAGTCGAGGCGCGGACGTCGGCGACGTAGTCCAGCAGCGGCGCGTCCGTCTCGTGGCCGATCGCGCTGACCACCGGGGTGCGGCAGGCGAAGACCGCCCGGCAGAGCGCCTCGTCGGAGAAGGGCAGCAGGTCCTCGATGCTGCCGCCGCCCCGGGCGATGATGATCACGTCGATGCTCGGGTCCGTGTCGAGCGCCTTGAGCGCGTCGACGATCTGCGGCACCGCGCTCGGCCCCTGCACGGCGACGTTGACCGTGCGGAACTCCACCGCCGGCCAGCGCCGCCGGGCGTTGGTCAGCACGTCCCGCTCGGCGGCCGAGGCGCGGCCGGTGATCAGGCCGATCCGGCCGGGCAGGAACGGCGGCCGGCGCTTGCGGGCCCGGTCGAAGAGCCCCTCCGCGGCCAGCAGTTTCTTGAGCTTCTCCAGCCGCGCCAGCAGCTCGCCGAGCCCGACCTGGCGGATCTCGTCGGCGCGCAGGCTGAGCGTGCCCCGGGCGGCATAGAACTCGGGCTTGGCGTGCAGCACCACCCGGGCGCCCTCGCGCAACTCCGGCGCGCCCGCGTCGAGCACGTCCCGGTTGGTGGTCACGGTCAGGCTGAGGTCGGCCGAGGGATCACGCAGGGTGAGGAAGACGGTGGTCGCGCCGGGCCGGCGGCTGATCTGCGCGACCTGCCCGTCCACCCAGACCCAGCCCAGCCGGGCGATCCAGGCGCCGATCTTCTGGCTGACCACCCGGACCGGCCACGGCTCCTCGGACGTGCTCCGCCCCGCCTCCGCGCCGCCCCGCCCCACCTCGCTCACCCGCCCCACCTCGCTCACCCGCCCACCCTACGGCCCGGGGCCGACACCACCCGCGTCGATCATGAGGTTGGCGGCGATGTCGATCTCCGCTGCCGCCGCCAACCTCATGATCGACGGTTCAGGCGAGGGCGGCCAGCGCGGCGTCAGACCGGCCCTGCTGGAGTTGTCGCAGAGTCGCGGCCGCTGCCGGGGAAAAATCGGGCACGTACGATGGTCAGGTGACTGAGGCTGAGGCGACTCCCCGGACCGGCAAGCGCGTGCTCCTGGCCAAGCCCCGCGGCTACTGCGCGGGCGTGGATCGGGCGGTGCAGACCGTCGAGGAGGCGCTGCGGCTCTACGGCGCCCCGATCTACGTCCGCAAGCAGATCGTGCACAACAAGCACGTCGTGCAGACCCTGGAGGCCCAGGGGGCGATCTTCGTGGAGGAGAACGAGGAGGTGCCGGAGGGCGCCACCGTCATCTTCTCCGCGCACGGCGTGGCCCCCGAGGTGTACGAGCAGGCGAAGGCGCGCTCGCTCAAGGCGATCGACGCGACCTGCCCGCTGGTCACCAAGGTGCACCAGGAGGCCCGGCGGTTCGCGGCCGAGGACTACGACATCCTGCTGATCGGCCACGAGGGGCACGAGGAGGTCGTCGGCACCGCCGGTGAGGCTCCCGCGCACATCCAGCTGGTGGACGGGCCGGACGGCGTCGACAAGGTCACCGTGCGCGACCCCAGCAAGGTCGTCTGGCTCTCCCAGACCACCCTCTCGGTGGACGAGACGCTGGAGACCGTCGCCCGGCTCAAGCAGAAGCTGCCGCTGCTCCAGTCGCCGCCCAGCGACGACATCTGCTACGCCACCTCCAACCGACAGCACGTGGTGAAGGAGATCGCCCCCGACTGCGACGTGGTGATCGTGGTGGGCTCGCGCAACTCCTCCAACTCGGTCCGCCTGGTCGAGGTGGCCCTGGACGCCGGCGCCCGGGCCGGGCACCTGGTCGACTTCGCCCACGAGATCGACGACGCCTGGCTCGCCGGCGCCCGTACGGTCGGCGTCACCTCCGGCGCCAGCGTGCCGGACGAGCTGGTCCAGCAGGTGCTCGCGCACCTGGCCGAGCGGGGCTTCACCGACGTCGAGGAGGTCACCACCGCCAACGAGCGGCTGACCTTCTCGCTGCCGCAGGAGCTCAAGCGGGACCTGAAGGCCGCCGCGGCCGCCCGCGGCTGACCCGCCGGAACGGATCGGCGGCCCGGTACGTCCAACCGCTCATGAACACTCCTCGGACGGCGATCGTCGCCCTGCTCGCCTGCGTCGCCCTGGGCGCATGCGCCAGCCCGGGCGCCGACCCCGCCAGCCCCGGCCCGACGGGAGCCGCCCCGGTGACCAGCACGCCCAGCCCCGACCCCAGCGTCAGCCCGACCGACCCGACAGCTCCCACGACGGGTGGGCCGTCGAGCGGCGCCACCACCACGCTCACCGGCACCCTGCAGGCCGGGGTGGAGCCGGGCTGCCTGCTGCTCGACGGCAACCTGCTGGTCGGCGGCCCGCGCGACGTGCTGAAGGCGGGTGCCCGGGTGACCGTCACCGGCCATTCCCAGCCCAATCTGATGACCACCTGCCAGCAGGGCACCCCCTTCGTGGTGGAGTCCGCCCGCCCGGCCTGATCCAGATGAGGCAGGAGGCCCGCCCCCACGTCGGGGACGGGCCTCCTGCCTTGTTGTCGAAGCGTCAGCTGACGTTGCGTACCACGACGTCACCGCTGCCGATGAGGATGTTGGTGTCGGTGCGGACCTGCACCGTGCCGTAGAGCACGCGGCCGGTCGCCGGGGCGGCCTTCACGGTCACCGACCCGGGCACGATCCACGAGGTGCCGCTGGGGCGCGGCGCGTTCGTGTCGCTCACCGCGACGGTGCCGAAGGTCGGGTTGGTGAAGACGTCGACGTAGTCGTAGCTGGTCGAGCCGGCGGGCACCGAGTACCCGTCGACGCGGACCTTCCAGGCACCGGTCGCCGGGTTGTTGATGGTCACCGACTCCTCGGAGTCGCCGTCGGCGCTGCGTCCGGCCTCCACGCAGGTCCCGGACGTGCAGTTCAGCACGTACAGGTCGAGGTCGGCGGCCGGGTCGGCGGTCCCGCCGATGGTGGCCCGCAGCTGGGTCGAGCCCGGAGCGACGGTCAGGTCGTACTCCTGGACGGTCCGGTTGGCGATGGTGAACGGACCCTGCCGGGCGCTGCCCAGCGTGCCGCCGACCGCCCGGCCGGTGAACGAACCGAGCGTGCTGGTCAGCGAGTACGACCGGGTCACCGGCACGTCCGGCTTGGCGGAATCGATCACGTCGGGGTTCGGGGTGACGGTCGCACCGAGAACCGAGGCGGTCAGCGTGAACTTGGTCCACTCCGCGTCCGAGGTACGCCGGCCGTCCACGGTGATCTCCCAGACCCCGGCGAGGGGGTTGGAGGTCGTGCGGCTGTTCGGCGAGCCGGTGGCGCAGGCCCCCGCGGCCGGGACGAAGCAGGAGGTGGACGCGTTGTCGTCGATGTTGACGCCGTACGGGTGGTAGCGCAGGAACCGCGCCTGGCCGGAGCCCGGCTCGGTGGACGGGCCGGTGAAGTCCACCTTCAGCGCGGGCGTGCCCACCGGCACCCGGAAGAAGTAGCGCAGCGACTGGTTACGGCCGACCTTGCCGTTGATCGTCACCTGGAAGTTGTCCGCCGCGGCGAACGTGTACGGGGCGATCACGGTGTTCATGGTCTGGTAGTCGACGCCGGTGGTCGCCGGGTCGTCCAGCCGCAGGATCGCCGAGTGCGCACCCGGCGACGCCGGGTTGATCGCGACGGGCACCTCGACGGGCTTGTTCAGCGGCAGAGCTACCGACGTGCCGGAGGAGAAGGTGCCGTCGTTGCCGATCCAGGACAGGTCGTAGGTGACGGCCGGCGACCCGCCGGTGGTGCGGGTGAAGGTGTAGGTGCGGGTGTACTTGCGGCCCACGGTGACGCCTTCGCGGTCGTAGATGCCTACGCCGACACCGGGGGTGGCAAGGAAGCCGGAGAGCACGGTGTTCACCGGGACCGAGGAGGTGATGTCCACGGTCTTGATGTTCTTGCGCAGCAGCTCGTACGCGGCCGGCACGTTGATCAGGCCGGCGCCCTGCTCGTACGCGCCGATGTCGTCGAGGAACCGGGCCGAGGACATCATGGCCTGCCGGAGCTGGGCCGGCTTGCGCTGGAAGCCCTCCGCCTTGGCGGCGCCGACGAGCAGCGCCCCGGCGCCGGTGGCCTGCGGCGCGGCCATCGAGGTGCCGTTGAGCATGGCGTAGCCCGGGGGCAGCGGGTACGTGCCCGCGACCGGGCCGCCCGGCTGCCAGGTCGGGGTGCTGGAGATGGCCGAGCCGGGCGCGACGAGGTTGGGCTTGAACCCGCCGTCCTCGCGCGGCCCACGGGAGCTGTAGTAGTGCAGGTTGTCCCGGTTCGACGAGCTGGAGCCGTAGTTGGCCCGCCAGGTGGCGTCGGTGATGTACGAGCCGACGCTGACGACCTTCTCCGCCACCGACGGGTCACCGACGGTGTTGGTGCCGGGCCCGCTGTTGCCGGCCGAGATGAACATCTGCACCTTGTACTGCTCGATGAGGCGGTTGTAGAGCAGCGCGCGGGTGTTGTTGCCGTCGTTGAGCGACGGCAGGCCGCCGATCGACATGTTGATGACGTCCACGTTCGCCTGCTTGGCCGCGTAGATCATGCCCTCGATCAGGGCGTGCGAGGTGCAACCCGCGACGAAGAGGCAGACCCGAACGGAGACCAGCTTGGCGCCCGGGGCGACACCGGTCATCTTGCCGCCGAACAGCCCGTTGGCGGCCGTGATGCCGGCGACGTGCGAGCCGTGCTGGCCGGACACGATGCCGATGTTGACGAACTTGTTCTTGCCGTCGACCTGCACGACGAACGGCATCGCCTCGGCGATCGGGGTCGCCGGGTTGTCGGTGCCGAAGGTGCCGACGTCGTTGCGGACCTTGTAGTCGGTCATCGGGGTCTGGTCGGCGAAGGAGCCGTCCTGGTTGGTGTCGACCCAGACGGTCTTGTTGCCGTCCCACAGCACCCCGAAGAGGCCGCTGCTGCCGGCCGGGTTGCCGTCCCGGTTGACGTCGTTGCCGACCTCACCGCCGAGCGTGGCGGCGCGCTCGTTGAAGACGCCGAACCGGTAGGAGCCGGCGCCTGGCGCGGTCCAGGTGCGGCCGTCGACGGCGAAACGCGGGCCGGAGACGTTCGTGGTCATGCTGACCCAGGTCGGGTCAGCGTCGTCGGTCGGCGAGGTCGCGGTGACCCAGTCGATGATCTTGCGCTCGCCGGTGGTCGTCTTCTGCAGTGCCGGGTGCGCCAGGTCGACGCCGGTGTCGAGGATGCCGATGGTGACGCCGCGCCCGTCGAGCGTGGGGTGCTCGGCCACGAACTGCGCCGCTCCCATGTCGCGGGTCGGCATGTACGGGTTGTCGGCGGGGGTGTCGGGGCCCGGCGCGGGCTGGGGCGCCGGCGACTCGCTGCCGTCCGGGCGGGGGTCGGGCAGCGGCACCACTGCGTCGATCTCCACCGTCTGCACGCCGCTCAGCCGCGCGATCTGGTCGGCCCGGTCGGTGGCCACGCTGGCGCGCAAGTAGCCCAGGTCGTCGTCGCGGTAGCCGATGGCCGCACCGAGCGCGGCGAGGCGGCCGGCGACGGCGCTGGACTGGCCGTCCTCTGCGCCGACCAGCACGTCGACGCTCTGCTGACCCTGCTGCTTCGCCTCGGCCAGTCGATCCTGGTCGGTCGGGCTCCAACCGGCCTTGGGCACCTCGGGCGAGGGCTCGGCGAGGGCGGGGCTGCCGGCGGAGGTCAGCGTCAGGGCGCCGGCGGCCAGCATCGACGCGAGGATCGCGGCGGGTATGCGCCTGCGTCTGATGGGGGTATTGCTCACGTTCTCTTCCTCCGAAAGGGGGGCAAGGGAGGGCGGGTGCCAAGTTGGACGGGGCGGATTGGCGCGACCGTCACTGCTCCAGCGACCGATGTGACAGCTCCGTTACATCGAACGGTCCGCCCGCAACAGTGGCGTAAGTCATTGCCCAACGGCAACCCAAAATGGACATGCCCGGATGTCGATCGGCCATAACGGAGCAGCCGCTCGGTGAGCCAGGGGATCGGCTGAACGGCAGGAGCCCGCCCTGGGCGCAGGTTCGCCCATCGCCAACATCCCCGGGTGGGCGGGGGGACGGGCCACCCGCGGACCGGCCCGCGCGCTCAGTGGGACGGGCGGTGATCTCGCTCGGCAGTGGCGGTCGGTTCATCGGCCGCCCGTAGCGTGGCCGGCCGGAGCGCGGTCGGGCCGTCCGACCCGGCCAGCTCCGGCGCCTGCGGCTGGCGCGGTGCCACCTCGACCTGAGCCGGAGCGGTCAGCTCCTGGTCGGAGACGCCCAGCTCGGCCAGCTTGCGGGCGCTGACCAGCACCCGTGCCTCCAGCGAGCCCACCGCCCGGTTGTACGCGGTAACCGCACCGCCCAGCGACGCGCCCAGCTTTCCGACGTGGTCGCCCAGGGTGGACAGCCGCCCGTACAGCTCGCGGGCCAGCAGGTGCACCGTGGCCGCGTTGCGGGCCAGCGCCTCCTGCCGCCACGAGTACGCCACCGTGCGCAGCAGCGCCACCAGGGTGGCCGGCGTGGCCAGCACGACGTTGCGGGCGAACGCGTGCTCCAGCAGGGTCGGGTCGCGCTGCAACGCCACGTCGAGGAACGGGTCCGCCGGCACGAAGAGCACCACGAACTCGGGCGACGGGTCGAACGCGGCCCAGTAGGACTTGGCGGCCAGCGCGTCCACGTGCCCCCGGAGGTGTCGGGCGTGCGCGTCGAGGTGGGTGTCCCGCCCCCGCTCGTCGCGCGCCTCCATGGCGGTCAGGTACGCGTCGAAGGGCGCCTTGGCGTCGACCACCACCGTCCGGCCGCCGTGCAGCCGGACCACCAGGTCGGGGCGTACCCCCTGATGGTCGGTGGCACCGGTGACCTGCTCGGAGAAGTCGCAGTGCTCCAGCATCCCGGCCGCCTCGACGATCCGGCGGAGCTGGTGCTCGCCCCACCGGCCGCGGACCTGCGGGGCGCGCAGCGCCGCGACGAGCTGCTTGGTCTCGGTGCGCAGCTCACCGGAGACCGTGCTCATGGCCCGCACCTGCTCGCGCAGCTCCGCGTACGCGTCGACCCGGTCGCGTTCCAGCTCGGCCACCCGCTGCTCGTAGCGCCGGAGGGTGTCGTGCAGCGGGGCCACCGCCCGCGCCACGGCCTCCTGCGACTGGGCGGTCGCCTCGTAGCTGAGCGCCCGCATCGACTGCTCCAGCCGTCCCTCGCCCTCCCGGGTGGCGGCGAGGGTCGCCTCCAGCCGGGCGATCTGGGTCGCCGAGCGGGACCGGGCGGCCAGCCAGCCCACCGCGCCGCCCGCGGCGAGACAGATGATCACCACGGCCAGCGTTGCGATGCTCGTCACCCTCCGAAGCTTGCCAAACAGGTACGACGTGACCCCCGTGGGTACCGTCGAGTCATGAAAGTTGGGCTGTGGTTCGTCCTGCTGCTGATGCTCGGGGGTGCCTACATGTTCTGGCGGTGGGGTAGCAGGTCCCGCGAGGCCACCGAGCTGGCTGACGCGCGGGCCGAGGCGCAGCGCTGGTACGAGCGGCTCGGCGGGCAGCTCATGAACCTGCACGGCGACGCCCCGGCGGTACGCCAGGCGCTGGCCGACGCGGGCGAGCGGTACAACGCGGCCGGCTCACAGCTGGAGCAGGCGCGTACCCCGCGCCAGTTCGCGCTGGCCCGGGAGACCGCGCTGGAGGGGCTGGCGTACATCCGGGCGGCCCGGACCGCGCTGGGCATCGACCCGGGGCCGGACCTGCCGCCGCTGGCCGCCGCCCGGGGCGCCGGGATGCTCACCAAGGAGCGCGAGGTCAACGTCCAGGGGCAGACCTACCGGGCCGGGCCGCAGCCGGGCAGCGGCACGCCCTACTACTACCCCGGCGGCCACTGGCAGGGCCGGCGGGTGCCCGCCGGCTGGTACTCGACGCCGTGGTGGAAGACCGCGCTCGGCACCGGCGCCGGGGTGCTCGGCGGCCTGCTGATCGCCGACGCGCTCCTCTCGCCCGCCTTCGCCGACCCGGGCTACGGCTACGAGGCCGGCTACCAGGAGGGGTTCCAGGACGGGGTCGGCGACGGCCAGGACTACGGCGACCAGTTCGCCGGCGACCAGGGCGGCAACGACTTCGGCGGCGACCAGTTCGCCGGCGGCCAGGGCGGCGGCGACTTCCCCGGCTACGGTGGCGGCGACTTCTCCGGCTACAGCGGCGGGGACTTCGGCGGAGGCGACTTCGGCGGCGGGGACTTCGGCGGCGGCGACTGGTGACCCCGCCAGGCACCGCGCACCGCTCGCCGGCGCCCGCCACCTCCCCGATCTGGCGGGGTTGACGCGGCGCGGATGCCACCACCTCGCCGATCGCGCGCAGCGGCGAGCACCGGTCCCGCCACCTCGCCGATCTGGCGCAGCGTCGCCCACCGGTCCCGCCACCTCACCGATCTGGCGCGGTGGCGAGCACCAATCCCGCCACCTCGCCGATCTGGCGGTGAGTTGCGGGGCCGGCCGTCAGCCGGTGTTGCGCATGCCGGCGGCGATGCCGTTGACCGTGGTGAGCAGCGCCCGCTCCAGCGCCGTACCGTCGTTGGGGGCCCGGCGGCCGCCGGGCGCGGTCGCCATCGCGCGGCCCGCCGCGCCGGAGTCCCGGTACTGGCGCAGCAGCGCCACCTGGAGGTGGTGCAGCGGCTCCAGGTAGGTGTCCCGCACCGCCAGGGTCCGCTGGAGGACGGGCGAGTTGTCCAGCAGCGCCGGCGAGGCGGTGACGGCCAGCACCTCCTGCTTGGTCAGCTCGTACTCCTGCTCGATCTTGTCGAAGATCGGGTGCAGCTTCTTCGGGACCAGGGTCTCCACGTAGCGGCGGGCGATGGTGAGATCGGTCTTGGTCAGCATCATCTCCACGTTCGACAGGAACGTGCGGAAGAAGTGCCAGTTCCGGTGCATCTCGGCGAGTACGTCGTCCAGGCCGGCGGCGCGCGCGGCGGCCAGCCCGGACCCGACGCCGAACCAGCCGGGGACGATCTGCCGGGTCTGGGTCCAGCCGAACACCCACGGGATGGCCCGCAGGCCGGCCAGGCCGGCACCCGTGTTCGGCCGCTTCGCCGGCCGGGAGCCGATGTTCAACTGGCCCAGCAGCTCGGTTGGGGTGGAGGCCCAGAAGTACGCGGGCAGGTCCGGGTCCTCGACCAGCGACCGGTACGACCGGAACGCCGCCTCGGAGACCACGTCCATGGTGGCGTCCCAGCGTTCCAGCATCTCGGCCGGCTGCCGGGGCGCGGTGTGCAGCAGCGTCGCCTGGAGCACCGCGGCCACGGTCAGTTCCAGGTTCTCCCGGGCCAGGGCGGGCAGCGTGTACTTGTCGGAGATGACCTCGCCCTGCTCGGTCACCTTGATCGCGCCGTCCAGCGTGCCGTACGGCTGGGCCAGGATGGCGTCGTGGGTGGGGCCGCCGCCCCGGCCGACCGTGCCGCCCCGGCCGTGGAAGAGCCGCAGGTGTACGCCGTGCCGGGCGGCCACGTCGCGCAGCGCGCGCTGGGCCCGGTGGATGGACCACTGGCTGGTGGTGATGCCGGCCTCCTTGTTGGAGTCGGAGTAGCCCAGCATCACCTCCTGCACGTCGCCCCGGGCCGCGACGAGCGCCCGGTACGCCGGCAGCGACAGCAGCTCGTCCAGCAGTTCGCCGCCGGCGTTCAGCTCGGCCGGGGTCTCCAGCAGCGGCACGAAGCCGATCCGGGCCCGGCCGCTGTGCACGTCGATCAGGCCGGCCTCGCGGGCCAGCACCACTGCGGCGAGCACGTCGTCCACGCCGAGGGTCATCGAGATGATGTACGACTCGATCACCTCGCTGCCGAACCGGTCCTGGGCCTCGCGGATCGCCCCGAACACGTCGAACGTCTTCCGCGCGGTCTCGGTGAGCGGCGTGTCCAGGGTGGAGAGCGGCCGGCGGCCGGTCAGCTCGTCGGCGAGCAGCTTGGTGCGCTCCAGCCGGCTCAGCGACGGGTAGTCGGGCACCTCGCCGACCGCCCCGTAGAGCTGGGCGAGGACGGCGTGATGCGCCTCGGCGTGCTCGCGGACGTCCATGGTCGCCAGGTGGAGCCCGAACGCGGAGACCGTACGGATCGCCGAGGCGAGCCGGCCCACGGCGGTGAGCTGCCCGGAGTTGCGGGCCAGCGAGGCACGCAGCAACTCCAGGTCGGCGATCAGCTCGGCGGACCCGCGGTAGTCCCGCCCCGGCACGTGCGGGGTGCCGTTGCGCAGCCGCTCCCGGGTGTTGGTCAGCTTCGCCTTCACGCACCGTGCCTTGAGGCGGTAGGGCTCCTCGGCGTTGACCCGGCGGAACCGGGGCGCCACCTCGGGCAGCGCGTCCAGATCGGTGGCGAGGCTGGCGGAGAGGTCGAGGGAGACCGCGCGCAGCCGGCGGGAGACGGAGACCTCGCTGATGAGCTCGTCCATCGCCTTCTCGGTGGCCTCGATGCCGTGCTCGTGCTGGATCTGCAGCACCTCGCGGGTGACCGTCGGCGTGACGAAGGGATTGCCGTCCCGGTCGCCGCCGATCCAGGTGCCGAAGGTCAGCGGGCGGGCGGTCGGCGACGTCTCCACGCCGAGGGTGCGGAGCGTGTCGGCGAGGTCGTCGAGGACCTGCGGGGCGGCCTCGGCGTACAGGTCCCGCAGGTAGTAGATGGCGTTGCGGGCCTCGTCGGTCGGGTCGGGCCGGTCCAGCCGCAGCTCGTCGGTCTGCCACATCAGGTCCAGCAGTTCGGCCAGGCGCCGGTTGGCCGGGCCCTCGTCGCTGGCCCCGTAGAGGATGGCGTTGGCGGTCTCGGCGTCCAACTCGTCGGCGATGGCGCGCAGCTTGGACAGGATCGACCGCCGGGCCGCCTCGGTCGGGTGGGCGGTGAAGACCGGGCGTACCGCCAGCCGGCGGGCCACCGAGGCGATCTCCTCGGCCGGGACCCCGCGCTCGGCGATCATCTTGGCCGCCTGGTCCAGCCAGCCGCCGTGCATGGCCCGGCGCCGGCGCAGGTCGCGGGCCCGGTGCACCTGCTCGGTGATGTTGGCCAGGTGGAAGTAGGTGGAGAAGGCGCGGGCCAGCTTCGTGCCGGTGGTGACGTCGAGGCCGGCGAGGCGCTGCGCGGCGGCGGGGGCGTCGGAGCGGACCTGGGCGCGGATCTCCTCGACCAGGTCGAGCAGCGGCCGGCCCTCCTGGCGGGCGAGGGTCTGCCCGAGCAGGGTGCCGAGGCGGCGGATGTCGGCCCGGAGAGCGGCGTCGGGCCCGTCGTGGTCGTGCTGGTCGGTCACGGTGCGCTCCTTACGCGAGTACGAAGGACAGCGCTGTCCGACTCCCTGGATCGTATCCGTGTGCGCCCGGGTGTCAGGAGGGGGACGGGGTGATGATGTGCACTCCGGGACGGATCGACGGGCTCAGCCATCGGTGGCCGGTCTCCCGGGTGCGGCCGGGCGGGCCCGCGCGGCGCGGACGGCGCGCCGGTGCGCCCGGAAGATCGTCGCGGTGACCAGCCCGAGGATCCCGAGCAGGACCCAGAGCGCCAGCCCCACCAGCGGCCAGCGCCCGGCCCGCCAGTCGAAGTAGACCGCCGACTTGAGCAGGTCGGTGGCCAGCCCGGTGACGTTCCACCGGTGCATCCCGTGCAGGAAGGTCGGCAGGAACTCCGGGGCGTAGATGCCGCCCGAGCCGGGATTGCCGAGCACCACCAGCAGCAGGATCACCAGGCCGGTACCGAGCAGTCCCAGCCACCCCTGCACCGCCGCGGCGACCATGCCGGCGGCGAACACGGTGAGCGCGCCGACCAGGAAGACCGCCAGGACCTGGTGGGCCCAGATGCCCATCACCGGCCCGACCAGCACCGCGCCGATGATGCCGAGCAGCACGGAGTGCACCGCGAGGGTGACGATCCGCAGGCCGGCGCGGCGCAGGCTGCGGGGCGCGGTGCCGAGCGAGATACCCAGGGCGGTGGACGCCAGGTAGCCGCCGAGCACCAGGCCGACCGCGAGGTAGAACGGCACCAGCCCACGCGGGTCGTTGGCGGAGACGGGCACCTCGTCGGTGACCTGGAGCGGCAGGTTGGCCTGCCCGGCGGCCTGGGTGAGCACCTTGGTGACCAGGTCGGTGGCGGTGGGCGCGCCGGCGCTGGCGATGGCCAGGATCAGGCCGCCGCCCGGGTCGGTGTGCAGCACCGCGTAGACCTCGCGGGACCGCAGGGCGTCGAGGGCGCGGTCCTGGTCGTCGTACTGGACGGGTTTGATGGTGTCGGTCCGGCTGCGGACGGCGGCCAGCACCGCCTGGGCGCGCTGGTCGCTGCGGGCCACCCCGACCGGCACGTCGCGCGGGGTCGGCTTGTGCAGCGCCCCGACGTACGCCGCGATGAACGCGGTGGCCAGGGCGAGCGTGCCGACCAGCAGCGCCGCCGCGCGCGGCAGCCAGTCGCGTACCGGAAGCTCCGGCCCCTGATCGCCCACGTGGCCCAGCCTAGGGTGGCGCTTCGCCCGGGTTGTGCGGTTTCGCCGCCCTGTCCGGCGGCCCACGGGGGCGACGGCGTGCCGGCACGAGCGCCCGCGGGCCGGCCGGACGCCCGGAAATCCCGCTGGCCCCGGCCGATAGCGTCGGGGGCATGACGTCGTTGCGATACCCCGCCAAGCCGAAGCCGGGCGACCGGGTCGCCGTGGTCTCCCCGTCCGCCGGGCTGCCGGGCCTCTTCCCCCACGTGTACGAGCTGGGGCTGCGCCGGCTGCGCGAGGAGTTCGGACTGGAGCCGGTGGAGTATCCGACGACCCGGCAGTTGGGCGCCGACCCGCGGGACCGGGCGCGGGACCTGACCGCCGCCTTCGCCGACCCGGCGATCACCGCCGTGCTCGCCACCGTGGGCGGGGACGACCTGATCACCGTCACGCCCCATCTGGACGACGCGGTGCTGCGGGCCAACCCGAAGCCGTACTACGGCTTCTCGGACAACACCAACGTCCTCAACCACCTGTACCAGCTGGGGATGGTGGCGTACCACGGCGGGTCAGTCCTGGTGCACCTCGGCCGGCCGGGCAAGCCGCACCCGCTGACCTTCGACTCGCTGCGCGCCGCCCTGTTCACCTCCGGCTGGTACGAGCTGACCCCGACCGCGGAGTGGGGCGACCAGCCGAACGACTGGCGGGACCCGTCCACCCTGGCGTACGAGCCGGTGATGTTCCCCGGCGCCGGGTGGCGCTGGCAGGGGCCGGCGACCGTGGTGCAGGGCCGTACCTGGGGCGGCAACCTGGAGATCCTGCACTGGCTGCTGGCCACCGACCGGGTCGGTGCGGTGGCGGACCACGCGGGTGAGGTGCTGATCATCGAGACGTCGGAGGAGTTGCCCTCGGCCACCGAGGTGTTCCGGATCCTGCGCAACATGGGCGAGCGGGGGCTGCTCGCCGGCTTCCCGGCGGTGCTGGTGGGCCGCGCCAAGGCGTGGGAGTTCGACAAGCCGCACACGGTGGAGCAGCGGCGGGAGTGGGGCGAGGCGCAGCGGGAGGCGATCACCCGGGCACTGGCGGACTACGCCGAGGACCCAGTGGTGGTCTTCGACGTCGATCTCGGGCACACCGATCCGCAGCTGATCATCCCGTACGGCGGGGAGGTCCGGGTCGACGCCGTCGAGCGCCGTATCTCGGTGCGCTACTGATGGGCAACTCCTGGGCGTATCCCGTCCTGCGAACCGGTGACGTGGGACGGGCGCTGGACGGCGTCGGGCGGCTGCTGGACCTCGTCGACCTGCCGAGCACCGAGGTGGAGATCTGGGCGCGAACTGGGCGGCACTCGGGTCTGCCGCGCTACCTCGACGCGTGCGGCCACTTGCTGGACGCCGACGGCGAGGACTTCATGTTCGTGGACCAGTCCAGCGAGCGGGAGACTGGCCCGCAAGATCCGGCCGACCCACCGGTCGATGTCACAGTGGAGGCGCGCGGGCTGGGCCCGATGGAGGGACGGTTTGAAGAGACCATCAGGGTTGGCCAGGGGTACGTGCTGTGGCAGCCCGAATGCTGGCCGGAGGTGCCCAGCCTCGGCCTAGGTCGGGAGTTCAAGTACGCGCACGTGCAGTTGGTCTTCAACACCTCAGATATCTGGGCCACCGAGCCGTCCGCGGGGCACAGCGTCTTCGTGCACGTCCGCCACCGAGAGTTGGAGCGCGCGGAGTGGTTGGCGCGGCAGGCAGGGCTGAGCGTGATTGGCCCCGGTGGACTGGGTCGCTGATCCGGGCTACCGAGAGGCCGGGTGGCGGACGAAGACGCCCTCACCCTGCCGGCCTTCGATCAGCCCCTCCGCCTTGAGGATGAGCAGCGCGGTCCGGACCGAGCCGTAGGAGACGCCGTACATCTCGATCAGCCCTTGGGTCGTGGGTAGCTGATCGCCGGGTTTGAGTTCCCCGGTGCGGATCTGATCGCGGATGGCGGACGCCACCTGCTCGTACTTGGGTGTGCTCACGGTGTCTCCCTGGCTCGCAAGGCCAAGTAGATCACCAGAAATCGACAGCGTCTATAACGTCGACACTGTCGACAATGTCGATTAGCGGCTATAGACTCGGCTCGCTTGCCCTGGCTCGCAACCGGGTGGGCGCCACATGTAGGGCGGCCCGGGGTGGAGGTGGCACTCCGCTCCCCGGGCCTTGACCGGGAAGGACCCCGGCCCGTGAGTAACCTACCGAACTCCGTCCATCCGCCCTGGTGCCTGCGCGGCCCTGACTGTGCTGGCGGTAACGACCTGCACCTGTCTCGCCTCGTCGGCACGGCGGTCCGCGGCGACGAAGTGATCCAGATGCGACTCGGCCTCTGGCGAATGGAGGTCGGCCCCACACCGCCCGGCGGGCTGTTGCTCGAACTCTCCGCAGGTTCTGAGGTCGAACGCTGGCCGATTGACCTGGCTCAGTCCCGGGCGCTGGCCCATCTCTCCGGACGCCTGCTCCGCCGGCTCGTTCCGACCGCGTCCCGGGTCGCCTGAGCCTTCACGCCGGCGAAATTCACTCCATGTCGGCGACGTGGCGGTATCCGTGTGTGGTGGATACCGCCACGTGGGCGATCTCGTGTGGTTCTTGATTCGGCCGCGGATGCGGGCGAGGTCAGGCGTCGACGATGGCGAAGGCGCGGACCGGGAAGGTGCCCATGCCGGCGACCCGCGGCGGCGCGGCGGTGAACCGGAACCCCTCCGGAGGCAGGGCCGCCAGGCCGGTCAGGTGCTCCACGATCGGGATGCCGGCGGCGAGCAGGGCGCTGTGCGCGGGGCGCTCGCCGGCCGCCGCCGGAGTCATGTCGTCGATGTTGATCGAGTCGATGCCGATCAGGGTCGCGCCCGCGTCGACCAGCCAGTCGGCACCGTCCCGGGTCAGGTAGGGCGCGGCGGGGCCGGCGTAGCGGTCGGTGCCGAAGTGCACGTCCCACCCGGTGTGCAGCAGCACCGCCCGCCCCGCCACGTCGTACGGGGCAAGCATCAGGCGGTCCACGGACCGGGTGCCGGGCGGTACCCGGACCACGATCCCGGGAAGGTCGGCGAGGCGGTCGAGCGGGGTTCCGGCCAGGTCGGCCCCGTCCGCCCAACGGTGGGCGGGCGTGTCGAGGTAGGTGCCGGTATTGGCGATCATGTCGATCCGGGCGACGTGGAACTCGACGCCCGGGGCGTAGTTCGCCCGGGACGCCTCGCGGGTGAGCCAGTCGGTGATCCGCGGTGCCGGCCAGCCGGGCAGGGTGATCATCCCGTCGGTGATCACGTGGCTCAGCTCGACAAGTCGCCGGCCGCCGTCGCCGGCCGGAACGGCGACCGCCCGGCCGCCCTTGTGCGGCTCCTCGACGACCGTCCTGTTGGTGATCCGCACCTCGCCCACCATGAGCAGGCCGAGGTGCCGGACGAGGAGCGCGCCCAGCGCCGCGTCGTCTATCTCCGGGCCGGGGACGTCCAACCGGAACCCCTCGGTGCGCAACCCGCCGCCGTTGGCGAAGACGACCTCCGCGTCGAAGACCGCCCGGTACTCAGCTGCCATGCCGTCACCGCACCACGCCCGCCGGCCGGGGTCAAGATCCTTCCCAACCACCCGCCACCGCCGCCCCGCCACGGGAGCGCCCTCTTTCCCGGAAATAGTGGTCTCCCGAGCGCCGGAGGCCACTTTTTCCGGGAAGTAGTGCGGATCTTGGGCTGCGCGGTGCGGGGGTGCGCGGGCCGGCGGATCTTGGGCGGGGCGGGGCGGGGTGGGCGTGCGGATCTTGGGCTCCGCGGTGCGGGGTGCGCGGGCCCGGGGCGCGGATCTTGAGCGGGGCGGGGTGGGCGCGCGGATCTTGGAGGCGGGCGCAGGCGCGGGGTGTGGGTGGGCGCGGGGTGCGGGGACGGCTGGGGCCCGGAATGTCCGGGGAGGGGGATAGTCTCGAACGGTGCACCCCCCGTCCGACTGGACGCGGGGTCGTCGCCGTGCGTCGACCTCCTGGAAGTGATCACAGATGCTCACCGGACTCTTCTCCGCCGCCCTGGCCGACCCGGGGCTGGCCCGGGCGCGTGACCTGGCGCGCTCCGGTGCCGCGCAGGTCGATGGCCTCGACCTCACCGCCCCGGCAGCGCTGCGTCCGTTCGCGGTGGCGGCCGTCGCCGCGGACGAGCCGGTGGGCGGCGCCGGGCGGCCGGTGCTCGCCGTCACCGCCACCACCCGGGAGGCCGAGGACCTGGCGTCCGCGCTGGGCAGCCTGCTGCCGCCGGAGCAGGTGGCGGTCTTCCCGTCCTGGGAGACGCTGCCACACGAGCGGCTGTCGCCCCGCTCCGACACCGTCGGGCGGCGGTTGGCCGTGCTGCGCCGGCTGGCGCACCCCGAGTCGGCCGACGCGCACGGGCGGACGGGGCCGCTGCGGGTGGTGGTGTCGCCCGTCCGGTCGCTGCTGCAGCCGCAGCTCAAGGGGCTCGGCGACCTGGAGCCGGTGCAGCTCACCGCCGGTGACGAGGCGGACCTGGAGGAGGTCGCCCGCCGGCTCACCGACATGGCGTACGCCCGGGTCGACCTGGTGACCAAGCGGGGCGAGTTCGCCGTCCGGGGCGGCATCCTGGACGTCTTCCCGCCCACCGACGAGCACCCGTCCCGGGTCGAGTTCTGGGGCGACGAGGTCGAGGAGATTCGCACCTTCGCGGTCGCCGACCAGCGGACCATCGAGCAGGTCCCGCAGCTTTGGGCGCCGCCGTGCCGGGAACTGCTGCTCACCCCGGCGGTGCGCCGGCGGGCCGCCGCGCTGGCCGAGGAGCACCCCGAGCTGGCCGAGATCCTCGACAAGCTGGCCGAGGGCATCCCGGTCGAGGGGATGGAGTCGCTCGCCCCGGCGCTGATCGGCGCCGGCTCGATGGAGCTGCTGCTGGACTGCATGCCGGCCGGCACCCACGTGCTGCTCTGCGACCCGGAGCGGATCCGCACCCGGGCGCACGACCTGGTGCGTACCTCCGATGAGTTCCTCCAGGCGAGCTGGGCCGCGGCCGCCGTCGGGGGGCAGGCCCCGGTCGACCTCGGCGCCGCCGCCTTCCGGACCCTGGCCGACGTACGCACGGCCGCCCGCGCCCTGCGCCAGCCCTGGTGGACCCTCGCGCCGTTCGGGCTGGTGGACGACCTTCATTCGGTCCGGAGCGCCGGCTACCGGCGCGGAGGCCGAATTATGGTCGATGCGGAGGCCGCGCCCGCCCGGCAGCCTTGGGAGGACGAGCCCACCGAGGTCGACGTGACCCCCGACGACGCGATCGCGGTGATCCTGGCCGCCCAGCCGGCGCCGCTCTACCACGGCGAGACCGCCCGCGTGGTCGACGACCTCAAGCGCTGGGCCGGCGAGGGCTGGTCGATCGCGCTGGTCTTCGAGGGGCACGGCCCCGCCCAGCGGGCCGTCGAGGTGCTCCGCGACGCCGGGCTCGGCGCCCGGCTCACCGAGGAGGTGCCCGCCGCGCCCGCCCCCGGTGAGCTGCTGGTCTCCTGCGGCTGCCTGACCGCCGGCTTCGTCGACGAGGCGTCCCGGTTCGTGCTGCTCACCGGCAACGACGTGACCGGCGGCCGGGGCGCCTCCACCCGTGACATGCGCAAACTGCCCAGCCGGCGGCGCAACACGATCGACCCGCTGGAGCTCAAGGCCGGCGACCACGTGGTGCACGAGCAGCACGGCATCGGCCGGTACGTCGAGCTGGTGCAGCGCACGGTCAACGGCGCCTCCCGGGAATACCTGGTCATCGAGTACGCCCCGAGCAAACGGGGCCAGCCGGGCGACCGGCTCTTCGTCCCCACCGACCAGCTCGACCAGCTCTCCCGGTACGTCGGCGGCGAGCAGCCCACCCTGCACAAGATGGGCGGCTCGGACTGGCAGAAGTCGAAGGCGCGCGCCCGCAAGGCGGTCCGCGAGATCGCTGCCCAGCTCATCCAGCTCTATGCCGCCCGCAAGGCGTCCAAGGGGCACGCGTTCGGCACCGACACCCCGTGGCAGCGGGAACTGGAGGACGCCTTCCCCTGGCAGGAGACGCCGGACCAGCTCGCGGCGATCGAGGAGGTCAAGCGGGACATGGAGCAGACCGTCCCGATGGACCGTCTGATCTGCGGCGACGTCGGGTACGGCAAGACCGAGATCGCGGTCCGGGCGGCGTTCAAGGCGGTGCAGGACGGCAAGCAGGTGGCCGTGCTGGTGCCCACCACCCTGCTCGTGCAGCAGCACTACAACACGTTCGCCGAGCGGATGAACCAGTTCCCGATCAGCATCCGCCAGCTGTCCCGGTTCCAGACGCCGAAGGAGGCCGAGCAGACCCTGGCGATGGTCGCCGACGGCACCTCCGACATCGTCATCGGCACCCACCGGCTGCTCCAGGCGGCCACCCGGTTCAAGCAGCTCGGCCTGGTCATCATCGACGAGGAGCAGCGCTTCGGCGTCGAGCACAAGGAGCACCTGAAGACCCTGCGCGCCTCGGTCGACGTGCTGGCCATGTCGGCCACCCCGATCCCGCGCACGCTGGAGATGGCGATCACCGGCATCCGGGAGATGTCCACCATCGCCACCCCGCCGGAGGAGCGGCACCCGGTGCTCACCGCCGTCGGGGCGTACGACGAGCGGCAGGTGGCTGCCGCCGTCCACCGCGAGCTGCTCCGCGACGGTCAGGTGTTCTACCTGCACAACCGGGTCGAGTCGATCGAGCGGGCGGCCCGCCGGATCCGCGAGCTGGTGCCCGAGGCCCGGGTCGCGGTCGCGCACGGGCAGATGGGCGAGGAAGCGCTCGAGAAGGTGATGGTCGGCTTCTGGGAGAAGGAGTTCGACGTCCTGGTCTGCACCACGATCGTGGAGTCCGGCATCGACATCCCGAACGCGAACACGCTGATCGTGGAGCGGGCCGACCTGCTCGGCCTGGCCCAGCTGCACCAGATCCGGGGCCGGGTCGGCCGCGGTCGGGAACGGGCGTACGCGTACTTCCTCTACCCCGCGGACCGGCCGCTGACCGAGAATGCGCACGAGCGGCTGGCCACCATCGCCCAGCACACCGAGCTGGGCGCCGGCATGTACGTGGCGATGAAGGACCTGGAGATCCGGGGCGCCGGCAACCTGCTCGGCGGCGAGCAGTCCGGCCACATCGAGGGCGTCGGCTTCGACCTGTACGTCCGGATGGTCGGCGAGGCGGTCTCCGCCTTCAAGGGCGAGCACGCGGAGGAGGAGACCGAGGTCAAGGTGGACCTGCCGGTCGACGCGCACCTGCCGCACGACTACGTGGGGGTGGAGCGGCTGCGCCTGGAGATGTACCGCAAGCTCGCCGAGGCCCGCGACGAGGAGCGGCTGCGCGAGGTGGTCGCCGAGATGACCGACCGCTACGGCGAGCCGCCCGCGCCGGTGCAGAACCTGGTCGCGGTGGCCCGGTTCCGGCTGCTGGCCCGGCAGTACGGCCTGGCCGACGTCTCGATGCAGGGCAAGCACATCCGGTTCAGCCCGCTGCCGCTGCCCGACTCGAAGCAGCTGCGGCTCAAGCGCTACCACCCGGATTCGGTCTACAAGCAGGCGCTTGACCAGGTCAGCGTGCCTCGGCCGAGCACCCGCCGGGTCGGCGGCGAGCCGCTGCGCGACCAGGCGCTGCTGGAGTGGTGCGCCCAGCTCCTCAGGGACGTGCTGGGCGAGCCGGTCGCGGCGCAGCCGGCCGGAGCGGCGGCCCGGTGAGCGCGGCGGGCCGTGGACAGCCGGTCACAGCGGCGGCGCGGTGAGCCCCGACGGGGTGGGCGGCGTCACAGCTGCGTGCCGGGCATGAGAGAGTGGCCGTCATGCGTGCTCGCCGTCTTGTCGCCGCCACCAGTGTGGCGGTGGGTCTCGTCGCCCTCGCCGGTTGCCGTTCCGAGCCGGGAGTCGCCGCCTACGTCGGTGACCACCGCATCACCGAGGATGCGGTGACCCGCCTGCTCGACGAGTTGCGGGCCGAGGCGCCCACGCCGAGCGCGGAGCCGAGCGCCGGTCCGGAGCAGGCCGCGCCGGCCGAGGTGCGGATGCCGTCCCGCACCCAGGTGGTCAGCAACCTGGTGCTGCTCGACGTGTGCCAGCGGCTCGCCGACGACAAGGGCTACCAGCCGCCGCCGCAGCGGGTCACCGCGAGCCAGATCGCCCCGCAGCTGGGCGTCCCCGCCGACACGGCGTACGCCGAGCGGGTGGCCGACCTGACCAACTGCATGAACAGCCTGCCCGCCCCCGAGCCGGTCGCGCCGACCGAGCAGGACCTTGCCGAGGTGGTCGCCGCAGGCAAGTCGGCCGGGGTGATCCCGGCCGAGGTGACCGTCCAGCAGGCCGCCGCCCAGCTCGACGGCGACCAGCTGCGCGGGGCGCTGGGCAGCAAGAAGGTGCTGGCCGACGCGATCACCGGGTACGAGGTCAGTGTCAGCCCCCGGTACCGCCCGCTGGAGATCCCGCTGCTCAGCTTCGCCGCCGGGCAGGCCGCGGTGAGCGTGCCGCTGGGCGAGCCCGGTTCCGACTCGGTGACCGACGTCTCCAAGCCCGAGCCGGAGGTCACCGAGTCGGCCGGCACGGTCGCACCCTGAGCATGACCGCCCGGATCGTCCTGCTGGTCACCTCGCCCCGGCTGCCGGCCGGTCTGCTGACCGCGTCCGCCTGGGACGTCGTACGCTCCGCGCCGGTGCTGGCTGGCGCGGAGAGCGAGCTGACCAGTGCGGTCGGGGCGGCGGGCGCCGAGGTCACCGTCGTGACCGAGGGCGCCACCCAGGCTCTGCTCGACGCGGTGGCGGAGCACGGCACCGTGGTCTGGCTGGCCGGGCCGACCGGCGACGAGTCGCTGGCCCGGGAGCTGGGGCTGCGGCTGGCCCGGGAGCCGGGCCTGGCCGAGCTGGAGCTGATGTACGGGTCCTGGGATCCGCCGGGCGCCCGGCTGCTCGACGCGGTCGAGGTGATGGACCGGCTCGCCTCCCCGGGCGGTGACCCGTGGAAGCGGGCGCAGACCCACCGCAGCCTCGCCGGCTTCCTGCTCGAGGAGTGCTACGAGGCGTACGACGCGATCAGCGCCGACGACACCGACGCGCTCCGCGAGGAGTTGGGCGACGTGCTGCTCCAGGTGCTGCTGCACGCCCGGCTCGCCGAGGAGCTGCCGGAGGGGAAGCGCTGGACGGTCGACGACGTGGCCGGCGGCCTGGTCGACAAGATGGTCCGGCGCAACCCGCACGTCTTCTCCGGCGAGCAGGCCGGCTCGATCGAGGAGATCGAGGCGGCCTGGGAACGGATCAAGCGGGCCGAGAAGGCGCGCGCGTCGGTGCTGGACGGCATCGCGATGAGCCAGCCGGCGCTCGCCCTCGCCGCGAAGATCCTGGACCGGGCCGGCCGGATCGGTCTCGCCGTGCCGCCGCCGCTCGCCGAGTCCCAGGTGGACCCCGAGGCCCGGCTCGGCGCCAGCCTCCTGGCCACGGTCGCCGCCGCGAGGCAGGCGGCCATCGACCCCGAGGCTGCCCTCCGCCGCACCACCCTGGCCTACGCGGACGCCGTCCGCGCCGCCGAGTCCGCCCAGCGCGAGTCGAGTTGATCAAGGAGTTTGGGTCGGAGTGAGCGCTCCGACAGACGCAAACCTCTTGATCAACGAGAACGTCGGCGGAGATCGGTAGGGTCGTCGGTATGGAAGCGTTTGTGCCGCTGGCGGAGCGGATCGTGGAGGCGTTGCTGGAGAGCCGGCCGGGGCTGGCCACGTCGGCCGGTGACCACCGCTACGACGACCGGCTGCCCGACCTCTCCGCCGACGCCCGCGCCGCCGACCAGGCGATGCTCCGGGACGCGGCCGACGCGCTCTCCGAGTTGGACCCGGACTCGCTGGACGTCGAGGAGCGGGTCGACCACGCGTTGCTCGGCAGCCTCGTCGACCGGGAGCTGTTCGAGGCGACGGAGATCCGCGCGTACGAGTGGGACCCGCTGCGGCACAACCCGGGCCCACTGCTGCACGCCCTGCTGGCCCGCCCGTTCGCGCCCGCCGAGGAGCGGCTGACCTCGCTGGCCGGGCGGCTCGCGGCCGTACCCGACGCGCTGGCGACCGCGCGCGCGGTGCTGCGCGACATGCCGCGGATCCACGCCGAGACGGCGGTCGGTCAGTTCACCGGCACGGCGGCGCTGATCCGCGACGAGTTGCCGGGGTTGCTGGCCGAGGCGCCGGCGATGTACGGCCGGGTGGAGCCGGCGGCCACCGCGGCGATTGCCGCGCTGGAGGAGTTCGTGGCCTGGCTGCGGATGGGCCTCTCCGCCGACGCGGGCCCGGGTCGTGACCCGCGGTTGGGCCGACGGCGCTGGGAGGCCCGGCTGTGGCACACCCTCGACACCGAGCTGAGCGCCGCCGAGGTGCGGCGCCGCGCCTGGGACAACCTGGACCGGGTCACCGCGGAGATCCGCGAGGCGGCCGTCGAGCTGGTCGGTGGCCCGGCCGACGACGAGACGGTACGCCGGGCCCTGGACCTGCTCGCCGCCGAGCACCCCAACGACGCCACCATCGTGGACCTGGCCTCGGTCACGCTGGACGAGGCGACCGACTTCGTCCGCGCGCACGACCTGGTCACCCTGGTCGACGACCCGTGTGTGATCCAGGTGATGCCGGAGTTCGCCCGGGGCGTGGCGGTGGCCTACTGCGACTCGCCGGGCCCGCTGGAGACGGCGAACGTGCCGACGTTCTACTGCATCGCGCCCACTCCGGCGGACTGGTCGGCGCAGCGGGTCGAGTCGTTCTACCGCGAATACAACGACCACATGATCCGCAACCTGACCGTGCACGAGGCGATGCCCGGGCACTTCCTCCAGCTCGCCCACGCCCGCCGCTACGCCGGCCCGACCCGCGTCCGGCCGCTCACCGAGTCGGGGGTGTTCGTCGAGGGCTGGGCGGTCTACACCGAGGAGCTGATGACCGGCCTGGGGTTCGGTGGGCTGCCGGTCCGCCTCCAGCAGCTCAAGATGCAGCTCCGGATGACCATCAACGCGCTGCTCGACCAGCTCGTGCACTGCGACGACCTGCCCGAGGCGGAGGCGATGGCGCTGATGACCGGGCGCGGCTTCCAGGAGGAGGGCGAGGCGGCCGGGAAGTGGCGGCGGGCGCTGCTCACCTCCACCCAGCTCTCGACCTACTTCGTGGGCTACAGCGAGCTGGCCGACATCGCCCGCTGCCGCCCGGAGGGGGTGTCGGTCCGCGAGTGGCACGACGCGATGCTCGCGCACGACTGCCCGCCGCCGCGGCACCT
The DNA here is from genome assembly GCF_042870725.1 of Micromonospora sp. NPDC006431. NCBI lineage: Bacteria > Bacillati > Actinomycetota > Actinomycetes > Micromonosporales > Micromonosporaceae > Micromonospora > Micromonospora sp. NPDC006431. The sequence goes on from NZ_JBIAHQ010000003.1 coordinate 325,548, forward strand.
GCGTACCCTGCTGGGGATCTGACCGGCCGGGCGCGCGGGTTCAGGGCCGAGGGTGGGCGGCGGCCGCGTCGATCAGCCAGCGCGAGAGGGAGTACGCCGGCGGCAGCTCCGCCGGCAGCGCGTCCACCGGGAACCAGCGGGCCTCGGTCAGCTCCTTCGCGTCGACCACCGGCTCGGCGTCCGGGTCGGTCACCGGGGCGGTGAAGCCGGCGAGCAGGGTGCCCGGCCCGGACATCGCCCAGGGCTGGCTGTCGACGTAGGACGGTTGTCCGATGCTGAGCCCGACCTCCTCGCCGACCTCCCGGTGCACGGCCGCCTCCAGCGACTCGCCCGCCTCCACGAAGCCGGCAACCAGCGCCCACAGCTCCGTCGGCCCGTACGCGTGCCGCACCAGCAGCAGCTCGTCGGGGCCGCCGGCCCGCCCGGGACGGGTGACCGCCACGAGCACCGCGACGGAGAGCGGCACGAACACCGTCAGGTCGCAGCCGGGGCAGCGGCGGGCGGTCTCGCCCGGCACGTCGGCCAGTTCCGTCCGGCACGCCCCGCACCACCGGTGCGTACGCCGCCAGGTGATCACGGCGAGGGCCCGCCCGGCCAGGGCGGCCAGCGGTTCCGGCAGTTCGGCGGCGATGCCCCGCCAGCCGCGCCAGCGGCCGGGCAGTGCCTCGGCTTCGGCCACCTCGGCCGCCCAGGCCGGCACGCCGTCCAGCGTCCCCACCGGCACCCAGTCGAGGCCGGTGGGCAGGTCACCGATTCGGAGGAACCCGTCCGGCCCGGTCAGCAGCCGGCGTCCGGCCACCGGCAACGCCAGGTCGCCGGGCACCGGGGGTCGGGCCCGGTCGGCGCCCGGGACGAATCCACCCCCGCCCGCCCCGGCCCAGGGGGCCAGCGCGTCGGCGGCGGGTGCCGTGTCGCCGGATGCCGCAGGGGAGTCGGTCCCGGCCGGCGCCTCGGTCCCGGCCCGGGATCCGGTCGCGGCAGCGGCTTCTTCGGGCCGCCCGGTCACGAGGTCTCGGGGCGGCGGCGGTCCACCACGCCCGCGCCGGCCGGCACGTCGAAGCTGGCCGCCTCGACGGTGTCGGTGTAACGGCTCAGCGTGATCTCCGCCGGCTTGCCGTCGAGGGCGCCGGTGAAGCTGGCGAGCACCCCCTCGGTGGTGACGCAGGCGGTGAAGCGTTGGCCGGCGCGGGTGACGTCGACGCAGGTGGCGTGGCGGCCGGCCAGGGTGGTGTCGCTCTGTTCGATGGTCGCCTGGGTGTCCAGGGCCGCGTCGGTGAGCAGCCGGATCACCGCTGGCGGGGTGACCTGGCCGTGCTGGCGGGCTTCGGTGTAGACGATCACCGACGGCTTGCCGGCGGTCAGCACCGGCGGCGACACCTCGCAGGAGGTACGCCTGCCGGCGGTCGCGCAGCGGGTCACCGCCTCCTGAGTCACCGTGATCTTGCCGTCCGGCCAGGTGTACGCCGAGCGGAGCGGCTTCGCGGTCTGGGCGATCGAGGCGGTGCGGCCGCCCGGGAGCTGGTAGTCGGCCGCCCAGGTCTGCTCCAGGGCCCGGTCCATCCGGGCGGCCAGGTCGTTGACCAGGTCGGCCCGCCCGAGCGCGACCCCGGCGTCGTCGAGGGTCTGACAGCCGGTGACCGTGAGCGACGCGATGATCGAGGCGGCGAGCGCGCGAAGAGTCGTCGAGGCGGCGGGCATGGCGCCCAGCCTTGTCGATCGGGGCAACCTCTCGCAAACCCGTTGCCGGTTGACGCCCGGGATTTCGGGAATGTCCGTCGTGGCGGGACCGCAGGGGCCGTCACTGAGCGTTGCGGCCCGCCGGGCCGCGGCGTGCGTACCTCGGGGGCCCGATACGCTGCGTTCAACACCTGCCTCAGCCGCACCGTCGCGGCCCATACCGGACCGGAACACACATACGAGGAGCGACTCAGTGGCAACCATCGAGGGAATCGTCGCCCGGGAGATCCTGGACTCGCGGGGCAACCCGACGGTCGAGGTCGAGGTCGGGCTCGACGACGGCACGATCGCCCGCGCCGCGGTGCCGTCCGGCGCCTCCACCGGCGCGTTCGAGGCGATCGAGCTGCGCGACGGTGACAAGGACCGCTACCTGGGCAAGGGTGTCGAGAAGGCGGTCACCAACATCGAGGACAAGATCGTCGACGAGCTGATCGGGTACGAGGCCAGCGAGCAGCGGCTGATCGACCAGAAGATGCTCGACCTCGATGGCACCGACAACAAGGCCGAGCTGGGCGCGAACGCGATCCTCGGCGTCTCCCTGGCCGTGGCGAAGGCCGCCGCGGGCAGCGCCGAGCTGAGCCTCTTCCGCTACCTGGGCGGGCCGAACGCGCACCTGCTGCCGGTGCCGATGATGAACATCCTCAACGGCGGCGCGCACGCCGACTCGAACGTGGACATCCAGGAGTTCATGATCGCGCCGATCGGCGCGCCCACCTTCCGCGACGCGTTGCGCTCCGGCGCCGAGGTCTACCACGCGCTGAAGTCGGTGCTGAAGAAGAAGGACCTGTCGACCGGCCTCGGCGACGAGGGCGGCTTCGCCCCGAACCTGCCGACCAACGCCGCCGCGCTGGACCTGATCGCCGAGGCGGTGGAGAAGGCCGGCTACCGGCTCGGCACCGACATCGTCTTCGCCCTCGACGTGGCCGCCACCGAGTTCTTCGACAACGGCACCTACACGTTCGAGGGGGCCAGCAAGACCGCCGAGGAGATGAGCAACTACTACACCAAGCTCGCCGGCGACTACCCGATCGTGTCCATCGAGGACCCGCTGTCCGAGGACGACTGGAGCGGCTGGGCCACCCTGACCGCGGCGCTCGGCGACCGGATCCAGATCGTCGGCGACGACCTCTTCGTCACCAACCCGCAGCGGATCGCCCGGGGCATCACCGAGAAGGCCGCCAACGCGGTGCTGGTGAAGGTCAACCAGATCGGCTCGCTCACCGAGACCCTGGACGCGGTGAACCTGGCCCACCGGGCCGGCTTCGCCTGCATGATGAGCCACCGCTCGGGCGAGACCGAGGACACCACCATCGCCGACCTGGCGGTCGCCACCGGCTGCGGCCAGATCAAGACCGGTGCCCCGGCCCGGTCCGACCGGGTCGCCAAGTACAACCAGCTCCTGCGGATCGAGGAGGAGTTGGCCGACGCGGCGCGGTACGCCGGCGTCGGCGCGTTCCCGCGCTACCGTTCGGCCTGAGCGGAGAGCTCCGGGGGAGGGGTGTGACGATGCAGCAGCGCCGCACACCGGGTGGTCAACGTCCCGCCCGTCGGCCGGGTCAGACCGGCCGGCCGGGCGGTGCCCGGACCCGGTCGTCGGCCCGCGAGGGCGGCGTCCGCGCCGAGCCGCGGGCCGCCGGTCGGTCGTCCGGCGGCGTCCGCGGCACCGATGGCGTACGTTCCGCGAGCCGTCCCGCGGCGGCCCGGCGTACGGCCGCCGGGGGCACCGTCAAGCGGCTCACCGCGCCCCAACCCCGGCGCTTCACCGGGCGCGCCACCGTGCTCTTCGCGGTGCTGATCGCGCTCGCCCTGGCGTACACCTATCCGGTCCGGGTCTACCTGGACCAGCAGGCCGACATCGAGCGGATGGAGGCGTCCCAGGTCGACCAGCGGAAGCGGATCGAGGACCTCACCGCCGAGGCGGCCAAGTGGAAGGACCCGGCGTACATCGAGACGCAGGCCCGGGAGCGCTTCTTCATGGGCCGGCCGGGGGAGACCCTGTTGGTGGTGCTCTCCGACCCGGAGGGGGCCGCCCGGGACGCCGGCAAGGGCGCGAAGCCGGGGCCGCCGAAGCAGCCCGATGCCTGGTACGACACCCTGTGGTCCAGCGTGCAGGCGGCCAACGCCGAGCGCCCGGACAACTAGGCACCACCCCGAAAGGCGACACCGTGAGCGTCGTACCACCGCTGGATCCGGCGGCGGATTCCGTACCCCCGCCCGAGCGGCAACCGGCCACCGAGGCCGACCTGGCCGCGGTGGCCGCGCAGCTCGGACGCCCGCCCCGCGGCACCCGGGCGGTGGCCCACCGCTGCCCGTGCGGCCTGCCCGACGTGGTCGAGACGACGCCACGGCTGGCCGACGGCACCCCTTTCCCGACGCTGTTCTACCTGACCTGCCCCCGGGCGACGGCGGCGTGCAGCCGGCTGGAGTCGGCCGGGCTGATGAAGGAGATGGCCGAGCGGCTGGCCGCCGACCCGGAGTTGGCCGCCCGCTACCGGGCCGCGCACGAGGACTACCTGGCCCGCCGGGAGGCGATCGGCCAGGTGCCGGAGATCGCCGGCATCTCGGCCGGCGGCATGCCCGGCCGGGTGAAGTGCCTGCACGTCCACCTCGGGCACGCGCTCGCCGCCGGGCCGGGGGTCAACCCGTTCGGCGACGAGACCCTCGCCCTGGTGGAGAAGTGGTGGGCGGCTGGTCCGTGCGTGGACGTCCCGGCGGCGGAGTGAGATGACGGCCGCCGACGAGATCAAGGTCCGCCGGGCCCGCACCGCAGACGTACGCGGCATCCGGCGACTCGTCGACACCTACACCGACGACCGGCGGCTGCTCAGCAAGGCCACCGTCACCCTCTACGAGGACGTGCAGGAGTTCCGGGTGGCGGTGACCCCGGACGGCACGGTGGTCGGCTGCGGCGCCCTGCACGTGATGTGGGAGGACCTGGCCGAGATCCGTACGCTGGCGGTCGACCCGACCTGCCGGGGCCGCAAGATCGGGCACCGGATCGTCGGCGAGCTGATCGACGCCGCCCGGGAGTTGGGGGTGGCCCGGATCTTCGTGCTGACCTTCGAGACCCGGTTCTTCGGTTCGTTCGGCTTCCAGGAGATCGACGGCGCGCCGGTGCCGCAGCCCGTCTACGAGCAACTGCTCCGCTCCTACGACGAGGGCGTGGCCGAGTTCCTCGACCTGGAACGGGTCAAGCCGAACACCCTCGGCAACATCCGCATGCTGCTGCGCCTGTGACGAAGGCTCGACCGGTTGGGGCACCGGCTGCCGTAGGGTTGCTGCCGTGACGACGCGCGTGGCTGCCATCGACTGCGGGACCAACTCGATCCGGCTGCTGGTCGCCGACCTGCCCGACCGGGAGGCCGGCCCGCAGGCGCCGCTGGTGGACCTGTGCCGCCGGATGGAGATCGTCCGGCTGGGCCAGGGCGTCGACCGGACCGGCCGGCTCGCGCCGGAGGCGATCGAGCGGACCCGGGTGGCGCTCGCCGACTACGCGGCCGAGATCGAGAAGTTCGGCGCGGAGCGGGTCCGGATGTGCGCCACCTCGGCGACCCGGGACGCCAGCAACGCCGCCGACTTCCGGGCGATGGTCGAGCAGACCCTCGGCGTGCCGCCCGAGGTGGTCACCGGCGACGAGGAGGCCCGGCTCTCCTTCACCGGCGCGGTGCGCGGGCTGCCCGCCGACGCCCGGCCGCCGTACCTGGTGGTCGACATCGGCGGCGGATCGACCGAGTTTGTGGTCGGCACCCGCGAGGGCCGGGTGGAGGCGGCCGTGTCGATGGACATCGGATGCGTCCGGATGACCGAGCGCCACCTGCACGGCGACCCGCCGAGCCTCGACGAGATCGCGGCCGCGCAGGCCGACATCGCCGTGGCGGTGGACCGCGCGCTGGCGGTGGTGCCGGGGCGCGAGGCCGCCACGCTGATCGGGCTCGCCGGGTCGGTCACCACCGTCGTCGCCATCGCCCAGGGCCTCCAGGCGTACGAGCCGGAGCGCATCCACCACGCCCGGGTGGCGTACGAGCAGGTCGCCGAGGTCACCGCCGACCTGCTGGCAAAGAGCAGCGCGCAGCGGCTGGCCATCCCGGTGATGCACCCCGGCCGCGCCGACGTGATCGGCGCGGGCGCCCTGGTGCTCCGGGTCATCATGGAGCGCGCCGGCATGCCGTCCGTCGTCGCCTCCGAGCACGACATCCTCGACGGCATCGCCTGGAGCCTAGCGGCGACCTCGGGATAGGTGATTTCCCCTGCGTGTGGCCGGTATGGTTCCCATATGGTCACCACGGTCAATCTTCCGGACGGGCTGCACGAACGGCTTAAGCAGCTCGCCGAGCAGGAGCACCGGTCGATGAACGCCACCATCGTTGTGGCCGTCGAGGAGTACGTCTCGGCGCGCAATCATCGTGCCCGCGTGCGGGATCTTGCGCGGGAGGTTGCCGAGCGTGACGCCGAACTGCTGCGGCGGTTGGCGCAGTGATCAACTATCTCGAGGTCGACGACCTCGTGGAGATCGCCTCGATCGTGTTGGGTGAGACGCCGCAGGTCCGTGATGTCGGTCTGCTCTCTTCGGCGATGGTCCGCGGCGGCACCCTGACCGAGGTCTCGGACATCGCCCGCGAGCTCCGCAAGCTTTATGTCTGAGCATCGACAGAAATTCTGTCGCAGATGCCGGACGGCATCGCCCTGGAGCCTGCAGTAGCAGGTTGGACCAACCGGGTTCGATGGACCGGTTCCACCCCTGATGCATTGAATCGGAAGAATGTCATAGCGGTCGATGGAACCGGGAAGACCCTGTTACTGTCTCGCGGAGATGCTCATCGATGCATCACTACGGGGAGGAGTGTGGATGTCGAAGCGTGTTGTTCGGCGAGCGGTTGCGGCGGTTCTGCTGGTGGTGACCAGCGGTTCGGTCCAGTTGGTGGGCTCCGGCCCGGCGTCCGCCGCGACGCCGACCTGCGTGAAGTCTGTTACCTATCAGGGGGCCCTGGTGCCCGCCGCGTCGACCAATTCGGTCGACTGCAACATGGTGCGCGGGAACGTCAGTGACGGGGTGGCCCGGCTGCAGGACACGATGAACGACTGCTACCCGGGCACGCTCAGGGCGGTCGGCGTCTACCCGCTGATTGTCGACGGCAACTTCGGCGGTAACACGCAGAAGGCGCTGATCGAGGTGCAGAAGGTCGCCCGCACCACGGCGGACGGGGTCTACGGGCCGAACACCCGCAAGGCGATGCTGCACGTCGACCCCGACTACGGGGACCCCTGCCGCCGCGTCAGCTGAGTTCCTGCCGGACCGGCAGCCCGCGCCGGGATGGGCGAGGTGGGCCGGCAGAGGTGGGTCAGAACAAGCTGACCCACCTCTGCCTTGGTGGTGATGCGCGCGGCATCGGTGTCCCCAAAATGCGGCATCACAAGACCTGCCGGTTCACCTCGACGGCTGGCGCGGCCAGTCCGACGACCGCCCGGGCCGGTCCCCGGCGCCGCCCGACAGTGAGCCGGCCCAGTCCGAAGCGCCGGTCCCGTCCGAACGACTGGCCCCGCTCGAACTGCCGGCCCGTACCAGCTCCGGCTCGGGGGTTTTGCTCGGCGTGCCCAGGCCGAGGCCGTCCACACCCAGCGGGCGGTCCTGTTGCGTCGCGGGCGAGAGGATCTCGTCCGGCTGCAGCGCCCCAGGTCCGTCGGCTTCGGGTTGCGGCCACCGCTGCCAGCGGCGGACGCTCACGACCGCGACGAGCAACAGCGAGCCCACCAGCAGGGTGGTCCCGGTCCGGACGGGGGCTGCCAGGTCGACCTGGTAGCCGGCCAGAGTCGGTTGGTGGTCGAGGAGTTTCATCAGCGAGGCCGGGCTGACCAGCAGGCCCAGGTAACTGGCCGAGTAGAACAACCCGGTCAGCGTCGCGCCCAGCGGGGAGATCCGGAGTGTGGCGACGAGCCCGAGCAGGATCCCAGCCGCCGCCAGCACGAGCGCGGGCCGGACGAGATCAGCGCCGTCCAGCGCGCCGCCGTTCTGTGCGTCTGCGAACGCCTGCGCCGACCGGTCCTGCCCAAGGGCGAAGAGGATCCAGGCCGACGGGCCCACGATGGCTGCGGCGATCACGGTTCCGATGTGTCGCATCGGGGCAAGCTACCGACCATTCTCGTGAATCAGCAGGCACGTAAGGAGAACTTAAGTGCCAGCACAGCACGTATCCGGTTTTGGCGGGCAGGCCGTCACATTGCGGATTCCCTGAGTGATGCAGCACGCGGTCATCAACGTGACCCAGCACCAGGAGTAGGTGTCGACCGTTGAACGGGGCAGATCAAGCGATAGCGGCGATGTCCCCGTCGTCGAAGTAGATGGCCTGGTGGAGCTTCCCCCCCAGAGCGGCGGCGAACCGGGCGACGACCTCCTGGCCGGAGATCTGGCCTTGCTCGATCTGCGAGACTCGGCCCTTGGTGACACCCATCCGGTCCGCCACCTGCTGTTGCGTCAGCCCGCGCGCACGTCGCACTTCCGCCAGTCGGTGCCCGATGACCTCGGCAAGGAGCTCCTGCTTGCCTGCCTCGACGGCCTCCTCTCCACCGGCACGCGTGACGTGCTCGGCGCGGATGTCCTGCCACCGCGAGTAGTTGCTCATGCTTCCCCCTCCTGTCGTGCTCGTTCCTTGAGGTAGAGCTCATAGCGGTGTTCGGCGAGCGGGATGGCGTCCCGGTACCACACGTTCCACTGTCCTGACTTGTCCCCGGCAACCAGCAGGATGCTCGATCGCCAGGGGTCGAACGCAAAGAGAATACGTACGCTGCCAGGTCGCAGTTCCTTCAAGTTCGCCATCGATGAACCGTGAATGGTGTCGATGAGTGGCCGCCCGAGCCCGGGTCCGTGTTCGGCCAGAAGATCGATCGCATGCACAACCCGGCGATAGGTGTTGCCGTCGAGGGTCTCGATCCATTGCCGCACCTCGTTGACGAGGTAGACGTCCCACTCGCCTACCACCATAAGCTGAGTATAGCAATCGCTATACCTAGGGCGGGTCTGTTGTTTCATGTGTGCCTCGTCAGGCGCGTTGGGTGGCGAGGCGGGCGCCGAAGCCGAGCAGCGCCACGCGTGGCTGAGCGCGAAGGCCGGAGAACTACCGTTTTCTTGACGGTACTGTGCAATCCACAGTACCGTGCAACGCGTGGATACGACGCAGCTCCTCAAGGGCGTGCTCGACCTGGCCGTTCTCGCCGTGCTCAAGGACGAGGACGGCTACGGTTACGACATCCTCCGCCGGCTTCGCGAGGCCGGCCTGGAAGAGGTCGGCGACGCCTCCGTCTACGGCACCCTGCGCCGGCTCTTCGCCGCCGGCCTGCTGACCGCGTACGTGGTGCCGAGCGAGTCCGGCCCGCATCGCAAGTACTACGCCCTCAACGCCGCCGGCCGGGATCAGCTCGCCCGCTCCGGCAAGACCTGGCGCTCCTTCGCCACCACCATGGACGCACTGCTCGACGATCGGGGGATGGCGGCATGACCGTCACTGGGCAGGAGATCGCGGACTATGTCGAGCGGGTGCGGGCCGCCCTGGCTGACCTGCCGCCCGCCGTCCGCGACGAGTTGACCGAGGACCTGGCGGAACACCTCACCGAGGTCGCCGCGGAGGCCGACGGCACGCTGGTTGACCGGCTGGGCACGCCGGAGGCGTACGCGGCCGAGCTGCGGGCCGCCGCCGGTGCGGACGGGGGCGCCGGGCAGGCGTCCGTGGACCGCCGGTTCGCCGCCGCCCGCGCCCGGATCTCCGCCGGGCTGCGCGGCCTCGACACCCGACTCGGCCCCCTCCTCGGGTACGCCACGGCGAGTGAGTTCCTCCGCCCGCTGCGCCCGGCGTGGTGGCTGGTCCGCGGGTGGTTGGCCGCGCTGCTGATCTCCGCCGCGCTCGGCGAGCCGTCCGGGTTGCTGCCCCGGCTCAGCGGCAGCGTGCTGGCCGGCCTGTTCCTGCTCGCCGGCACGGTGCTCGCCTCGATCTGGCTGGGCCGCCACTCCGTCGGGTTCCGGGGCTGGCCGCGGCGGCTGCTGCGGCTCGGTACGGCCGCCCTGCTGCTCTTCGCTTTCGCCGCGCTGCTCAACGTGGACCAGCACGCCCGCTCGGACGACTTCGGGCCCTACGCGGGGGTTTCGGTCGGCAACCCGTACGACTCGATCGAGGACGTCTTCGTCTACGACGAGGAGGGACGCCTGGTGCGGAACGCTCGGCTGTTCGACCAGAACGGCGTGCCGATCCGGCTCGGCTACCCCACCTGCGTCGACAGCGGCCAGTACCCGCCGCGCAACGTCTATCCGTACTGCCCGGACCGCGCCCCCTTCGCGCCCCGGCCGGCCGCCCCGGCCCCGACGGCGTCTCCGGCGTCTCCGGACCCGACGGTGTCGCCCGAGCCGACCGGCAGCTCCACGGCATCCACCACGCCGACGGACACGCCGACCGCCACCCCGCCGTCCGGGGCACCGGAACCGGCCGACCCGGGGCCGGTCCCGACCCGCTGACTCCTCGCCGCGGGGCGCCCGTCGACCGACGGGCGCCCCGCTTTTGTGTCCATGATGGACCGATTGGCAGGGGAGGGGCGGCGGTGTCCGGTCCCGGTCGCTACGGTGTCGTCTGCTCATCGACTCCCTGAAAGGACCCCCGTGTCAGAGCAGGCCACCCTCTCCTCCGCCGAGCCCGCAACCGACGGGACCCCGCCGTCGGAACCAGCCGGCGATCCGGCCGCCCCGTCCCGTCTCGGCGCCGTGCTGGGCGTGGTCGTGCTGCTCCTCGGCGTCGCCACCGCCCTGCTGGTGGGTTTTCTGATCAAGGTGGGCCCGAGTGGCGACCTGCGCGACGTCTTCGGCGGCGGTGACGGCACCGCCGAGGCGAGGATCGGTGACTGCGTGGCTGAGCTGCCCACCGTCGCCGGCGTCGAGGCGAAGGCGGCCGACGATGCGCGAATGGTCCGCTGCGACTCGGCCGCCGCGGCGTACGCGGTGGTCGGCCGGGTGCAGGACCCGGCGGCGGCCCGTACCCGCTCGGCGGCGGCGTGCGAGCCGTACTTCCGGCCGGGCGACGACGGGTACGTCCTGTACCGCGTCGGCGACGACGGCGACGGCTACCTGCTCTGTCTGGTCCGCCAGGCGAACGGGAGGTGAATGCCACTCTGCCGGCGTCTTCCCCGGGCTGCCGGGAGCGTGGCACGCTACCGGCACGTAACGCCCACTGGGCGACCAGCCAACGATGACTGACCGCTAGGAGGACGGGCCAATGGGCGAGATGGTGAGCTTCACCGGCAACGGGGGGACGAGCGAGGGGTATCTCGCGATACCCTCCGGCGGTGCGGCCAGCCCGGCGGTCATCGTCATCCAGGACTGGTGGGGTCTGGTGCCCCACGTGCGGGCGGTCGTGGACCGCTTCGCCGAGGCCGGCTTCGTCGCCCTCGCGCCGGACTTCCGCCACGGCGGCCCGGCCAGCAAGCCGAGTGAGCCCCGGCAGATGCTGAACAGCGCGCAGATGGACGAGGCGGCCACCGACATCGCCGCCGCGGCGGACTATCTCTCCGGCCGCTCGGAGGTGGCCGGCGGGATCGGCTGCGCCGGGTTCTGCGCCGGCGCCAGCCTGGCCCTCTGGTCGGGGACCTTCTCCGACCGGATCGTCGCCACCGCCGGCTTCTACCCGCGCCTGCCCTGGGACGGCATGCGCACCGACTGGGCCGACTACGCGGGCAAGGCCGCGCTCATCCACTGCTCGGAGGCGGACGGCCTCTCCGCCGCCGACGGGGTGCAGAGCGTACGCCGGGCCATCGAGGCGGCCGGCGGGGCCTGCCAGACCTACGACTACCCGGGCACCTCGCACGCGTTCTTCAACGAGGACCGGCCGGAGCACTTCGACCAGCGCGCCGCCGCCACCGCCTGGGCCCGCACCCTCGAGCTTTTCCGGGCCAGGCTTGGCTGAGCCGCGTACCCCCGCCGAGGTGGTCGCCCGCGCCGCGCGGGCGACCGATCTGGCCGACCTCGACGCCGAGGTCAGCAACTGCTTCGCCTGCCCCCGGCTGGTCGCCTGGCGGGAGGAGGTGGCCCGGACGAAGCGGGCGGCCTTCCGCGACCAGGAGTACTGGGGCCGACCGGTGCCCGGTTTCGGCGTGCCTGACGCGCGGATCGCCATCCTCGGCCTGGCACCGGCCGCGCACGGCGGCAACCGCACCGGCCGGATCTTCACCGGCGACCGCTCCGGCGACGTGCTGTTCGCCGCGCTGTACCGGGCTGGGCTGGCGAACCAGCCGACCAGTGTCGCCGCCGACGACGGCCTGACCCTGCGCGACACCCGGATCTTCGCCGCGGTCCGCTGCGCGCCGCCGGACAACAAACCCACCCCGACCGAACGCGACACCTGCGCGCCCTGGCTGCACCGGGAGGTCGCGCTGCTCCGGCCCACGCTGCGTGTCGTGGTCGCGCTGGGCGCGTTCGCCTGGGCCGCATGGTGGCCGGTCCTGCGCGACGTGTACGGGCAGCGCCCGCCCACTCCGCGCCCGGCGTTCGGTCATGGGGCACACTGGTCCGGCACGTCCGTACCGGCGCTGCTCGGCTGCTACCACGTCAGCCAGCAGAACACCTTCACCGGGCGGCTGACACCAGCGATGTTGGACGACGTGTTCGCCCGGGCGAAGCGGCTGGCCGGGGTGGACGACTGAGGATTGCGTAGGGCGGTGGGATGGACCTCGGCGTGCTGCGCAGGTGGTGGCCGGTCGCCGCGGTGACCCTGCTGCTCGCCGTCGCCGCGCTCGCCGCCGGGCACTCCGCGATCGGCGCCAGCCGGATCCCGCCCGCCGTGGACAACATCCCCTACGTGCCGGATTACCCCACCGCCGAGCCCGCACCCTCGATCCCGGTCGAGCCCCGGGACGCGGGCGAGGCCACCTCGGTCGAGATTCCCCAGTGGATCATCACTGCCTTCCTCGTCGTGCTCGGTATAGCTGCGCTGGTCGTCGCCGGGTACGTCGTCTGGACGCTGATCCGCGGGGCGCTGCGGCGGACCACCCGGGCCATCCCGACGCAGCGGGCCCGGCGGACCGCCGACGGCACCGCCCGGGAGGTGGTGGCCGCCCTGGACGCCGGCCTGGTGGAGCTGGACGACCGGTCCACCGATCCCCGGACGGCGGTGATCGCCTGCTGGGTCCGACTGGAGGAGGCGGCCGAGGAGGCCGGGGTGCCCCGGCTGGCCGGGGACACCGCCACCGACCTGGTCACCCGGCTGCTACGCGGTGACCCGGCGGCCGGCGTCCCGGCGATCGCCAGCGCCGGTGTGCTGGACGGCTTCGCGCACGTCTACCGGGAGGCCCGGTACGCCACCCACGCCGTCGACGAGCAGATGCGGGACCAGGCCCGGGCCGCGCTGCGCCGGCTGCGCACCGAGTTGACCACCGTAGCCGTCGCCGATTCCGGAGAGGCGACGGCATGAGCGAGCGGAGTGAGCGAATCGGTCAGCTCGGCGCGGTGGTGCCTCAGGCCGTTGCCGACCGGAGGGAGGCGACGGCATGAGCACCAGTATCGACGACCTGCTGTCGTTCGACGAGGAACCGGCCGGGGAGGCGCGGGACGGGCGGGGCGGGTGGCTGCGCGGGCTGCTGCGTGCCCTCGCGGTCACCGCGGCGATCGTGGTGGTGGTCGTGGTCGGCCTGCGCGCGATCGGTCTCCAGGTGTCACTCTGGATCATCGTGGCCGGAGTGCTCGCCGTGCTCGCCGTACGCCGGGTCACCGCTGCCCTGTCGCCCCCGCCGCCGCCGAGGGCCGGTGGCCGGGCCCCGGTCGGCGAGGAGCCGGGCACCTGGAACTGGGGGACCCGGGACGCACTGCGTAGCGCGATCAACCGCTGGCAGGTGCCGCTGGACTGGTCCACCAGCCGGCCCGAGCGGTTCACCAAGGTGATCCTGCCCCGGATCGGGGAGTTGGCCGACGAGCGGCTGCGCCAGAAGCACGGCGTCACCCGCGAGTCCGACCCGGCCAGGGCCCGCGCCCTGCTGGGCGAGCCGCTGTGGACCTTCCTCGCCACGCCCGCCCGCCGCACCCCGTCGCCGCGCAACCTCGCGGCGATCGTCGCCGAACTGGAGAAGCTGTGATGAACGACGTGGACCGGAGCATGCCCTCCGCCGAGGTGGGCCGGCTGGCCCGAGAGGTGCTGGACGCGGTCGGCACGGTCGTGGTCGGCAAGCGGGAGGCGCTGGAGCTGGTCCTCGCCGGCATCCTGGCCGGCGGACACGTGCTGCTGGAGGACCTGCCCGGCCTGGGCAAGACGCTGACCGCGCGCTCGTTCGCGCAGGCCCTCGGGCTGGACTTCCGCCGCCTCCAGTTCACGCCCGACCTGCTGCCCGCCGACGTCACCGGCTCCTTCCTCTACGACCAGCGCAGCGGCGACTTCTCGTTCCGGGCCGGACCGGTCTTCACCAACCTGCTCCTCGCCGACGAGATCAACCGCACCCCGCCGAAGACCCAGTCGGCACTGCTGGAGGCGATGCAGGAGAAGCAGGTCTCCGTCGAGGGCGTCACCTACCGGCTGGACGAGCCGTTCCACGTGCTCGCCACCGCCAACCCGATCGAGTACGAGGGAACGTACCCGCTGCCCGAGGCGCAGCTCGACCGGTTCCTGCTCCGGGTGTCGTTCGGCTACCCGAACCACGAGGAGGAGTGGGACGTGCTGCGCCGACGGATCGCCCGCCGGCGGGAGGAGGCCGAGATCAAGCCCGTGGTGGACGCCACCACCCTGCGGGCCATGCAGGCGGCGCTGGAGGACGTGGTCGTCGAGGACTCCGTCGGCCGGTACATCGTGGCGCTGACCGCGGCCACCCGGGAGCACCCCTCGGCGCTGGTCGGCGCCTCGCCACGCGGCTCGCTGGCGCTGCTGCTGCTGTCCCGGGTCCGGGCGGTGCTCGCCAACCGCGACTACGTGGTGCCGGAGGATGTCAAGGCGGTGGCGGTGCCCGCGCTGGCCCACCGGATCACCCTGCGCCCGGAGATGTGGCTGCGCCGGGTCGACCCGTCCTTCGTCGTCGGTGAGGTGCTGGAGGCCACGCCCGCCCCGGCCAGCGGCGCCCTGCCCAGCTACGCGGCCGGACCCGCCGGGCACTGATGGCCGACCGCCAGGAGCCGGCGAGCTGGGCGCCCACCCGGGCGCTCGGCCGGGCCGTGCTGCTCACCGGGCTGCTGCTCGTCGCGGCCGTGCTGCTCGGCCGGATCGACCTGGTCGTCCTGGCCACGCCGTTCGCCCTGGGCACCGCGTACGGGCTGCGCCGCCGGCCCGCCACGCTGCCCGAGCTGGAGATCGGCACCGGGGACGCGCACCTGGTCGAGGGTTCGCCGATGGCCGCCACGGTCGCCGTCGCCAACCCGGACACCGTCTCGTACGACCTGGCGGTGGTCCGTACCAGGATGTCCCGCTGGCTGCGGGTGGAGCAGGTCGGCTTCGGCGGATCCGGGGTGGACGTGAGCCGTTCCGGTGGCGCCGACCGCCCCTTCGTCACCTCGGTGCCCCGCGGCACCGCGGTCGACCTGGCGCTGACCGGGACGGCGCTGCGCTGGGGTCGGCACCCGATCGGTCCGGCCGGGGCGCGGGTCGCCGTCGCCGACGGGCTGCTGGTCTCCCGGGCGGTCATCACCGACCCGGTCCGGATGCGGGTCTACCCGATGACTGAGCCGTTCGAGGCGGTGGAGGCGATGCCCCGGGCCGCCGGGCTGGTCGGCGCGCATCACTCCCGGCGGCCGGGGGAGGGCGGTGAGCTGGCCGGCGTGCGGGTCTTCGCCCCCGGGGACCGGCTGCGCCGGATCGACTGGCGGGTGTCGCTGCGGGCCCGCCAGCTACATGTGGCGGCCACCCTGTCCGACCGGGACGCCGAGGTGGTGGTGCTGCTCGACGTGCTCGCCGAGGCGGGCCGGTCCGGCGGCGTACGCGGCGCGGCGTCCGTGATGGACACCACGGTCCGGGCCGCCGCCGCGATCGCCGAACACTACCTGCACCGGGGCGACCGGGTGGCGCTGCTGGAGTACGGCCCGGCCGCCCGCCGGCTCCGCCCGGCCACCGGCCGCCGGCAATACCTGACCGTGCTGGAGTGGCTGCTCGACGTGCGGGCCGAGAACTCGCCCCACGAGCCGTACGACCAGGTCTTCGGCCCGCAGTTGCTCTCCTCGGACGCGCTGCTGGTGGTGCTCACCCCGCTGCTCGACGAGCGCTCGGCCCAGATGCTGGCCCGGATGGCCCGGGGCGGGCGGTTCGTGGTGGCGGTGGACACCCTGCCGGCTGACCTGCCGGTGCCGAAGGGCCAGGGCTGGGCCGAGGTCGCCTATCGGCTGTGGCGGCTGGACCGGGACACGATGATCGGTCAGCTCCGCGAGCACGGCGTGCCGGTGGTCCGCTGGGCCGGCGCGGGCAGCCTCGATCAGGTGCTGCGCGACGTGGCCCGCCTGGCCACCGTCCCGCGGGTGGGTGGCCGGTGAGGCGGCGTCCCGCCGTCGCGCACGAAGGTGGGAAGCGATGAACGACCTTCTCGAAGCACTGCACGAGCGGGTCCGCGCGCTGCGCTACACGGTCAGCCGGATCGGTCTCACGCCGTTGCTGGTCCGCGGCGGCGTCTTCCTCACCGTGCTGGTCGGCTTCCTGGTCGCGTACCCGGTGCGGGCGTTCACCCCGCGGTCGGTGCTGGCTCTGACGGTGGTGGCGGTGCTGCCGGCGGTCGGGCCGCGCCGGATCTGGCCGACCTTCGCGGCACTGGTCACGGTCGGTGGTTGGCTGCTCGCCACCCTCGGATACGACCGGCCGCCGGAGCTCTGGCGGCTGCTCGCCGTGGCGGCCCTGCTCTACCTGGCGCACACGCTCTGCGCGCTGGCCGCACTGCTGCCGTTCGATGCGGTGGTCGATCCGGACCTGGTCCTGCGGTGGCTGACCCGCGCCGGCGGAGTGGTGCTGGCGAGCGCGGTGCTCGGCATCGTGCTGGCCTGGCTCGGCGGGGTCGGTGGGAGCCGTGGTTTTCAGGCGGCCACGGTGGCCGGGCTGCTGGTCGCGGTGGGTCTCACCGCGCTGCTCAGCTTTCTCCTGCGTCGCAGATAGCGGGACATCGCGGGACGTTGTGCAGGTCACAGGGGTTGTGCTCCGTCACAACGGGGGGTCTCGAACGGGATTAGTCGAGCCGCCGGGGGAAAGATAGATGACGTGAATCCGAAGCGGATCCTTGTCGTGGGTGCCGGGCACGTGGGCCTGTACGCCGCTCTGCGCCTGTCCAAGAAGCTGAGCTCCCGTGAGGCCGAGGTCATCGTCGTCGACCCGCAGCCGCACATGACCTACCAGCCGTTCCTCCCGGAAGCGTCGGCGGGCAACATCTCGCCCCGGCACGCGGTGGTGCCGCTGCGACGGGAGTTGCGCCGGTGCACGGTGGTGGCGGGTGCGGTGACCCGGATCGACCACGACCGGAAGACCGCGATCGTGCAGCCGATCAGCGGCCCGACCCGGGAGATCCCGTACGACCACGTGGTGGTCGCCCCCGGCTCGGTCTCCCGCACTCTGCCGATCCCCGGCCTGCACGAGCACGGCATCGGGTTCAAGACCATCGGCGAGGCCGTCTTCCTGCGTAACCACGTGCTGGACCGGCTCGACGTGGCGGCCGTCACGACCGACCCGGAGGTCCGCCGCCGCGCGCTGACCTTCGCCTTCGTCGGGGGTGGCTACGCCGGCATCGAGGCGCTGGCCGAGATGGAGGACATGGCTCGGGACGCGCTGCGCTACTACCCGGAGCTCAAGCCGGAGGACATGCGCTGGGTCCTGGTCGAAGCCACCCAGCGGGTGCTGCCCGAGGTCGACCGGGACATGGGCGCCTACACGGTGCAGCAGCTGCTCAAGCGGAACATGGACATCCGCCTGGACACCCGGCTCGAGTCGTGTGTCGATGGCATCGTCAAGCTCTCCGACGGCGACAGCTTCCCGGCCGACACGATCGTCTGGACGGCCGGCGTCAAGCCGTCGCCCATGCTGGACGCCACCAACTTCCCGCGCGACGAGCGCCGCCGGGTCACCTGCCTGCCCACCCTGCAGATCGTCGACGGCGACCGGGTGGTCGAGGGCGCGTGGAGCGCGGGTGACTGCGCCGCCGTGCCGGACCTCACCAAGGAGCCGGGCAACTTCTGCTCGCCGAGCGCCCAGCACGCCGTCCGGCAGGCCGCCCGGATGGCCGACAACATCGCGAATGTGATCCGCGGGCGCGAGCCGGTCAACTACAAGCACAAGCACGCGGGCAGCGTGGCCAGCCTCGGCCTGCACAAGGGCGTCGCGCAGGTCTACGGGGTGAAGATGACCGGCTGGCCGGCCTGGTTCATGCACCGCACGTACCACATGTCGCGGATCCCGTCGTTCAACCGCAAGGTGCGGGTCGTGGTCGACTGGACGCTGGCGTTCTTCCTCAAGCGTGAGGTGGTTGCGCTGGGCCAGCTGCACGACCCGCGCGAGGAGTTCGCCGAGGCGTCCGCCCCGATCGGCGCCCGCCGCTGAGTTCTCCGGTCGGCGGCTGAGTTCGCCGCAAAGGGCCCTCCCCGGACGGGGAGGGCCCTTTCCCGTACCGGTCGCAGTCCCTTTCCTGCGGTCAGGGCGCACCTTCGCTGAAAGTGGTCCCTCGCGGCGCTCTGAGGGGCCACTTTCCCCGAAAGTGTCGCCTCCCTGGTTGGGCAGGGCGCGGTGAGCGACTTCGTGTGCGGTATGTGGTGGTGCCGGTCAGAACCGCCAGGTCCAGGCGTCGGCGACCCGGGTGCCCGGGCCGAAGAGCTGCTCCAGAGTCCTGCGCAGGGTCTCCGCGTGCGGCGCGTCGTCGGTCAGTGCCACGCAGGAGGCGCCCCAGAACTGGATGTCCCGGGCCGCCTGCCGGCGTTGCTCGTCGCCGACCGCGGCGGGCACCCCCCGCTTCGCGATGTCGGCGAGCAGGGCCGAGGTGGGGCGCTTGTAGGTGCCCATGGCCGCCGAGCCGTCCCGGCCGTACGAGCCGATGAAGAAGCCTTCGGGCATGCCGAACGCCGCGTCGGCGGCGGTGGCCCAGCGCATCGGCCATGGGTCTGCCGGGGTGGCGGCGGGCACCGGGACCAGCACTCCGCCGGGCCGGACGCACTGCCGCCAGTGGCCGGCCGTGACGAACTCGGGCAGCGCCGGCCGGTCGGTGGTGGGCAGCGGTGTGGGGAAGACGGTGAGCAGGGCCGCGCCGACGGCCAGCGGCACCAGCCGCCGGGCCCGGCCGGATGCCGCCAGCGCCCGGTCCACCGCGAGGGTCAGCACGGTCCCGACCAGCGGCAGCACCGCCAGGGCGAACCGCATCGGCAGCGCGCCGTCCACCACGGGCACGCCGGCCAGCAGGGCGTACGGGGCGGGCAGCCCGGTCCGTTCGCCGGCGACGATGACCTCGGGACCGAGCGACAGCGCCCCCATGACCAGCGCGCCGGCGACGCAGGCGACCACCAGCGGGCGCCGGCCCAGCCAGAGCGCGCAGGCGGCGGTGACCAGCAGCAGCGGCCAGCCGAGGAAGGTGTTGTACTCGGCCGGCCCGGTGGTCAGGCGGGACGCGGCCGCGCTGCCCAGCACGGACTGTGGGGAGAGGGTGGACCAGCTGGCCAGGTCGGCGGAGAAGTAGTCCGGGCTGAACATGCCGTCGGCGACGCCCTGCGGCCCGGCGAACTGGTACCACAACGGGTATGCCAGCACGAGAAGCGCCAGACCGGTGGCGACCATCATTCCCCCGCCGAACGCCGGCAGCGCCCGGCGCAGCAGGGCCCGGTCGGTCAGCCCGTATGCCAGCGTCATCACCAGCAGGGTGACCGCGGTGAGGAAGAGCACTTCCTCGCCGATGAAGAGCTGGGCGGTGACCGCCGCGGCCAGCCCGACCGCCGAGCTGGCCAGCCGCCAGCGGTCCGGTCCGGCCGGGCGGCCGGCCGGGTCGGCGGCCCGGAGCAGCCGGATGACCAGCCAGACGATCACCGGAACCAGCCACTGGGCGGTCATGTGCAGGTGCCCGTTGCTCTGCGAGACCATGCCTGGCCCGAAGCCGCACAGTGCGGCGCCGAGTCCGGCGGCGAGCCGGCGGGCCCGCAGCGTCCGGGTGAAGAGCAGGTACCAGGCGACCGCCGTGCCGGCCAGGTTGCCGGCGGCCAGCAGGGCGAAGGTGACCGGTGCCCCGAACGCCCAGGTGACCGGGGCGAGGAGCACCCCGAGCGCGATGACCGTGGTGTTGGCCATCAGGTTGACCCCGTCGGGGGCGTTGAGCCGGTCGGTGAGCAGGCTGAAGTCGCCGAGCAGGGCGCGTGAGTCGACGGCCAGGAACCACTCGTAGAGGGTCTGGTCCGCCGCGTTGAGCGCGAGCACCCGCTGCCCCGGCGCCGGCCACAGCCCGTGGGTGAGCCAGCCGGCGAGCAGGGTGAAGAGCAGCCCGGCGAGCAGGTCCGCGCGGTGCCGGTCCGCGGTGGCCAGCAGGCGGGCCGTCCGGGTCGGGCGGGGGGCTGCCGGGTCGAGGCGGAGCGCCTGGTCGCGGTCGGGTCCGGGGGCGGTGCGGGCGGCGCTGGTCACGGCCTCGACCATAGCGGTGGCGGCCCGCGGGGTACGCCAGGTGGCGCCGTAGCGGCTACGGTGAGATCTGCACCGCCGCGTGTCGGCGCGCCGGTGCCACCTGCCCGGGTGGTGGAACGGCAGACACGGCCGCCTTAAAAGCGGCTGCCGCAAGGCGTGCGGGTTCGAGCCCCGCCCCGGGCACCAGACTCTCAGCTTTCCCACAGCTTCACTCCCGGCGCGGGGGTGCGTGCCACGTTTACCCTGGAGAGGCACGTTCACGTGCATCGACCCCCTGAGGGAGGCCTGAGAAGTGAAGACCTCGAACCCGGTGCTCGCCCGGCTCGGCCAGGCGGCCGAGCGTGAGCGGGCGGCCGGGTACGCCCAGCCCGGGCCGTACGGTCAGCCCGGATACCCGCAGCAGTACCAGCCGCAGCCGCAGCAGTACCCGACCCCCGGGTACGGCTACCCGGCGGCCGCGCCCACCGTGACCCCCATGACCCTGGACGACGTCGTCGTCAAGACGGTCATGCTGCTCGGCATCCTCGGCGTCTCCGCCGCGGCCGCCTGGGCGCTCGTCCCGGACGCCCTGGTCGGCGTCGCCTGGATCGGTGCCGCGGTCGTCGGTCTGGTGCTCGGTATGATCATCTCGTTCTCGCGGATGGCCAACCCGGCGCTGGTGGTGGCCTACTCGATCGTCGAGGGCGTCTTCGTCGGCATGGTCAGCAAGGCGTTCGAGTCGCTCTACAACGGCATTGTGCTCCAGGCCGTGGTGGCGACCTTCGGCGTGTTCTTCCTGATGGCGACGCTCTACAAGGCGCGGGTCATCCGGGCCACCCCGAAGTTCACCCGGATCATGATCGCGGTCATCGGTGGCCTCTTCGCGGTCATGCTGATCAACCTGGTGCTCGCGCTCTTCGGCGTGCACACCGGCCTGCGCGACAGCGGCCCGCTGGGCATCGGCTTCAGCCTGGTCTGCATCGTGGTCGCCTCGTTGAGCTTCGTCCTCAACTTCGCCCAGATCGAAGACGGCGTGCGGATGGGGCTTCCGCAGCGCTACGCCTGGACCGCCGCGTTCGGCATCGTGGTCGGCCTGGTCTGGCTCTACCTGGAGGTGCTGCGCCTGCTCAGCTACTTCCAGGGCGACGACTGACGGTCCCGCCGCCCGACCTGCGACGCCCGCCTGCCGCGACCGCGGCGGCGGGCGTCCTCGTTTTCCCGCCGCCGCCGGATCACCGGGGGCAGAGTGGGAGCGGGGTACGTCGGCGAGGAGGTCGCGGTGCGGAGTGCCAATCCGGTGCTGACCCGACTGGACGACGTCGGCCGGACCGAGCGCCAGGTGCTCGGCCTCGGGGCCGCCGAGACGATGACCGTGGCCGACGTGGTCAGCCGGACGGTCGGTCTGCTGGTGCTCACCGGCGTCACGGCGGTCGCCGCCTGGGTGGTCGTACCGCCGGCGATCTGGATCTCGGCGGCGCTCGTCGGCAGTTCCCTGGCCAGCCTGGCGCTGGTGCTGGTCATCTCCCTCAGGCAGATCACCAGCCCGCCGGTCATCGCCGCGTACGCGGTGCTCCAGGGGCTGTTGCTCGGGGTGGCGAGCCGGGCCTTCGAGATGGTGTATCCGGGGATCGTGGCCCAGGCGGTGATCGGCACCTTCGGCGTCTTCCTCGGGATGGCCCTGCTCTATCGGGCCCGGGTGGTCCGGGCCACCCCACGGCTGGCCCGGCTGGTCGTCGGCACGCTCCTCGGGATCGTGGCGCTCGGGCTGGTCAACCTGGTCGCGTACCTGCTCACCGGGCGGCAGGCCCTGGAGGCGTACAACCTCACCGGCCAGGTCGGCTGGCTGCCGTGGGTCTTCTCGGTGGTGGCGATCATCGCCGGGGCGTTCAGCTTCATCCTCGACTTCGATCTGGTCGAGCGTTCGGTTCGGGCCGGCCTGCCCCGCCGGTACGCCTGGTTCTGCGCGTTCGGGCTGCTGGTCGGGTTGATCTTCCTGTACTGGCAGATCCTCCGCCTGCTCAGCTACGCCCGGCGCTGACCGTAGACTCGGCCGCGATGAGCGCAGCGGAACTGGACCGGGCGGTGGAGCTGCTGGTCCGACAGGTCGGGCACTGGCAGCAGCCGCGCTGGTCGGCGGTGGCCGCGGGCGGCAACGTGTCGCGGGCCGACCTGGTGCACAAGCTGGTGCAGGAGATCGCCAACCTGGCGGCGGACGCGGAGGGCGAGCCGCGCCGGGAGGTGCCCCGGCTCGGTAACGACCTGGTCCTGCCCGACCAGCTCCGGGTGGTCGCCGCCGACCTGGTGGCGGCCGGTCCACCGGAGTCGGTGCTGGCCGAGGCCGTCGCCGCGGTGGCCGGCACCCGTTCCGCGCTGTAGCCGCGGGATCGGGGCGTGCCAGGAGCCGAAGCCCTCCCGGATCAGCCGGGCGCCCGGTCGCCGCTGCCGTCAGCCAGCCCGCGTCAGCCAGCGCCGGACCTTCCGCCGCCGGGCCCGGTCCCGCGCCCGCAGCAGACCCGGCAGCTCGCGGTCGGCCGCCGCGGCCTGCCCGGCGTGCAGGACACCGTACGTGAAGGTGTTCTCGCCGGCGGCGTACGCCCGCAGCGCCTGGCGGCGCAGCACCTCGCGGGTGACCGTCGAGTCCTGGTGCGCGCCGAGCAGGTCCTGCAGGTCCTTGAGCTGTGCCACCAGTCGGGCGGCGGGCTTCCCGGCGGCCGGCTCGCGCACCTCGACCGCGTAGCGGGCCGCCTTGGCCGCCTTGCGCGCCTCGTGCAGGGCGATGTCGTCGGTCCCGCCGGCCCGGTGCCCGGCGGCCAGGGCCCGGTCCAGGCGCTCGTCCGCCCGGCGCACCGCGCGGCGGACCCGGCGGGCCACCCAGCGGGCGTCCACCGCCCGGGCGGGCGGCCCCTCCAGCAGCGCGTCCAGCCGGCGCAGCAGCTCGGCGTACCGGTCGGAGTCGAGTGCCGTGCGTAGCTCGTCGAGCGCCGTGGCCAGGTCGGCGGCGAACCGCTCGGCGAGCCGCGCCGCGACCGGGCCGAGCACCAGCTCGTCCGGCTCCGCGTGGACGGCGTCGGCGAGCCGGGCGGCCATCACCTGGGTGTCCCGGACCGGCCCGAGCTGCCCGCCCAGCCAGCGCAGCTCGCCGCGCACCAACTCGCTCTCCCGCCGGTCCCACAGCCCGCCGAACGTACGCAGGGTGGAGCGGAGCCGGCGGACGGCGACCCGCATGTCGTGCACCGCGTCCTCGTCGCCGCTCCACGCGCCCGGGTGGTTGCCGATCAGGGCGTCGCGCTGGGCGGCGGCGTGGTCGAGCACCGGCGCCGCACCGGGATCGGCGGGCGCCGGCCGGGCGGCCGCGAGCCGGCTGGCGAGCGCCCGGTGCGACTTGGACACCGGCACCGGCCGGGCCCCGGCCTCGCGCAGCCGCCCCTCCACCGCGTCGAGCAGGGCCTCGTCGCCGTCGACCAGCTCGACCTCGATCTCGTGCCACGCCTGCCGTTCGCCGCCGACCAGGTCGTGGGCCTCGACGCGGTCCTCGGCCACCTCGGCCAAGGTCCGGCCGGCCGGGTCGAGGAGGCGGCGTTCCCGGCGGCGGGTGACGATCCGGGCGGCCGGGGCGACCGGCCGGCCCCGGGACGCGGCCCGGAAGAGCGCGACCAACTCGGGCGGTGGGTCGCTGTCATCCGGCCCGGCGGGGAACTGGTACTCGGTCCGGGGGCCGCCGGTGGCCCCGACCTTGAGGTGCCAGCCCGCGTCGTGCCCGCCGGTACGCCGTCGCAGCGCGAAGCCGCTCCGGGCCAGCCGCAGGTCGGTGGTGTCCAGGTAGACCGCGTCCAGGTCGAGGGCGGTGGCGTCGGACATCGCCGTGACGCCACCGCACCCCGTCAGGTCCGGCAGTCGGAATGCCTCGTCCCCGGAGTACTTGCGCTCGCGTTCCACGACTATCGCCATGGCGCCTCCGCTACCCGGGTCCGTCTTCGTCGAATCAGCTCAGCCGTTCGAGCACCATGGCCATGCCCTGGCCGCCGCCGACACACATGGTCTCCAGCCCGATGGTCCGGTCGTGCCACTCCAGGGCGTTGAGCAGGGTGCCGGTGATCCGGGCCCCGGTCATGCCGAACGGGTGCCCGACGGCGATCGCGCCGCCCATGACGTTCAACTTCTCCTCCGGGATGCCGAGCTGCCGGTACGACGGGATCACCTGCGCGGCGAACGCCTCGTTGATCTCGACGAGGTCGACGTCGTCGATGGTCATGCCGGCCCGCTTGAGCGCCTGCTTCGACGCCTCGACCGGGCCGAGTCCCATGATCTCCGGGGAGAGCGCGGTGACGCCGGTGGAGACGATCCGGGCCAGCGGGGTGAGGCCGAGATCCCGCGCCCGCTGGGCGCTCATCACGATCACGGCGGCGGCGCCGTCGTTGAGCGGGCAGCAGTTGCCGGCGGTGATCCGGCCGTCCGGACGGAAGACCGGCTTCAGGCCGGCGACACCGGCCAGGGTCACGCCCGGCCGCGGGCCGTCGTCGGCGCTGACCACGGTGCCGTCCGGGGTGGTCACCGGGGTGATCTCACGGGCCCAGAAGCCGTCCGCGATCGCCTTCTCGGCCAGGTTCTGGCTGCGGACGCCGAAGGCGTCCATGTCCTCGCGGGTGATGTCGTAGACCTGGGCGAGGTTCTCCGCGGTCTGCCCCATCGCCAGGTAGATGTCGGGGAGTTGGCCGGCCTCGCGCGGGTCGGTCCACACCTCGGCGCCGCCCTGGGCGCGGACCGCGGACCGCTCGCGCGCCGCCGCGAAGCGGGGGTTCTCCCAACCGCCGCCGACCAGCGCCCGCGCTTCCGGCGGCAGGGTGTCCGAGTTGCCCCGGGCGTACCGGGAGACGGTCTCGACGCCGGCGGAGATGAAGACGTCGCCCTCGCCGGCCCGGATCGCGTGCATGGCCATCCGGGTGGTCTGCAGCGAGGAGGCGCAGTATCGGGTCAGCGTGGCGCCGGGCAGGCCGTCCAGGCCGAGCAGGGTGGCGACCACCCGGGCCATGTTGAAGCCCTGCTCGCCCCCGGGCAGGCCGCAGCCCAGGTAGAGGTCGTCGATCGTTGTGGGGTCGAGCGCGGGTACCTTGTCGAGGGTGGCCTGGACTATGGTGGCGGCCAGATCGTCCGGGCGGACGTCCCGCAGGGAACCCTTGAACGCGCGACCGATGGGGGACCGGGCGGTGGCGACGATGACGGCGTCGCGGGGCGACTCAATCGGCATGAACCAACGTTAACCCGCGAGTAACTTTCGGTGGAAGCTGGCCGCCGGGCGGGAAATGTCACCCCCGGCGGGCCCGGTCAGTGGTGCCGGGAGGCGACCGCCGCGGCCGCCTCGACTGTGGGGAGCAGGGCGTGCGCCCAGACCCGGTAGCCGTCGGCGGAGGGGTGGAAGCCGTCGTGGCAGAACGTCCCCGCGTCCGCCCGGAACACCGGGCCGGTCTCGGTGCCCAGGTCGACGACGCTGCCCCCGGCGTCCAGCACGGCCGACAGTTGGGCGCGGGCGAGCCGCCGCCCGGACCAGGCGAGCACCTGCCGGAGCGGGGACGCGACCGCGCGGACCGCGCCGAGGTCGGGGCAGGTGCCCACCACCACCTCGACGTGCGCCTCGCGCAGCCGGCGCACCGCCGAGCTCAGGTACGCGGCCGCGTCCGCCGGGCGGACCATCGCGGTCGCGTCGTTGGCCCCGATCAGGATCACCGCCACGTCGGGGCGTTCACCGAGCAGCGCCCGGGCCACCTGGGTGGCCAGGTCGGTGGAGCGGGACCCGGAGACGCCCACGCTGGACAGGTGCACCCGCCGGCCGGTCGGCCCCTCCGCCAGCAGGTGGGCGAGCTGGCCGCCGATGGTCTCCTCGAAGCGGTCCACCCCGACGCCGAGCGCCGACGAGTCGCCGAGCAGCACCAGCCGCAGCGGCGGCGCGTCCGCCCGGCCGACCGTGGCGCGCAGCGCGAGGCTCAGCTCGGGCTGCGCGTACTGGCGGCTGCGGGCGGCGATGGCCTGGCCGGCGAGGATCGCCGCCCCACCCACCGTGCCGGCGACCAGGGAGAGGGCCGCGGCCCGACCCAGCCGGACCACGAACTCGTTATGCCCCGTCATGACGACACCTCCCCAGGGCCGACGGCGCACAGGCCGATCGGCTCGCGAGCCGGGCTCATGCCACGCTCGCGTTGTGCCTGATGATGCCCCCACTGGGCCCGCTCATGCCAGTCCCTCCAGGGTCGGTGACTCGGCGTGGTCACCGGAGTGCGGCACCGCGCCGACGCCGAAGAAGGCACGCCGCCGAAGCTGCGCCCAGCGCCCGCCGGGTCCGTGGTCGCGGCCCCGGACCTGAGTGCCGCTGACCTCGGTGCCCGCGTGCCGGGCCGCCTCGTGGGCCGCCTCTGGGAGCGACCGTACGCCTTCCCGGCCGGGCAGCGGAGGCCGGCGTTCCTGACCGGCGCCGAGCGCGGAGAGCAGGGTGGGCAGCATCGCCGCCGCGGCGACCGCGTACCCCTCGGCGGACGGATGGAACCGGTCCCAGGCGAACATCCGGGCCGGCTCGGCGGCGAACCGGGGACCGAGCAGGTCGCCGAGGGAGACCGTTCGGCCGCCGGCCTCGACCACCGCCACCGTCTGCGCGGCGGCGAGCTGGCGGCTCCAGCGGCGGGCCAGCCAGCGCAGCGGCGGCTGGATCGGCTGGATCGCCCCCAGGTCGGGGCAGGTGCCGACGACCACCTCGCAGCCGGCCGCGCGCAGCGTGCGGACCGCGTCGACCAGGTAGCGCACCGCCACCGACGGCGGAGTGCGGTTGGTGACGTCGTTGCCGCCGATCAGGATGACCGCGATGTCCGGCTCGACCTCCAGGGCCGACTCGACCTGCGGCTTCAGCCCGGCCGACAGGGCGCCCACCACGGCGAACCGGTGCAGCCGGACCGGCCGGTGCAGCCGGCGGGACAGCCCGGTGGCCAGCAGCGCACCCGGGGTCTCCCGGCGGCGGTGCACGCCGTAGCCGGCGGCCGAGGAGTCGCCCAGGATCACCATGGTGACGGGCGGGCCGGGAAGCTTCGCGCCGTAGACCCCGTCGCAGCGGGGCGGGGGTGCCTCGGCCATCGGGATGGTGCGCCGGGCCTGCCGGGCCTGGCCGAGCAGCACCCCGCCCGTCGCGACGGTGGCCGCCACGGTGGCGCCCGTGCCGATCGCCGCCAGGCGGGCGATCTGCCGGGCTCGCCGCCAGCCGGCTGGTACGGCGGAACCAGCTTCCCCCATGAACCGACACTATCGCGCCGTTTCGACACCCGCTCTCCGCGATCGTGCGGCTGACGGAGCACGGTTCCGGGTACCTGTTTCCGAGAGGGTGGCGGCGCTCTTGCGCCGGGGCCGCACTCTGGTCGGGCGAGCGGAAAGGGGCGACACACATGGGCAGGACGTTGAAGCGGAGCGGGGCCTTCGCCGCGCTGGCCCGGGCGCTGGCGAGCGGGGCGCGGGGCGGTCCCTCGCTCGGTGCCCGGCTGGCGGCGCTGCCCCGGATGATCCGGGCCACCGCCAAGGGGGAGTACGACGGCGGCCTGCGGCTGGCCCTGATGGCCGCGGCCACGGCGTACGTGGTCTCGCCGATCGACCTGCTGCCGGAGATCCCGCTGGCGGTCCTCGGCCTGGCCGACGACGCGGTGATGGTCACCTGGCTGGCCGGCAGCGTGCTCGCCGAGACCGAGCGGTTCCTGGAGTGGGAGGCGCGGCGAAGCTCCGTCATCCCGGGACGTGTGGTGCCCTGACGGCACGTACCCTGGGCGACGAATGAACGTCTGCTCGGACGCCGACGCCGGCGCCGCAACGAAGGGCACAACGAGGTGCAGTACTACGACAATGTCGTCGACCTGATCGGCAACACCCCGCTGGTCCGCCTGCGCAACGTCACCGAGGGCATCCAGGCGACCGTGCTCGCGAAGGTGGAGTACGTCAACCCGGGCGGCTCGGTCAAGGACCGGATCGCGCTGCGGATGGTGGAGGATGCCGAGAAGGCGGGCCTGCTCAAGCCCGGTGGCACCATCGTCGAGCCGACCAGCGGCAACACCGGCGTCGGGCTGGCTCTGGTGGCCCAGCTCAAGGGTTACAAGTGCGTGTTCGTCTGCCCGGACAAGGTCAGCCAGGACAAGCAGGACGTGCTGCGCGCGTACGGTGCCGAGGTGGTGGTCTGCCCGACCGCGGTGGCGCCGGAGGACCCGCGCTCCTACTACAACGTCTCCGACCGGCTGGCCCGGGAGATCCCCGGCGCGTGGAAGCCCAACCAGTACAGCAACCCGGCCAACCCCCGCTCGCACTACGAGACCACCGGCCCGGAGATCTGGCAGCAGACCGAGGGGCGGGTCACCCACTTCGTCGCGGGCGTCGGCACCGGCGGCACCATCTCCGGCATCGGCCGCTACCTCAAGGAGGCCTCCGAGGGGCGGGTCAAGGTCGTCGGCGCGGATCCGGAGGGTTCGGTCTACTCCGGCGGCACCGGCCGGCCGTACCTGGTCGAGGGCGTCGGTGAGGACTTCTGGCCGGAGACGTACGACCGGACCATCGCCGACGAGATCGTCGAGGTCTCCGACAAGGAATCCTTCGAGATGACCCGGCGGCTGGCCCGCGAGGAGGGCCTGCTGGTCGGCGGCTCCTGCGGCATGGCCGTGGTGGGTGCCCTGGAGGTGGCCCGCAAGGCCGGCCCGGACGACGTGGTCGTGGTGCTGCTGCCGGACGGCGGCCGGGGCTACCTGTCGAAGATCTTCAACGACAACTGGATGGCCCGGTACGGGTTCCTGGACAACTCCGGCACCGAGCCGACGGTCGCCGACGCGCTCGCCAGCAAGCCGGGCGGGCTGCCCGAACTGGTGCACGTCCACCCGACCGAGACGGTCCGCGACGCCATCGACTACATGCGCGAGTACGGCGTCTCCCAGCTCCCGGTGCTCAAGGCCGAGCCGCCGGTGGTCACCGGCGAGGTGGCCGGCTCGATCGCCGAGAAGGACCTGCTCGACGCGCTCTTCACCGGCCAGGCCCACCTGCACGACACGATCGAGCGGCACATGGCCGCGCCGCTGCCGATGATCGGCGGCGGGCAGCCGGTGAGCGAGGCGGTCGGGCTGCTGGAGAAGGCCGACGCCGCCCTGGTGCTGGTTGACGGCAAGCCCAGGGGCGTGCTGACCCGGCAGGACCTGCTCGCCCACCTCGGCGCGCGCTGAGTGCACCGATGAGGGCCGTTCCCGCCGGGGAGCGGCCCTCGTCGTGTCAGCGGCTCAGCTCCGTCGGGACGGCCACCACGTCGACGAGGGCGCCCCGGCGCAGCACGGTGACCGGCAGCCGGGTGCCGATGGCCGGGCCGAGCATCAGCCGCTGCAGGCCCTGTCCGTCCTGCACGGGCCGGCCGCCGGCGGCGAGGATCACGTCGCCCAGGTAGATCCCGGCCATCCCGGCCGGGCTGCCCGGCACCACCTCCACCACCCGCAGCCCGCGTCGCTGCCCGGTCCGGGCGACGACCTCCGGCGGCAGCGGCACCGGCACGCCGGCGACGCCCAGCCAGGCCCGGCGTACCCGGCCGTCGGCGGTCAGGTCGGCGATGATCTGCCGGGTGGTGGCGTTGATCGGCACGGCGAGGCCGAGGCCGTGCCCGGCGACTGCCGTGTTCACCCCGACCACCCGGCCGGCGGAGTCGGCCAACGCCCCGCCGGAGTTTCCCGGGTTCAGCGCCGCGTCGGTCTGGATGACGTCCTCGATCAGCCGGGTGACCCGCCCGTCCCGGGCCGGCAGCGACCGGCCCAGCCCGGAGACCACCCCGGCGGTGACCGAGCCGGCCAGCCCCAGCGGGTTGCCGACCGCGACCACGAGCTGGCCGATCCGCAGGCGGTCCGCGTCGCCCAGCTCCACCGGCGGCACGGTCGTCTCCTCCGCACGCAGCACGGCCAGGTCGGACAGCGGGTCGGCGCCGACCACCCGGAACCCGGTTTCGACGCCGTCGCCGAAGGCGGCCGAGCCGTTCCGGGCGCCCTGCACCACGTGCGCGCTGGTGAGCAGCAGTCCGTCGGGGCCGATCACCACGGCGGAGCCGGCGCCCGCGCCGCGTGCGGTCCGCACCGACAGGGCGGCCACGCTGGGCAGCACCCGCGCGGCCACGCCGGTCACCACCCGGGAGTACGCGTCGAGCGCGGCGTCCTCCGCCCGCTCGGTGTGCTCGGTGTCCATGCCGGTGCCAACGCGCCTGCGCCGGCGCCCATGCCCCGATCCGCTCAGAGCGAACGGCGTGCCGCTGGTCGGGAAGAGGGCTTCCTAGGCCGTCTGCCGTGACGGGACCCTCAGACTTCGCGTGCGTAGCGGAGCTGGCAAACGATGGCGGGGCCGATCCGGTCGTCGCGGCGGGCACCGGTGGCGGTCCAGCCGCCGCGCTCGTAGAACCGACGGGCGGCCGTGTTCCGCTCCAGCACCCAGAGCACGGCCCGGTCCCAGCCGCGCGCCCGCATCGCGCCGAGGGCGTCGACCATCAGCGCCCGCCCGGTGCCGCGGCCCCGCTCGTCGGGCTCGAGGTGGATCGCGTTGAGCAGTCCGGTGGCGGGATCGCCCTCGTCGTCCGGGCCCAGGTAGCTGAAGCCGACGCGCCGGCCGTCGCGCTCGGCGACCGTCATCCGGTGGTCGTCCCGCTCCCACTGCCAGCGCTCGACCCAGTACCGGCCCATCGCCTCCGGCGTCGGTTCGGCCAGCGCCGCCGCCGGCAGAAACGCCCCGTATGCCGCCACCCTGGAGCGCTGGTGCAGGGCGCCGACCGCCATCAGGTCGGCCTCGGTGGCGGGGCGCAGGGCGACAGTCACCCGGCCGAGGCTACCCGCCGGGGCGGCACCGGCACGGTCATCAGGTCCTCGGCGATCACCAGCTCCCCGGTGAAGTGCGCGCGGGCCTCGTCGGCGAACCGGCGCGGGTCGGCGTACCGCTGGGAGAAGTGGGTGAGCACGAGGGTGCGTACCCCGGACTCGGCCGCCACCCGTGCGGCCTGCGCCGCGGTCAGGTGGCCGACCTCGGCGGCGAGGGCGGCCTCCGATTCCAGGAACGTCGCCTCGATGACCAGCAGGTCGGCGTGCTCGGCCAGGGCCCACACCCCGTCGCAGAGCCCGGTGTCCATCACGAAGGCGAACCGCTGGCCGGAGCGGGTCACGCTCACCTCGTCCCGGGTGACGCGGCGTCCGGCCAGGTCCAGGTGGCCGACGCGGAGCAGTTCGCCGACCGCCGGGCCGGCGACGCCGTACGCGGCCAGCTTCTCCGGCAGCATCCGGCAGCCGTCCGGCTCGATGAGCCGGTAGCCGTAGGTCTCGATCGGGTGCTGCAGCCGGCGGGCCTCCAGCGTGCCGATGCCCAGGCTGATCCGCTGCCCGTCGACCTCGATCGGCTCCACGGTCAGCTCGGCCGCCTCGTAGAAGCTCGACGCGTGGTGCAGCCGGTGGAAGTACTCAATGCCACCGGCCGGGAAGGTCACGGCCACCGGGTGCGGCACCCGGTCCAGGGAGAGCCGCTGGATCACGCCGGGCAGGCCCAGGCAGTGGTCGCCGTGGAAGTGGGTGACGCAGATCCGGGTGAGGTCGGTGGCCGAGATCCCGGTGTGCAGCATCTGCCGCTGGCTGCCCTCGCCGGGGTCGAAGAGGAGCACCTCGTCGTCCCAGCGCAGCAGGTAGCCGTTGTGGTTGCGCTGTCGGGTGGGGGCCTGGCTGGCCGTACCGAGCACCACCAGCTCGCGCATGGACACCGGAACCCCCTGGAGCATGAAGCGACCCCCGGGGCTTCCGCGCTCGCGCGCGGGCCGGCTGGACTGGGCCGGCACCCCGGGGGTCGGGTGGCTGTCGTGGATTCGCCGCACCGCTGCCACACGGTCTCGACGATGGTGCCTGTGCCCGCCTCGCGGCGGACGGAATTACTGTCGAGGACAGCGGCTAGCGGACAGCCACCTCACGAGTCCGATTGCTATACAAAGCTGGACCACCTCCTTTCCCGTGTACCGCCACGCTATCCACTTCCCGGCGACCCCGGCAACGGATTTCGATCACAGGCCCGACATCGAGCGCAGCCCGAGCCCGGAGCGCGTCAGTCCAGGCCGATCGGGCCCTCGCGGGGGCCTTCCTCGGAGGCCGGTTGGACGGCCAGCGACGGGAAGTCGGCCAGGTCGCCCTCCGGCTCGGCGTCCCACTCGGGGAAGACCAGTGGGCTCTGCAGGTAGAGGCAGATCAGC
The DNA here is from genome assembly GCF_042870725.1 of Micromonospora sp. NPDC006431. Taxonomy (NCBI): domain Bacteria; kingdom Bacillati; phylum Actinomycetota; class Actinomycetes; order Micromonosporales; family Micromonosporaceae; genus Micromonospora; species Micromonospora sp. NPDC006431. The sequence goes on from NZ_JBIAHQ010000003.1 coordinate 358,065, forward strand.
TGGGCCAGGTGGCGCAGCCCGTCGAGGTGGGTGCGCTCGTGCCCGTGGGTGGCGTCCACGCCGAAGCCGAGCAGCGCCACGCGGGCGTGCGCGCCGGCCTCGACCGCGGCCGCCACGTCCGACCGGTAGTAGTCGAAGACGTCCCGGACCAGGTCGACGCCGTGCTCCCGGGCGATCGACGCCAGGTTGCGGGTGAGGTGGTAGTCGAACGGACCCACCCCGTCGCCCATGGCCAGGGTGGCCGCGTCCTCCCGGGACTGCTGCCCCGGGGCGACCACCGCCGCGTCCACCGAGACGATCTCCGCCACGTCCGGGTCGAGGCCGTGGCTGGCCCCGTGCCCGATCTCCTCGGTGACCGTGACCAGCAGGTGCGCGGTCACCGCCGGGGTGACGCCCGCGTCGACCATCGCCTTGAATGCGGTCAGCACCGCGGCCACGCCGGCCTTGTCGTCCAGGTGCCGGGACTTGACGTACCCGCTCGGGGTGATCGTCGGGTGGGCCAGCAGCGCGACGAAGTCGCCCGCGTCGACGCCGAGGGCCCGCAGGCCGGCGGCGTCGGCGACCGGCTCGTCGACCCGCACCTCGACCAGCTCCCAGCCGACGCCCTGCAGGTCGACCGCCTCGTTGTAGCGGTGCCCGCTGGCCTTCAGCGGCAGCACCTGGCCGGTGATCACCCGGTCCAGGTCGTCGGTGAAGATCCGGACCTGGGCGCCCTCGGCGAACCGGGCACTGTGCGTCCCGATCGGCTTCAGCTCCAGCCGGCCGTTCTCCTTGAGCCCCTTCACCATGCCGCCGATGGTGTCGGTGTGCACCACGATCGCCCGGTCGGCGCCGGTGGCCCGGGGGCCGGGAAGGCTGGCGGTGAGCGCCCCGCGCCGGGTCAGCGTGGAGCTGATGCCGAGCGCGGACAGCCGTTCCCCGACGTACTGCTGGATGTGGTCGGTACGCCCCGACGGGCTGGGGATCTCCAGCAGCTCGACCAGCACCTGGCGCAGGTAGTCGAGGTCCAGCTCCAGGGGCTTCGGGTTCACGCGGCGCCTCCGGTCCCGGCCGGGGACCAGAGCCGCTGCGGCGCCCGGGTGCCGGGGAAGAGCAGGTCGACGAAGCGCTCGGCGGTCGGCTGCGGCTCGTGGTTGGCCAGGCCGGGCCGCTCGTTCGCCTCGATGAACACGTGCTCCGGCCGGTCCGGGGCGGGCACCAGCAGGTCCAGCCCGGTCACCGGGATGTCCAGCGCCCGGCTGGCCGCCACGCACGCCTCGGCGATCTCCGGGTGCAGCTCCGCGGTGACGTCGTGGATGGTGCCGCCGGTGTGCAGGTTGGCGGTCCGGCGTACGGCGAGCACCTGGCCCTCGGGGAGCACGTCGTGCATCCGGTGGCCCGCCTCGGCCACCACCTCACGGGTCATGTCGTCGATCGGGATCCGCGACTCGCCCCCGGTGGCGGCGGCCCGCCGCCGGCTCTGCCGCTCGATCAGCTCGGTGACGTCGTGCAGCCCGTCGCCGGTGATCTGGGCGGGCCGGCGTACGGCGGCAGCCACCACCTCGTGGTCGATGACGACGACCCGCAGGTCGTCGCCCTCGCGCAGCTCCTCGATCAGCACGTCCGGGCAGAACCGCCGGGCCAGCGTGACCGCCGCGGCCAGCGCCTCGGGCGTACGCACCCCGACGGTGATGCCGTTGCCCTGCTCGCCCCGGGCCGGCTTTACCACCACCGGGCCGACGTCCGCCAGGAAGGCCAGGTCGTCGGCGTCGCCGGTGGCGGTCCGGCCACGTGGCACGGAGAGCCCCGCCTGGGTGAGGATCCGCCGGGTCACCCGCTTGTCGTCGCAGCGGCTCATCGCCACCGCCGAGGTCAACTCGGACAGCGACTCCCGGGTGTGCACGGTCCGGCCGCCGCTGGTCAGCCTCAGCTCACCCCAGTGCGGGTCGGTGACCTCCACCCGGATGCCGCGCCGCATCGCCTCGTCGGCGACGATCTTCGCGTACGGGTTGAGCCCGTCGTACCCCTCAGGGGTGGCGGGCAGGAAGAGCCGCTCGTTGATCGGGTTCTTCCGCTTCACGCAGAGCGTCCCGGTGCGGTGGAAGCCCAGCCGCTCGTAGAGCCGGATCGCCCCGGAGTTCTCGGCCAGCACCGAGAGGTCCACGAACGCCCGGCCCCGCTCGTCGAGCCGGTCGGCCAGCGCGGTGAGCAGGGCCTGCCCGGTGCCGGGCGGCGCCGTGTTGAAGTCCACGGTCAGGCACCAGAGGCTGGCGCCCCGCTCCGGGTCGGCGAAGACCGCGACGTGGTCCACACCGGTGATGGTGCCGACCACCTCGCCGGTGGCCGCCTCGGCGACGAGGTGCAGGAACCGGTCGCTGGCGGCGTTGTCGACCAGCACCTCGACCGGGGCGGTGACCATGCCGTTGCGGGCGTAGATGCGGTTCACCGCGTCGGCGTCGTCGGCGTCGCGCAGTGGCCGGATGGTCAGGCCGGAGACCTCGCCGGCCGCGGTGGCGGCCGGCCGGCGCTCGCCCAGCGGCAGCCGGTAGGTCAGCGACGGGTCGATGAACAGCTCGTCCGGCAGCCGGGAGACCAGCACGTGCGGATCCCGCAGGTAGATGCAGATGTCCCGGGCGCCGACGGCCTCGGAGCGCAGCACGTCGGCAACGGCAACCTGCTCGCCGAACGTCTGCCCGAAGACCAGCCGGCCCCAGCCGCAGTCCAGCACCACCCCGTCCGAGTTGGCGTCGCGACGTGGCTCGGGTGCGCCGGGGGCGACCGGGTCGCCGCCCGGGCCGACGCGTTCCCGGCGGCGACCCAGCATCCGTTCCCGATCGATACGGGCCGTGCCGGTGGCGAGGGTGTCGGTCACGGTCAGTCGATTCCGTGGCTCTGGAGCCACATTTCCAGGAGTCCGAGTTGCCACAGCTTGTTTCCGTTCAACGGGGTCAGTTCGGCGTTCGGGTCGGCGAGCAGTGCGTCGACGTACTCCGCGCGGAACAGGTCGCGGCGGCGGGCCTCCGGGGCGGTGAGGGCATCGCGTACCCGGTCGAGGAGCTTGCCCTCGAGATGGGTGAGGCCCGGCACCGGGAAGTAGCCCTTCGGCCGGTCGATGACCGCGTGGGGGAGGAGCCGCCGGCCGATCTCCTTGAGTACGCCCTTGCCGCCCTGGGCCAGCTTCAGCTCCGGTGGGCAGCTCGCGGCGAGCGCCACGAACTCGTGGTCGAGGAACGGCACCCGGGCCTCCAGCCCGTGCGCCATGGTCATGTTGTCCACCCGCTTCACCGGGTCGTCGGTCAGCATGACCTGGGTGTCGATCCGCAGGCCGGCGTCGACCGCGGTGTGCGCGCCGGGCCGGGTCAGGTGCGCGGCGACGAACTCGCGCGCCGGGTCGCCGCCGAGCAGCCACGCCGGATTGAGCACCCGGGCCAGGCCGGCCGCGTCGCGGTCGAAGAACGCCTTCGCGTACGTCTCGAGTGCCCGCTCGCGGTCGACCCCGGCGAGCGGCGGGTACCAGTGGTAGCCACCCAGGATCTCGTCCGCGCCCTGGCCGGACTGGACCACCTTGACATGCCGGGCCACCTCCTGGCTGAGCAGCCAGAACGCCACGCAGTCGTGGCTGACCATGGGTTCGCTCATCGCCGCGACGGCGGCCTCCAGCGGCGGCAGCAGGTCGCCGGTGGGCACCCGGATCTGGTGGTGGTCGGTGGCGAAGGTCTTGGCGACCAGGTCGGAGTAGACGAACTCGTCGCCCTCCCGGCCGCCGACCGCGTCGAAGCCGATCGAGAAGGTGGCCAGGCCGGACTGCCCCTCCCCGGCCAGGAGCGCGACGACCAGGCTGGAGTCCAGGCCGCCGGAGAGCAGCACGCCCACCGGCACGTCGGCCACCATCCGCCGGCGCACGGCGGTGGTCAGCGACTCCAGCAGCGCGTCCTGCCAGTCCCGTGCGGACCAGCCGGCCCGCTCGGCGGCCCGGGTGAAGGACGGATCCCAGTAGACCCGCTCGTGGCGGGAGCCGTCCGGCTCGTACACCCGGACGGTGGCCGGGGGAAGCTTGGTGACGCCGCGCAGAATGGTCCGCGGCGGCGGCACGATGCTGTGGAAGCTCAGGTAGTGGGCCAGCGCCACCGGGTCGATCGAGGTGTCGACGCCGCCGCCGGCCAGCAACGCCGGCAGGGTGCTGGCGAAGCGGACCAGGCCCGGGGCCTCGGTCAGGTAGAGCGGCTTGATGCCGAGGCGATCCCGGGCCAGGATCAGCCGTCCGGTGTCCCGCTCGCTGATCGCCACCGCGAACATGCCGATCAGGTGGTCGACGAAGTCGAGCCCCCACTCGGCGTACGCCTTGACCACGACCTCGCTGTCCCCGGAGGAGAAGAAGCGGTGCCCCTTGGCCTGCAGCTCCGCGCGCAGCTCGCGGTAGTTGTAGATGCAGCCGTTGAAGACGCCCGTGAGACCGGCGGCGGAGTCGACCAGGGGCTGGCCGCTCGCGGCGGAGAGGTCGATGATCTTCAGGCGCCGGTGTCCCAGGGCGATGGGGCCCTGTGACCACACCCCGCTGTCGTCCGGTCCTCGGTCACTCATGGTGGCCGCCATCCGCTCCACCGCCGTCACATCGGCGCGTGAACCGTCATGGCGGAACTCCCCAGCCAGTCCGCACATGCCGGCCCATGCTGCCAGAGGACGTTGCGATCCGCCGGTTGAGCTGATGACGACCGGGCGACGCATTGCTATCATTCGCGCCCGCGCCTACTGCTCCCGATGGCGGTTGCTGAACGTGACGCGGGCAGTTGGCTTCTGCGTCGGTGCTGCCGGTATGGCAGGATTCGCCGGGCTGGCTTCTGTGACGAATGTCCCAGTAGCGGAAACGGTTGGCGGCGTGGACGGCAATCGATGCCACCATGGCCGCCGGACCACCATGGCCGCCGGACCGGCCGCCACGCGCGTGACAGCCGGTGGCACGACGGGACGGGTCAGCTGGCCGTGCGGGCCACGCCCACCGGGCAGCTCAGCCCGTTCGGGCCGTGGTTGCAGTACCCGTTCGGGTTCTTGGTCGGCGCCAGGTACTGCTGGTGGTAGTCCTCGGCGAAGTAGTAGTCGCCGAGCCGGGCGATCTCCGTGGTGATCTCGCCCTTGCCGGCCCGCGCCACGATCGGCGCGAACGCGTCCCGGGACGCCTGCGCGGTGGCGAGCTGGTCGTCGGTGGTGGCGTAGATCGCCGAGCGGTACTGCGTACCGACGTCGTTGCCCTGGCGCATGCCCTGGGTCGGGTCGTGGTTCTCCCAGAAGACCTTGAGCAGGTCCTCGTAGCTGATCCGGCTGGGGTCGTAGACCACCTGGACCACCTCCGCGTGCCCGGTCATCCCCGAGCAGACCTCCTCGTACGTCGGGTTCGGCGTGTAGCCGCCCGCGTAACCGGCCGACGTGGTGATCACGCCCGGCAGAGTCCAGAACAGCCGCTCGGCACCCCAGAAACAACCCATCCCGAACACAGCGACCTGCGCGCCCTCAGGGAAGGGCCCCTTCAGCGAGGACGGCAGCACCTCGTGCCGGTCGGCGATCGGCATCGCGATCGCGCGGCCCGGCAGGGCCTGGTCGGGAGAGATCATCTCGGCCTTCATGCGGCGAAGGAACACGGTGGCACTCCTCTCTTGGCTTTCCCAGCCTGTGCAACACCGCCTGTCCCCGCTTCCTTACCCGCCCGGGGCGAGGTCAGGCCAGCGCGGCGGCGATCCGATCGGCGTACCCCCGGGCCTCCGCGTCGTCGATGTAGCGGGTCCGCGGCCAGAAGAAGCCGCGCAGTCCGTCGCCCTTCGTCCGGGGCACCACATGGGTGTGCAGGTGCGGGACGGACTGGGACACCTTGTTGTTGACCGCCACGAACGTCCCACCGGACCCCAGACCGGTCTCCACCGCCACGATGAGCCGCTGCACCAGCCGGAAGTAGCCCGGGATCGCCTCGGCCGGCAACGTGTCGAGGGTGACCAGATGGGTGCGCGGCACCACCAGCACGTGGCCCTTGAAGACGGGCCGGGTGTCCAGGAAGGCCACCCCGTCCGGCTCGTCGGCCACGGTGAACGCCGGCACCTCGCCCGCCACGATCCCGCAGAACACGCACCCGCTCACCGGGCCAGGCTAAGTGCTAGATAGCGCCGCCGCCCACCGGGACGCCGCGTCAGTCCCAGCTCTCTCCGTCAGGCATCAGGGCGAGTCGAGGTAGATGTCCCACTCGCTGTCTGCGACACCTGTCGGCCCGGCCTCCCCGCTGGCCAGACGGGCCCTGATGTTGTCCTCCCACCGTGCTGCCCAGGCCCGCAACTCGCGGATGTGGCCGTCGGTGAGTCCGTAGGACGCGAAGGTGTGGTCATCCAATTCGTCAACAGCGCCGAGTCGGTCGGCCAGTTCCTCCAGGGAGAACCCGACGGTGTGCCGCGCGCCCATTGCCTCCAGCTCGGTCTAGCTCAGTCGCTCGTTGGCGGCGTGGATGTCGACGTAGTCACGGTGAGCTGCTCGGTCGTGCAAAGCTCTGACTTTCAAGCCGATCGCGTCGTCCAAGGCGAGTACCGGTCCGATGCTCAGGGCTGCCGGCGGCCCGATCGCCTCCTTCAACAGGTCCACCTCGCACGCCGTCGTCTCGCCGGACACCAGCAGCCGGGCCATCCGGTTGCCTGCCTCGATGATTCGGCAACTGAACCCCGCGGCAACGTACGCGTCTGCGAGTCGAGCTGCCACGATCGGTAGCGGTAGCGCGGTGGCAGTGGCGAAGTCGATGTCTCTGGACGACCGGCTGAGCAACTCGTGCGCTGACAGTGCGTAACCACCCGCGAGCACGAGACCGAGATCGTCGCCGGCGGCGAAGCCGACACGCAGCAACCGTCGATGCGTCTCGTCCACGATCAGGTGGCTAATTCGGGCAGTCGCTTCTCCCACAGGGCGATCAGCCGACGAGCGGTGAGTCGCCGGATCCGCGGCCAGTCACGGCGCAGCAGGGGTCCGTTGACGTACCGCATGATGTCCTCTCGTTGGCCGCAGTCCATCAGCGTCCGATACAGGGTCAGCCGCTGGCGCGAATCGGTCACGTCGAACTCGCTCAGGCCCGACCAGGCAAGCCGTACCGGCAGACTGACCCGGCCATGATCGGGACCGGTCAGCGCCGACAGGGAGTCCGGGATTCGGTCGGCTGCCCCGGTCAGCCGGGACGGCAGCGGTGCATTCGACGTCACCGAGTCAGTATGGCCTGTTCCACCGACACCACGACCGGTGCGACCCGCGGCGGGGTTCCACGCACTGGGACCGGGCGGCGGACTAACGTCTCGGGAATGAGTCACGGCTTCGAGACGCTCGCCATCCATGCCGGCCAGGACCCGGAGGCCCGCACCGGCGCGGTGATCCCACCGATCTACCAGACCAGCACCTACGCCCAGGACGCCGTCGGCGCGCCCCGGCAGGGCTACGAATACAGCCGATCCGGTAACCCCACCCGGGACGCGCTCCAGGAGTGCCTGGCGGCGCTGGAGGGCGGGCCGGTCGGGCTCGCGTTCGCCAGCGGCCTGGCCGCCGAGGACACCCTGCTGCGCACCGTCTGCAAGCCGGGCGACCACGTGGTGATCCCGGACGACGCGTACGGCGGCACGTACCGGCTCTTCGCCCGCGTCGCCGAGCGTTGGGGGCTTAGCTACACCGCGGCGAAGGTCTCCGACCCGGACGCCGTGCGGGCCGCCATCCGCCCCGGCGCTACGAAGATCGTCTGGGTGGAGACGCCGACCAACCCGCTGCTCGGCATCGCCGACATCGCCACCCTGGCCGCCGTCGCGCACGACGCGGAGGCGCTGCTGGTGGTCGACAACACCTTCGCGTCGCCGTACCTCCAGCAGCCGATCGCGCACGGCGCCGACGTGGTGGTCCACTCCACCACCAAGTACATCGGGGGACACTCCGACGTGGTCGGTGGCGCGCTGGTCGTCGCCGACACCGGGCTCGGCGACGAGCTGCGCTACCACCAGAACGCGATGGGCGCGGTCAACGGGCCGTTCGACGCCTGGCTCACCCTGCGCGGCATCAAGACCCTCGGGGTACGGATGGACCGGCACTGCGACAACGCCGAGCGGATCGCGGCCTACCTGGACGGTCACGCCAAGGTCGGCGAGGTCCTCTACCCGGGTCTGCCCGCGCACCCCGGCCACGAGGTGGCCGCCAAGCAGATGCGCCGGTTCGGCGGCATGATCTCCTTCCGCGCCGCGGGCGGCGAGGAGCACGCCGTGGCGATCTGCAACCGGGCCAAGCTCTTCGTGCTCGCCGAGTCGCTCGGCGGCGTCGAGTCCCTGATCGAACACCCGGGACGGATGACACACGCAAGCGCTGCCGGCTCGCCGCTTGAAGTTCCCGGCGATCTCGTGCGACTGTCTGTCGGCATCGAGACGGTCGACGACCTGCTCGCCGATCTGGAGCAGGCACTGGGCTGACCGCTGGCTGGGGAGGATGGCCGTGCCGGACATCATGCCGACGACCTGGGTGGGGGCGACCGCCAAGCAGATCGCCCGGGGCGTACGCCGGGGTGACGTCTCCGCCACCCAGGTCGTGGCCGATCACCTGGATCACATCGCCCGCGCCGACGCCCACCTCGCCGCGTTCCGCACGGTACGCGGCGGGGAGGCGATCACCGAGGCGGAGAAGGTCGACGAGCAGGAGGACCTGGCCAACCTCCCGCTGGCCGGGGTGCCGGTCGCGGTCAAGGAGAACACCCCGGTCGCCGGTCTGCCGACCTGGAACGGCTCGGCCGCCGCGCGTACCGTGGTGGCGGAGGCCGACCACGAGGTGGTCCGGCGGCTGCGCGGTGCCGGCGCGGTGATCCTCGGGGTGACCCGGATGCCGGAACTCGGCCTCTGGGCGCTCACCGACGACGAGACGGCGGTGACCCGCAACCCGTGGGACCTGCGGCGCACCCCCGGTGGTTCGTCCGGCGGCGCCGCCGCCGCGGTCGCCGCCGGCCTGGTGCCGATGGCGCACGGCAACGACGGCCTCGGCTCGATCCGCATCCCGGCCGCGTGCTGCGGCCTCGTCGGGCTCAAGCCCGGCCGGGGCGTGATCCCTTACCAGCTCGGCGCGGACGACTGGTTCGGCCTCGCCGAGCACGGCATGCTGGCCACCACGGTCGCCGACGCGGCGGTCGCCTTCTCCGTGCTGGCCGGCCGCCGCCCCGACAAGCTGGTGCCGCCGCAGCGGCTGCGGGTGGGCGTGTCGCTGCGCTCGCCGGTCCGTGGCGTCTCGCCGGACGCGCCCAACCGGGACGCGGTGGCCGCCGCCGGCCGGCTGCTCGCCGCCGCCGGGCACGACGCCGTCCCTGCCGAGCCGGTCTACCCGACCGCGCTCGGCCTCAAGGGTCTCGCCACCTGGTTCGCCGCGGCCGCCGCCGACGCACAGGCCGCCGGGCTCCAGCGGGGCGGGCTCCAGCGGCGCAGCCGCCGGCACATCGCGTTGGGCGAGTGGGCGCAGCGCCGGGGGTACGTCCGCGAGGCGGACCGGGCGGCCTGGCGCGAACGTTCGGTGAACTTCTTCGCCGACCACTCGATCGACCTGCTGCTCACCCCGGCGCTGGCCGGCCCCCCGCCGGCGGCCGACGGCTGGTCCGGCCGGTCCTGGCTGGCCAACATGAAGGCCAACATCCGGTACGCCCCGTACGCCGGCCCGTGGAACATGGCCGGGCTGCCGGCGATCGTGGTGCCGGTCGGCCGCCGCCCGGACGGCCTGCCGGTCGCCGTGCAGTTCGTCGGCCCGCCCGGCTCGGAGCTGCTGCTGCTCGGCGTGGCCGGGCAGTTCGAGATGCAGGCGCCGTGGCAGCGGCACGCCCCCGACTACCCCCGGATCGGCACGGGGTCGCCGGCCCACGCTTGATCGTCTAGCGTGTGCGCACCCACGCACCCCTGGACGGTCATCCATGCGCTGCCACACCTGCGGGGACGAGACGTCTCCCAGCGACAACGAGTGTCAGAACTGCTACACCCCACACGGCCAGCCCGCCCTCACCCAGGGCGTGCCGACGTACTCGGTGCGGGGCATCGGCCTGGCGGCCTCGATCGCGGTCGGTGCGACCGCGCTGCTCTATCTGGTGGTGGCGCTCTTTCCGCTGGTCGGTGCCGTGCTGGCCGGGCGCGCGAGGGAGAGCCAGGACCCGGACGTGCTGCTCGGCGCGGTGCTGGTCGAGGTGGTGCTGTCGCTGCCGTTCCTGCTGGCGTACGTGGCCGCCGCCGTGCTGGTGATCGTCTGGACCTGGCGGGCCCGGAAGAACCTGGACGCCTTCCCGGGCGCGCTGCCCCACCTCGGCGCCGGCTGGGCGATCGCCGGCTGGCTGGTGCCGTTCGCCAACTTCGTGGTGCCCGCCCGGGTGGTCGCCAACCTAGCCCGGGACAGCCTCTGGAAGCGGTTCACCCCGGGCCTGGTCTTCGTCTGGTGGGTGGCGTGGCTGGCCTTCAGCCTGGGGGAGCGCTTCGTCAGCCGGCGCGACGATCAGGCGTACGCCCGCCTGCCCGAGGACCCCGCCTCGGACCCCGAGTTCCAGCGGTATGTCGACTACTACCAGGGTGTGCTCGGGTGGCACCTGGTCCCGCTGGTCGCCTGCCTGGTCGCCGCGGTGTCGCTGATCGTGCTGATCCGGCGGATCTCGACCGCCCAGGAACAGCGGATCGCCCTCGGCCGGCCGGCCTGGCCCGCCCACCCCGGCTGGCCGACGCCCGGCGCGCCGCAGGGCTACCCCTACCCGGCGCAGCCCGTCACCGGGCCGCCGCCGCAGGGTTATGCCTACCCGGCGCAGCCGGTCACCGGTCCGCCTCCAGGGGTGACCGATTCGACGGTGGCGTCGCCGCAGGTGCCGCCGGGGGCGGGTGGCACGATCGGGGCATGACGGAACTGGTCGGTCTCGCCGACGTACGGGCCGCGCGGGAGCTGCTCGCCGGCGTCACCCGCACCACCCCACTGGAGCCCTCCCGGCCGCTCAGCGCGGCGTTGGGCGGGCCGGCGTGGCTGAAGTGCGAGAACGTGCAACGCGCCGGGTCGTACAAGGTGCGCGGGGCGTACGTGCGGATCTCCCGGCTCTCGGCCGAGGAGCGGGCCGGTGGCGTGGTCGCGGCGAGCGCCGGCAACCACGCGCAGGGGGTGGCGCTCGCCGCCGGCCTGGTCGGCACCCACGCCACCGTCTTCATGCCGGTGAACGCGCCGCTGCCGAAGGTGGCCGCCACCAAGGGGTACGGCGCCACGGTCGAGCTGGTCGGCAACACGGTGGACGAGTCGCTGGTGGCGGCGCAGACCTTCGCCGAGCGGACCGGAGCGGTGTTCATCCACCCGTTCGACCACCCGGACGTCATCGCCGGTCAGGGCACGGTGGCGCTGGAGGTCCTCGAACAGTGCCCGGACGTGAAGACCATCGTGACCGGGGTGGGCGGCGGCGGTCTGATCTCCGGGATGGCGGTGGCGGCCAAGGCGCTGCGCCCCGACGTACGGGTGATCGGGGTCCAGGCGGCCACCGCCGCGGCCTTCCCACCCTCGCTCAAGGCCGGCGAGCCGGTCCGCCTGTCGTCGTTCTCCACGATCGCCGACGGCATCGCGGTCGGCCGTCCCGGCGAGCTGACCTTCACCCACGTCCGCAAGCTGGTCGACGACATCGTCACCGTCTCCGAGGAGGACATCTCCCGGGCCCTGCTGATGCTGCTGGAACGCGGCAAGCAGGTCGTGGAGCCGGCCGGCGCGGTCGGTGTGGCCGCGCTGCTGGCCGGGGCCGTCCAGGTGGAGGCGCCGGTGGTGGCGGTGCTCTCCGGCGGCAACATCGACCCGCTGCTCATGCTCCGGGTGATCGAGCACGGCCTGGCCGCGGCCGGCCGCTACCTGCGGTTCACCGTGCGCTGCACGGACCGCCCGGGTCAGCTCGCCTCGCTGCTGCACGAGATCGCCGAGCACCGGGCCAACGTGGTCGACGTGGAACACCAGCGGGCCAACCCGCACCTGCGCCTCGGCGAGGTGGAGGTGGCGCTGTCGGTGGAGACCCGCGGCGTGGAGCACTCCGACACGCTGATCAGCGCCCTGCGGGCCAGCGGTTACCAGGTGGTGTTCGCCGGCGAGTCGTGATCCCGTCGGGGCCCGAGAATGCGCGACCGGCCCGACGATCGGGTCCGGGGCCCGCGAATGCGAAACCGCCCCGGCCGATGATCCGGTCCGGGGCGCGCGAATGCGAAACCGCCCCGGCCGGCAGGCCGGGGCGGTTTGGTGTGGCTCGGGTCCGAGGAGCCTGTCAGCCTCGGTCGGGTCGGACCCGAGCCATCCGGCGCGGGTCCGGTTGGCTGTTAGCCGGAGAACGGCTCGAACTTGACGACCGTCACTTTGATGTCGGCGCCGCTGGGCGCCGTGTAGGTGCAGGTCTGGCCCGCCTTGCCGCCCAGGATCGCCTTGCCGAGCGCGGACTCGGGGCTGTAGACGGTCAGGTCGGTGGTGGAGGCGATCTCCCGGGAGCCGAGCAGGAAGGTCTCCGTGTCGTCGGCGTCGTCGTCGAAGTAGATGGTGACGACCATGCCGGGCGATACCGCGTCGGCGGTCGGCGCCTCGCCGACCTTGGCGGTGCGGAGCAGCTCCTTCAGGTAGAGGATGCGGCCCTCGGCCTTGCCCTGCTCTTCGCGGGCGGCGTGGTAGCCACCGTTCTCCCGCAGGTCGCCCTCCTCCCGCCGGGCGTTGATCTCGGCGGCGATGACCGGCCGGTTGGCGATCAGTTCGTCGAGCTCGGCCTGGAGGCGGTCGTACGCGTCCTGGGACAGCCACGTGGCGGGCGCCTCGTTGCCATTGGTGGACACAGGCGGTCTCCTCGGTTGTGCGGACTGGCTGACAGGTGAACTATCAAGTTACCAGTGCCGGCCCAGCAGGGGTGTCGCCGATCACCACGGGTGCTGGTGACGGGACCCGTCGTGAGGTGTTCGAGCAGGTGGGACGGTCGGCTCAGCCGGGCGGCCGGCAGCGCACGACCTCGCCGATGAACGGGCGGGCGGTGGTGGCCACCTCGTGCCGGGCGGTGACGTGCCGCTCACCGGGGCCGGCGGTCACGGTGGCCTCGGCGCGGCCCACCTCGGCACCGTCGTGCGTGCGGGCCCGCAGCACGCAGGTCGCCGAGCCGCCCGGGGGCACGGTGACCCGGAAGTCGACCACCACCCGCGAGTCGGTGATCCCGGTGTAGGTGATCACCTGGGCCCGGTACTCGGGGTCGCCGTACTGGGTGTAGAGCTTGGTGGCGACCAGCCCCAGCACCGCCAGCAGGACGGCCGCCGACAGCGCCAGCAGGAGCGGACGGCGGCGTCCCGGCTCCCGGCGACGGCCGTACCGGCCGGGCGGGAAGACCGGCGCACCCGGTGCGATTGTGGCGTGCGTCTCGCTCACCGGCGGGTATCTCCTGGCGTTGTTGTCGTGGGCATCGGCAAGAATGGCAGAGTCCATCTTCCCAGCCCGGGCATTACCAAGGATGGCAGGTCGGCGGCGGCGCCGACCGGCCGGCACGGGGTTTCCGCGGGCCCGGGGGGAGATTCCGGCAGGTCAGCTGGTCGGCCCGGGCGGGCCCGGCCGGCCGGCACAGACGAGGAGCGCCGAAGGTGGCAGAGCAACTGCGTCTCATGGCGGTGCACGCCCATCCCGACGACGAGTCGAGCAAGGGCGCCGCGACCATGGCGAAATACGTTGCCGAGGGGGTGGATGTCCTGGTCGTGACCTGCACCGGCGGCGAGCGGGGCAGCGTGCTCAACCCCAAGATGGACCGGCCGGACGTCTGGGCCAACATCGGCGAGATCCGCCGCGCCGAGATGGATGCGGCCCGGGCGATCCTCGGCGTCGAGCAGGCCTGGCTGGGCTTCGTCGACTCCGGGCTGCCCGAGGGCGATCCGCTGCCGCCGCTGCCCGAGGGCTGCTTCGGCCTCCAGGACGTCGACGTGGCCGCCGCGCCGCTGGTGCGGCTGATGCGCCAGTTCCGTCCGCACGTCGTCACCACGTACGACGAGGAAGGCGGCTACCCGCACCCCGACCACATCATGACCCACAAGGTGACCGTCGCCGCGTTCGAGGCGGCCGGTGACCCGGAGCGCCACCCGGAGCTGGGTGAGCCGTGGCAGCCGCTGAAGCTCTACTACGACATCGGCTTCTCCAAGGGCAAGATCATGGCCCTGCACGAGGCGATGCTCGCCGCCGGGCTCGAGTCGCCCTACGAGGAGTGGCTCAAGCGCTGGGAGGACCGTCCCGACAAGGGACCGCGGATCACCACCCGGGTGGAGTGCGCCGAATACTTCCCGGTCCGCGACGACGCCCTGCGCGCCCACGCCACCCAGATCGACCCGGACGGCTTCTGGTTCCACGTGCCGATGGAGCTCCAGCGGCGCGCCTGGCCCACCGAGGACTTCCAACTCGCCCGCTCGCTGGTGGACAGCCCGCTGCCCGAGTCCGACCTGTTCGCCGGGGTCCGCGAGACGTGCGATGCCCACTGATCTCCCAGCGGGCTACGCTGGTCGGCAACCGCACATCGGAGGAACACCATGCTGACCACCGCCCAGGTGCTCGCGGAGAACAACTTCGGTGACACCCGCACCGGTGGCCTGGCCGGTCCGATGGGCCTCTTCCTCATCGTGCTGCTGGCCATCGTCACCATCCTGCTGATCCGCAACATGAACGCCCGGCTGCGCCGGCTGCCCGACCGCTTCCCGCAGCAGGCCGGTCCGGCCGAGCGGGACCGGGTCGACTCGACAGTCGCCGATCCGACAGACGGGATTGCCGCTCAGGATTCACCCACGAACGCTCCCAACGGCTCCGAGCAGCGCCGGAACGGGTAGCAAGCACGTGAATCACGTCGAAGCCGGTGCTCGCCCCCTGTTGCGACCACCGGCTTTGGCTTAGCCTTCCGCCGGGGGGACCGAAAGGCCCCAGCCGTGCGCGGAAGGGGGGCCGATGTCCGTGGCAGCAGTGGCCGCCAGCCGTGCCCTCGGACCGCCGGCGGACGGGGTGGGCCCGTGATCTCCGGCAGCGACGGTCACCCTCCGGATCGGCTGGGCCTGCGCGGCGCCCCACCCGGGGTGCTCCTGCTGACCGGTGCCGTGGCGGTCACCGCCCTGCTGGCCGCCGTGCTCGGCCTCACGGTGCCCGCGTCCCTCCCGCCGGGCAACCCGCTGCCGGCGCCCGCCCGGTTCGGCATCGCGGTGGCCGCGTTCGCCGTGGCGCAGCTCGCCCGCCTGCGGTTCCGCACTGCCGCCGGAATGGTCAGCATCACCTGGGGCGAGGCGGCCCTCATCGTCTGTCTCTACCTCGTACCGGCCGGGTGGCTGCCGGCCGCGGCCCTGCTCGGCGCCGGGTCCGCCTGGACCGCGATGTCCCTGCTCGCCGACCGTAGGCCAGCGCTGGAGCTGGTCCGGATCGCCGGTTCGCTGACCGCCGCCACCGCGCTCGCCGCGGCGGTGGCCAGCGCACTCGGCCAGCCGCTGCTCGCGCCCCCTACCCCCGAGCTCGCCCTCGCGCTGATCGCCGGCTCGGTCACCTACCTGCTCACCACCGCCTGGTTCGGCGGGGCCACCCTCGCGCTGCGGCACGGGGTGCCGATCGGGCCGCCGTTGCTCGCGGCGCTCCGGGGCAAGCTGCTCATGTTCGTCGGCAACGTGGCCGTCGGCCTGGTGGTGGTCGCGCTGCTGGAGATCGACGCCCGCTGGCTGCTGCTCCTGCCCCCGCCGCTCTGGCTGCTCCAGCAGACCTACCGCCACCGGCTGCGGGCCGACCAGGAACGGCGCACCTGGCGGGCGTTCGCCGAGGCCACCGCCGCGCTCAACCAGCTCGACGAGCGGGGTGTGGCGACCGCCGCCGTGACCGGGGCGCTCACCCTCTTCGGTGCCGAGCTGGTCGAGGTGGACGTCGCGCGGGGCGACGGCCGGTGGCGGCGCTACCGGGCGGACACCGGCGGCCAGGTACGCGACCGCGAGGTGCAGCCCTCGGCGCGTACCGAGTCCAGCGACCACGAGCTGATCCGGCCGCTGACCGTGGGCAGTGCGGCGGTGGGTCAGTTGCGGGTCCACTTTCCCCGGTCGGCCCCGCCCAGCGCGCGGGAGCGGGACGCCGTCGCCGCGTTCGGCGACGCCCTGGCCGCCGCCCTGCACGACGCGGCGACCCACCGCGAGCTGCGGCTGGTCACCGCCCGTTCGTCGTACGAGGCGGTGCACGACCAGCTCACCGGGCTGCTCAACCGGGCCGCCATGCTCACCAAGGGTGACCAGGCGCTGCGGCAGCTCGCCCACGACCACCCGGTGGCGCTGCTGCTGCTCGACGTCAACCAGTTCAAGGAGGTCAACGACACGCTCGGGCACGCGGCCGGGGACCAGCTGCTGCGGCTGACCGCGAACCGGCTGGCCGCCCTGGCCCGCCCCGGTGACCTGCTCGGCCGGCTCGGCGGCGACGAGTTCGCCCTGCTGCTGACCGAGGTGCCGGTGGTTGACGACCGGACCGCTCCGCTGGCGTACGCGCTGCGTCAGGCCCGGGAGATCGCTGAGCGGATCGCCGCACCGACCGAGGTGGCGGGCGTACGCATGTCCGTCGAGGTGGCAGTCGGAGTGGTGGTCGCCGACGCGGGCACCGCGGACCTGACCGAGCTGCTGCGCCGGGCCGACATCGCCATGTACCAGGCGAAGGAGGGCGGCGGCAGCGTCGCCGCGTACGACAGCTCCCGGGACGCGGCGAGCACCGACCACCTGGCGCTCCTCGCCGAGCTGCGGGAGGCCCTGGAGGCCGACGACCAGTTGGTGCTGGCGTTGCAGCCGGCGGTCGACCTGGCGACCGGTGCCCCGACCGGGGTGGAGGCGTTGATCCGCTGGCGGCACCCGCGGCGGGGCTGGCTCGGGCCGGCCGACTTCATCCGCCCGGTGGAGAACAGCGAGCAGCTCGGCACCTTCACCCGGTATGTGCTGGACAAGGCGCTGGGGGTGGCCGCCGAGTGGGCCCGTGCCGGGCTGGACGTGCCGATCTCGGTCAACCTGTCGGCGCGCAGCCTGCTCGACCCGCGGCTGCCGACGGAGATCGGCGAGGCGTTGCGCCGGCACCAGGTACCGCCGCACCGGCTGGTCCTGGAGATCACCGAGACGGTGGTGATGAGCGAGCTGGAGGTCATCGACGAGGTGCTCGCCACCCTGCGGTCGATGGGGGTGCAGCTCGCCGTCGACGACTTCGGCACCGGGTTCTCCTCGTTGACCTTCCTCACCCGGATCGCCGTTGACGAGCTGAAGGTCGACCGCTCCTTCGTGACCCGGATGGCCGACTCGCCGGAGGCGGCGGCGATCGTCCGGACCACCGTCGGGCTCGCCCACGAGCTGGGCCTGCGGGTGGTTGCCGAGGGGGTGGAGACGGCCGAGCAGCGGACCGCCCTGGCCGAGCTGGGCTGCACCGCCGCCCAGGGCTACCACTTCTTCAAGCCGATGCCGGCCGAGAAGATCGGGGCGGTGCTCGGCTCGCTGCTCGACACCGCCCGCGGCAACGTCCTCCCGCTGCGCGCCGACGGCGCCTCCTGACGGCTCGCCGGCTGTCGATCGGCGGCACCTCGGGCGCGCGGTCCGCGCCGCCGGGGCGCGCTCGATATGGTCGTCGGGTGAACCGACTCGCCAACGCCACGTCGCCGTACCTGCTCCAGCACGCCGACAACCCGGTCGACTGGTGGCCCTGGTGCGACGAGGCGTTCGCCGAGGCGAAGCGGCGGGACGTCCCGGTGATCATCTCGGTCGGGTACGCGGCCTGCCACTGGTGCCATGTCATGGCGCACGAGTCCTTCGAGAACGAGGCGGTCGCCCGGCTCATGAACGAGGACTTCGTCTCGATCAAGGTGGACCGGGAGGAACGTCCCGACGTCGACGCCGTCTACATGACCGCCACCCAGGCGATGACCGGCCAGGGCGGCTGGCCCATGACAGTCTTCGCCGCCCCGGACGGCACGCCGTTCTTCTGCGGCACGTACTTCCCGCGGCCGAACTTCATCCGCCTCCTCGGCTCCGTCGCCGCCGCCTGGCGGGACCAGCGGGAGGACGTCCTGCGCCAGGGCGCTGCCGTGGTGGAGGCGATCGGTGGAGCCCAGGCCGTGGGTGGCCTGACCGCCCCGCTCACCGCCGAGCTGCTGGACGCCGCCGCGGACCAGCTCGCCCGGGAGTACGACGAGACGAACGGCGGGTTCGGCGGGGCACCCAAGTTCCCGCCGCACATGAACCTGCTCTTCCTGCTCCGGCACCACCAGCGCACCGGCTCGGCCCGGAGCCTGGAGATCGTCCGGCACACCGCCGAGGCGATGGCCCGGGGCGGCATCTACGACCAGCTCGCCGGCGGCTTCGCCCGGTACTCGGTGGACGGCCACTGGACCGTGCCGCACTTCGAGAAGATGCTCTACGACAACGCCCTCCTGCTGCGGTGCTACACCCAGATGTGGCGGCTCACCGGCGACCCGCTGGCCCGCCGGGTGGCCCGGGACACCGCGCGGTTCCTCGCCGACGAACTGCACCGGCCCGGCGAGGGCTTCGCCTCCGCGCTGGACGCGGACACCCAGGGCGTGGAGGGCCTCACCTACGTCTGGACCCCGGCCCAACTGGTCGAGGTGCTGGGGGAGGAGGACGGCCGCTGGGCCGCCGACCTGTTCGGGGTGACCGAGTCCGGGACTTTCGCTCCTCATTCCGCCTCCGCGCCGCAAGGCGGCGCTCCGGACGGAAGGCGGGGCGTCGAGCACGGCACGAGCGTGCTGCGGCTGGCCCGAGACGTGGACGCCGCCGACCCCGAGATCCAGGCCCGCTGGCAGAACGTGGTGGCGCGGCTGCTCGCCGCCCGCGACACCCGGCCCCAGCCGGCCCGGGACGACAAGGTGGTGGCCGCCTGGAACGGGCTGGCGATCACTGCGATCGCCGAGTTCCAGCAGGTCGCCGCGCTCTACGCGTCCCCCGAGGACGAGGACGCGAACCTGATGGAGGGCGTCACCATCGTGTCCGACGGCGCGATGCGCGACGCGGCCGAGCACCTGGCGACCGTGCATGTCGTGGACGGCCGGCTGCGCCGGGTGTCGCGGGACAAGGTCGTCGGTGAGCCGGCCGGTGTGCTGGAGGACTACGGCTGCGTGGCCGAGGCGTTCTGCGCGATGCACCAGCTCACCGGCGAGGGGCGCTGGCTGGCGTTGGCCGGCCAGCTCCTCGACGTGGCGCTGGCCCGGTTCGCCGCCCCGGACGGTGGCTTCTACGACACCGCCGACGACGCGGAGCGGCTGGTCACCCGGCCGGCCGACCCCACCGACAACGCCACCCCGTCCGGCCGGTCGGCGATCGTCGCGGCGCTGGTCGCGTACGCGGCGTTGAGCGGTGAGACCCGGTACCGGGAGGCCGCCGAGGCCACCCTGTCGACGGTCGCGCCGATCGTCGGCCGGCACGCCCGGTTCACCGGGTACGCGGCCACCGTCGGCGAGGCGCTGCTGTCCGGGCCGTACGAGATCGCGGTAGTGACCGACGACCCGGCGGGCGACCCGCTGGTGGCCGCCGCCTGCCGGCACGCCCCGCCCGGGGCCGTGGTGGTGGCCGGTCGGGCCGACCAGCCGGGGGTGCCGCTGCTGGCCGAGCGGCCGGCGCTGGATGGGCGCTCCACCGCGTACGTCTGCCGGGGGTTCGTCTGCGACCGGCCGGTCACCTCGGTCGACGACCTGGTCGCCCAGCTCGCCGGCTGACTCACTCCGGCGGCCGGCCCGGTTCGTCCGCCGGGCCGGCGTCGCCAGCGCGCGCTGAGCTCGTCGACTCCAACGTGACGATGCGGTGGTGCCCGGGATCAACCGGACAACACCGCATCGGTGAGGTGGCATCGGCCGCCCTCCGGAGTGGGTCGGGTGTCCGCCCGGATAGGCTGGCGGCGCTATGGATTCCCGTACCGGACTGCCTGTCGTCGGCATGGTGGGCGGTGGCCAACTGGCCCGGATGACCCACCAGGCCGCCATCGCCCTCGGCCAGTCGCTGCACGTGCTGGCCCTCGCCCCGGACGACGGCGCGGCCCTGGTCGCGGCCGACGTCCAGTACGGCGACCACACCGACCTCGCCGCCCTGCGGACGTTCGCCAAGGGATGCGACGTGGTCACCTTCGACCACGAGCACGTGCCCACCGGGCACATCCGCACCCTCGCCGAGGAGGGGGTGAAGCTCTTCCCGCCGGCCGAGGCGCTGGTGCACGCGCAGGACAAACGGGTGATGCGCGAGCGGCTCGGCGAGCTGGGCGCGCCGAGCCCGGCCTGGCGCCCGGTCGAGGAGCCCGCCGACCTGATCGCCTTCGGTGAGGCCACCGGCTGGCCGGTGGTGCTGAAGGCGGCCCGCGGCGGTTACGACGGCCGGGGCGTCTGGCTGGTGGACGATGCCGCCCAGGCCGCCGAGCTGGCCGCGACCCTGCTCGCCGGGGGCACCCGGCTGATCGTGGAGGAGCGGGTCGCGCTGCGCCGGGAGTTGGCGGTGCAGGTGGCCCGCTCGCCGTTCGGGCAGGTCGCCGTCTACCCGGTGGTGGAGACCGTGCAGCGGGACGGGATCTGCGTCGAGGTGCTCGCCCCGGCGCCCGACCTGCCCGAGGAACTGGCGGTCGCCGCCCAGCAGTTGGCCATCGACCTGGCCGCCGCGCTCGGCGTGGTCGGCCTGCTCGCCGTGGAGCTGTTCGAGACGCCCGCCGGCCTGGTGGTGAACGAGCTGGCCATGCGCCCGCACAACTCCGGGCACTGGACCATCGAGGGGGCCCGGACCTCCCAGTTCGAGCAGCACCTGCGCGCTGTGCTCGACTACCCGATGGGGGACATCTCGCTCACCGCGCCGGTCGTGGTGATGGCGAACGTGCTCGGCGGCGAGCCGGGCGGGATGCCCATCGACGAGCGGCTGCACCACCTCTTCGCCGCCGAGCCCGGGGCCAAGGTCCACCTGTACGGCAAGCAGGTCCGGCCCGGCCGCAAGATCGGGCACGTCACCGTGCTGGGGAACGATCTGGACGACGTACGGGCCCGGGCCGCGCGAGCTGCCCGCTGGCTGCGGGAGGGGAAGCAGTGAGCACCGTCGGGCTGATCATGGGCAGCGACTCGGACTGGCCGACCATGGAGGCCGCCGCCGAGGCGCTCGCCGAGTTCGAGGTGCCGTACGAGGTCGGTGTGGTGTCGGCGCACCGCACCCCGGCCAAGATGATCGAGTACGGCCGGACCGCCGCCGACCGGGGGCTCAAGGTGATCATCGCCGGGGCCGGCGGGGCGGCTCACCTGCCCGGCATGGTCGCCTCGGTCACGCCGCTGCCGGTGATCGGCGTGCCGGTGCCCCTCAAGTACCTCGACGGGATGGACTCGTTGCTGTCCATCGTGCAGATGCCGGCCGGCGTGCCGGTCGCCACGGTGTCGATCGGCAACGCGCGAAACGCCGGGTTGCTCGCCGTGCGGATCCTGGCCGCGTCGGACCCGGTGCTGCGCGAGCGGATGGCCGCGTACCAGGCGAGCCTGGAGGAGTTGGTCGCCGAGAAGGAGGCGAACCTCCGCGCGACGCTCGCCTGATCGGCTGTGCCGGGCCGCCCGCACCAGGCCCGGGCGGGCCTGGCGCGCTGAGCTTGCCTCCGAGGGTGGGCGCCAGCCCCTCCGATTCATCGCATGCCGCGCAGGGCGGTCTGCAGCCGCTCCTGGGCCCGGCGGCGGCGCTCGTTGCTCGCGCCGAGCACCAGCAGGAGGATGCCGACCGGGATCAGCACCAGCCACGGGCCGAGACTGATCAACGCGTGCAACGCGGTCACCGCGGTCACCGTGGCACCCACGATCACCGGCGCCTGCTGCCGGCTGGTCGATCCGAAGATCAGCACCGCCACGGCGCCGAGCAGCAGCAGGACCTGCCGCAGCATGCTGGTGTCGGTGGCCAGCACGATGGCCAGGGTCGGCAGGAACGCGGCGACCAGCGCCGGCCCGTACGCCACCCAGCTCGACAGGTCGGGCCGGTGGCGCAGTTCCAGCACCCCGACCAGCAGGGCGAGCAGGGCGAACGGCAGCGTGTACGCCTCGGGCAGCGCCACGTCGGCCACCCGCATGAGGATCCACCAGGCGGTGATCTCGCAGGCGACCACCGACCAGAACAGGATCCGCCGCTCCACCGGCCGGCGGCCCGGACGTCCGGCCGCCACCCCGAGGACGGCACCCCAGGCGGCCAGCAGCGCGGCGATGTGCCGGGGCGAATCGTACGCCAGCGCCAGCGCGATGAGCGCGGCCGCGTACCCGCTCCACTCCACCGTGGCCGACTCCCGGTACGCCTCGGGGCGGCGCAGCCGGGGCAGGGTGGCGGCGAAGACCTGGAGCGCCGCCCCGACCGCCAGCACCCCGAACGCCGACCAGACCGCCGCGAGCCCGGCGACCAGGCCGAGGGTGAGCACGAACAGCTCGGCCATCAGTGAGGCGAACAGCCAGCCGAGGATGCGGGCCCGCTGGGTGGTGCCGAAGAGCGCGGCGACCACGCCCACGCCGACCGCCCCGCCCAGCGTGAAGAGGGTCAGCTCCCGGGTGGCGAGGCTGCCGGCCAGCCCGGCGCCCCCGGCGGCCAGGCCGATCGCGAACACCAGCACCCGGGTGATCCGCAGCGAGCGGGCCGGCTCGACCAGCGGCGGGGGTGGGGTCAGCGCCAGGCCGAGCATGGCGATGGTGAAGACCGCCAACCCGGCCAGCGCGGTCTGCGGCCAGCCCTGGCCGAGCGCCACCGGCGTGATCAGCAGGGTGACCGCCGCGCCGGGCAGCACCACCGGCACGGCCCGGGAGCGCCGGCCGCCGCTGAACCCCGTGGCGGCCAGCGCCGCCGTCGCGGTGAGCAGCAGGGCGGTCAGCACGTGCCTCGGGTCCACCGCCGACGCGGGCGGGGTGAGCAGTTCGGGCGGCGCCCCCTGCCAGATCCGCGGCAGCACCCGGAACGGCTCGACCAGGGCCACCAGCAGCGGCGGCGCCAGGGTCACCAGGGCCAGCGCGGTGGGCGGCACCGCCGCCGCGAGGGCCCCGGCGGCCGGGCTCACCCGCCAGCGCAGCTCGGTGCCGTCGTCGGGCAGCCGGCGCATCGCCCCGTCCAGCAGTACCGACCAGCGGCGTACCGGCCGGGCCGACCCGACCGGCGGGGTGGTGGCGGCGCGGACCAGTTCGGCGAGCACGCCGAGCAGCGCCGCCGTGGCGGCGTACACGCCGGAGGGCAGGCGGGTGACCACGGCGGCCACCGCGCTGATCGTCGCAGCGCCCACCACCGCCACGCTCACGTACGGTAGGTACTGCGGGATCTGCCGGCGGGCCGCCGCCACGGCGGCCAGGCCGATGCTGGACGCGGCCAGCGCGGCGGTGAGCACCACCTGCGGGGGGCGGCCGAACTCGGCGGCCAGGGCGGCCACCGCCCCGGGCAGGGCGAGCAGGGCGGCGCCCGCCGCCGCGCCGCCGACCTGCACCAGGTGCGGCGGCATCCCCTCGGTGCGGACGTCCTCGACGAGCGACGGCGCGAGCACCCGGGCCAGGATGGCCACCACCACGCCGATCAGCACGATGCTGCCGAGCGCCAGCGCGGTGGTCCACGGGCGGACCAGGCCGGCGCCGGCGGCGTGCAGGGCGACCACCCCCGCCACGGTGGCCCGGGACAGCGCGGCCCGGGGGTCCAGCGAGGCCACCGCCGCCATCCCGAAGACCGTCGCGACAATGGCGCCCACCAGCACCGGCGACCACCAGGGCAGGTTGAACGCGGCCGGGGCACCGATGGTGGCGAGCACGACGGCCGCCCCGGCGACGTCGTACTTCCAGGGCGGCGGCAGCAGGATGCCGGCGGCGACCGCCAGCAGCGCCAGCGCGACGGGCGCCTGGCCGGCCGACCCGCCCGTCGGCGCGGCCGGCCAGCCGCTCAGGTCGCCGGCCCAGATCGGGCCGGGCGTGGCCAGCACCCCGACCCCGCCGCGCAGCGCGCTCCAGCCGGCGATCAGACCGATCAGCGTGCCACCGACCGCGATGCCGAGGATCGGCCCGCGCCGCCACTCCTCGGGCATGGCCCGGGCGGCGACGGCGACCACCAGCACCAGCGCGGCCGCCACCACCAGTTGACCGCCGGGCGCGAGCACGGCGGCGATCCTGACCAGGGTGGCGATCAGCGCCGCCGTGGTGGCCGCCAGGGCCAGGTCCGACCCGTCCAGGGTCAGGTCGGAGCGGCGGCCGGCGTCGATCCGGGGGGCCAGTGCCAGCAGCGCGGCGGCGAGCAGCAGGAGCCCGCCGACCCAGGTGTCGGCGGTGGTGGCGCCGGGTGCCCCGAACCCGGCGGCGGCGACCGCCACCGCGCCCAGCACGGTGCCGATCGCGTGCGGCGCACTCAGGTGCCGCTGCGCGACCTGGACGAGGGCGGCGTAGCCGAGGCTGACACAGACGCCGAGGAAGCTCGCCGCCAGGATCGGGACGGTCACCTCGCGCAGGCTCGCCGGGGTGGGCGCCGGGCCGGCCGGCACGGTGGCGGCGACGAACGCGGCCACCGCCCCCGGCAGCGCGAACGCCGCCCCGCCGGCCGCCCAGCCGCAGACCGTGTCCGCCGCGGCCGCGGCGATCCGGACCCGGGGAGCCAGCGACACCAGCGCGCCGGCCAGGCAGAGGGTGGTCAGCGCGGCGGCGGTGAGCGCCGGCCGGGCGAGCGCGGCACCGGCGCCGATCACGCCCAGCGCGGCGGCGGTGACGGCGTGCACCACGGCCGAGCGCTCGGAGCCGGCGGCCAGCCCCAGGACGCCGATGCCCACCGCGGTCAGCACCATCGGCCAGCAGGCGGCCGCCCAGCCCAGCCCGAGGGAGGCGGGTACGGCGAGGGCGGTCAGCGCCGCCCCGACCACCGCGAAGTCACGCCGGATCTCCGGCGGCAGGGCGACCACCGCGGCGACCGTGAGCAGCAGGGCGCTCGCGGCGAGCTGCCAGCCGGTCGGCCCGACCGCCGCCGCCAGTTCGGCGTGCCACTGGCTCAGGTCCGCCGACCAGGCGGGCAGCGCCGCGCGTACCGGCGCCAGCCCGGCGCGTAGCGCGCCCCCGGCCACCACCAGGCCGCTGACGGTCAGCGCCACCGCCGAGGCGAGCTGCGGGCCGCGCCGGGCCTGTTCCGGTACGCCGCGGACGGCGAACCCGGTCAGCGCGATCACCGCGGCGATGAGCAGTAGCGACCGGCCGGGGTAGGCGACCGAGGCGACCCGACCCAGTGCGCCGATCACCGCGAGGGTGACGATGCCCGCGCCCAGGTCCGGCAACGGCGGCCGGCGCAGCACGAGCGTCCCGGCCAGCCCGACCAGCGCGGCGAACAGCAGCACGGCGCCCGCGCCGGCGGCCACCGGTACGGTGGCGGCCCGCAGCAGCGCGGTGACCGCGTACGCCAGGGCGACGGCGACCGTCCCGCCGTGCAGCAGCCAGGTCAGCTCCCGCAGCCAGGGCACCGGGCGGGCCGGCGTGGCGGCGCCGTCGTCGGCCGGCTCCGCGCCGAGCACCTCGGCCGACTCCTCCGGGTCCGTCTCCGGGCGGTCGTCGGCACTGCGCTGCCGGGGCGGGGTGGGCGTCGGCGCCGGGGCGGGCAGGTCCCGCCGGACCGGCCGTTCGAGGACCACCGCCGAGCGGGCCAGTGCGAGGTCGACGACGGCCACCACGGCCAGCACCAGGGCCCAGCCGGCCGGCCCGGTGATCCGCTCGTACGCCAGCAGCGGCAGCACCGGTTGGGCGGCCAGGACGGTGGCGAAGCGGGGCGCGCGCAGGCCGGTCCAGTGCGCGTACCCGAACGCGATCAGGGTGGTGACCAGGAAGATCGACCCGGCGAAGGTCGAGCCGGAGGTGCCGCCGATCCGGTCGACGGCCCAGAGTGCGTACCCGGCCAGCGGCAGCAGCAGGACGCCGACCGAGGCGATCGTCTCGGCGGTGGAGGTGAGCCCTCGGCGGGCCAGCACCGGCGGGGCGAGCAGCATCAGCACCGTCGCCACCAGCAGCACGCCGAGCCGGGCCAGCGCGTCCAGCGAGCTGGTGGCGACCGCGGCGAAGACCACCGCGGCGACGCCGAGGAGCAGCGCGCCGAGCCCGAGGGGGATGTTCTGCACCTCCCGGGAGGACGCCTCCGGCGGATGCTCGGGGTTGTCCACGTCGAGCCAGTGCGGTCTGGCGCGGGGCGGAAGGTCGTCCGGGCCGGGCGGCGGGGTGCCCTGGCGGGGCACCCGGGGCGGGGCGCCCGTGGTGGCGGTGGGCGGGCGGCGGCCGGGCCGGCGGCGTAGCACCCGGCGGGGCCGGGTGGACTGCCGGACCCGTTCCTCGCCGGCGTGCGCGAGGATGTCCCGCTGGAAGAGGGCGGCCTGCAGTTTGGCGGCGATCTGCCGCTGTTCGCGGGCGATCTCGGCGTCGCGGGCCTTCATCTCCGCGATCGAGCGTTCGATGTCGGCCAGATGCTCGGCCCACTGTGGCTGGTCCGCGCCGCAGTGCGGGCAGAGAACGGCCGGCTTGATCTCCCGTCCGCACGAGGCGCACCTGAAGGACTGCACGACACCCCTCCGTCCGGCCGGCCCGCACTGTGGACCTCCACTGTCGCAGCATGCCTTGACCGGGCGCGGATTTCGACCGTTGCCGGCGCGTTCGGCGCAACAAAAGACCGCCGGGCCGGTCGACCCTGCCGGGTCGCGGCCCGGCGGAGCACGTGCGGAGCCGGGAGGGGTGCGGTCGACCGTTCCGGGTCGTGGCGTGGCCGCGCCGAGCCGGAACGGTCCGTGGGTCAGGGGCGACCCATGCCGCGGTATTCCCAGCCCGCCTGCGTCCACAGTGTGGAGTCGAGGCAGTTGCGACCGTCGACCACCTTGCGGCCGTTGACCAGCTCACCCAGGGCGACCGGGTCGGCGTTGCGGAACTCGGCCCACTCGGTGAGCACGCAGACCAGGTCGGCGTCGCGCACGGCCTCGGTCATGCTCGCCTCGTAGGTCAGCTCGGGTACCGCCCGGCGCGCGTTCTCGATGCCCTGCGGGTCGAACACGTGCACGTCGGCGCCGGCCTTGCCGAGCAGCGAGGCGACCGCCAGCGCCGGGGCGTCCCGGACGTCGTCGGTGTTCGGCTTGAAGGTGGCGCCGAGCACCGCGATCCGGGTGCCGGAGAGGTCCGGGCCGGCCGGGCCCGATCGGCGGCCGAGCAGCTCGGCGGCGAGCTGGACCACCCGGGTCCGCCGGCGCAGGTTGATCAGGTCGACCTCGTGCAGGAAGCGCAGCGCCTCGCCGGCGCCGAGCTCCTGGGCGCGGGCCTGGAAGGCCCGGATGTCCTTGGGCAGGCAGGCGCCGCCGAAGCCGAGCCCGGCCTGGAGGAACCGGTTGCCGATGCGGGGGTCGTACCCGATCGAGCGGGCCAGCTGGGTGACGTCGCCGCCGGCGGCCTCGCAGACCTCGGCCATCGCGTTGATGAAGGAGATCTTGGTGGCGAGGAAGGCGTTCGCGGCGACCTTGACCAGCTCGGCGGTGGCGAAGTCGGTGACCACCAGCGGCACCTCGCGGTCCTCGGTGGCGGCCAGGTCGAAGACGCCCTTGTGGGCGGCGTAGAGCATCCCGTTGGCCCACTCGCTCTTGACCCCGACCACGATCCGATTGGGCCGCAGCACGTCGTCGACGGCGAAGCCCTCCTGGAGGAACTCGGGGCTCCACGCCACCTCGACGCCCAGGTCGGTCGGGGTGTGCTTGCCGACCAGCTGCTCCACCCACTCGGCGGTGCCCACCGGGACGGTGGACTTGCCGACGATCAGCGCCTTGCGGGTCAGGTGCTGGGCGAGGCTGGTCACCGACGCCTCGACGTACGACAGGTCGGCGCCCATGCCGTCGGCCCGCTGCGGGGTGCCGACGCAGATGAAGTGCACGTCGCCGAAGTCGGCGGTCTCCTGGATGTCGGTGCTGAACCGGAGCCGGCCGGCGGCCAGGTTGCGCCGGAGCAGCTCGTCCAGGCCGGGCTCGTGGATCGGGACCTCGCCGGTGTTCAGCTTGGCGATCTTGTCGGCGTCGACGTCGAAGCCGAGCACCTCGTAGCCGAGCTCGGCGTAACAGATGGCGTACGTCGCACCGAGGTAGCCGGTGCCGAGGAAGGTCACCCGGGGTCGGGCGGCACCCGAGGGCGGGGTCACCGCGGCGATGGCCGGCACCGGCTGGGTGTTCGGGTAGGGGATCGTCACGCCTGTCTCTCCGCTCGCACTGGCGGCGCTTCCTTGCGTCGCATTCTGCTGCGGCGCCTGGCCGGGCACCGGTGGGGGACTTCCTGTGGTTCTGTGGTCGTCGCTCGGCTTCGACGCCCATCATGCACGAGCCTACGCGGCGGTAAGGAGCCCCGGATCCTCGGTCGCTATCCTTCACTCTGTGCGGTCGGCGGCACTCAAAGCGCTCGGACTGCGCATCTTAGCGGTGAAGGGGAGGGGCCACATGGCCGCGGAGCAGTCGTTCGACGTCTACCGATTGCCGGAGGAGCACGAGGCGATCCGGGAGGCGGTGCGGGAGGTCTGTGCGGCGAAGGTGGCCCCGCAGGCCGCCGAGGCGGATGAGACGGGTGAGTTCCCCAAGGCGTCGTACGACGCGCTGCGGGCGGCCGACTTCCACGCCCCGCACATCCCCGTCGAGTACGGCGGCGCCGGCGCGGACGCGCTGGCCACGGCCATCGTGATCGAGGAGGTGGCCCGTGCCTGCGCCGCGTCCTCGCTGATCCCGGCAGTGAACAAGCTGGGCACCATGCCACTGATCCTGGCCGGTTCCGAGGAGCTCAAGCGGAAGTACCTGACCCCGGTCGCGGCCGGCGACGCGATGTTCTCGTACTGCCTCTCGGAGCCGGAGGCGGGCAGCGACGCCGCCTCGATGACCACCAAGGCGGTCCGGGACGGCGACCACTGGGTGCTCAACGGCGTGAAGCGGTGGATCACCAACGCCGGGGTCTCCGAGTACTACACCGTCTTCGCTGTGACGGATCCCACAGCCCGGTCGAAGGGCATCTCCGCGTTCGTGGTGGAGAAGTCCGACCCCGGGGTCAGCTTCGGCGCGCCGGAGAAGAAGCTCGGCATCAAGGGCTCGCCCACCCGTGAGGTCTACTTCGACAGCGTGCGGATCCCGGCGGACCGCATGATCGGCGCGGAGGGCACCGGCTTCGCCACCGCGATGCGGACCCTGGACCACACCCGGGTCACCATCGCCGCTCAGGCGGTCGGCATCGCCCAGGGCGCGCTGGACTACGCCAAGGGGTACGTCCAGGAGCGCAAGCAGTTCGGCAAGCCCGTCGCCGACTTCCAGGGCATCCAGTTCATGCTCGCCGACATGGGCATGAAGCTGGAGGCCGCCCGGCAGCTCACCTACGCCGCCGCCGGCAAGTCCGAGCGGGGCGACGCGGACCTCACCTACTTCGGCGCCGCCGCGAAGTGCTTCGCCTCCGACGCCGCCATGGAGATCACCACCGACGCCGTGCAGCTGCTCGGCGGATACGGCTACACCCGCGACTACCCCGTCGAGCGGATGATG
The DNA here is from genome assembly GCF_042870725.1 of Micromonospora sp. NPDC006431. Classification (NCBI taxonomy): domain Bacteria; kingdom Bacillati; phylum Actinomycetota; class Actinomycetes; order Micromonosporales; family Micromonosporaceae; genus Micromonospora; species Micromonospora sp. NPDC006431. Next base: position 387,558 of record NZ_JBIAHQ010000003.1, read on the forward strand.
CGGGATGCCAAGATCACCCAGATCTACGAGGGCACCAACCAGGTGCAGCGCATCGTCATGGCTCGCCAGCTGATGAAGTAGGCGTTGACCTGCGGAAACCCCGTCTCCCGTTTGCGGGAGGCGGGGTTCGCTGTCTTCGAGGAGGTCACCGCGGCGCCACAGTTCCTCGGGCCGCGCATCAACCAGTCGATGGATTTTCTGGTCAGCAGGATCCCCGGCTGAGCATGGCTGGCAGATCGATTCGCCCCGGAGACCGGCAAAAGATGCTTGAGCCATGGCAGTCATCGAAGTCAACGACCTCCGCAAGGGGTACGCGGACCTGACCGTTCTGGACGGGGTGTCGTTCTCGGTGGAGGAGGGCGAGATCTTCGGCATCCTCGGGCCGAACGGCGCCGGCAAGACCACCACCGTGGAGTGCGTGGAGGGGCTGAGGCGGCCCGACGGCGGGTCGATCAGGGTGCTCGGCCTCGACCCGGTGAAGGACGGGCGCGAGGTACGCGAACAGATCGGGGTGCAGCTCCAGCACACGCAGTTGCCGGAGAACATCCTGGTGTGGGAGGTGCTCGACCTGTACGCCTCCTTCTATGCCAAACCCCGTGACTGGCGTGAGCTGCTGGAGGAGTGGGCGCTGACGGACAAGCGCAACGCCCGCTTCGGGAAGCTGTCCGGCGGCCAGAAACAACGGCTGTTCATTGCGCTGGCGCTGGTGGGCAATCCGCAGGTGGCGTTTCTCGATGAGTTGACCACGGGGCTGGACCCGCAGGCGCGCCGCACCACCTGGGAGCTGATCAAGCGGGTCCGGGCGAACGGCGTGACAGTGGTGCTGGTCAGCCACTTCATGGACGAGGTGGAGGAGCTCTGCGACCGCGTCGCCGTCTTCGACGGCGGCAGGATCGTCGCGATGGACACCCCGTCCGGGTTGGTCGACGGGATCGATGCCGAGCACCACATGCGGTTCACGGTGATGGCTGGGGACATGGTCGAGCTGGGCGGGCTGCCCGGGGTGACCGGCGTGACCCGGACGGGAAACCGGGTGGTCGTCACCGGCAGGGGTGACTTCGCCACGGCGGTCACCGCCCAACTCGCCCGCCACCACGTCCTGGTCAGCGATCTGCGCATCGACAAGCGCACCCTCGACGACGCGTTCGTCGCCCTGACCGGCCGCTCGTTCGACGCCACCCACTGACGGAGGAAGACCATGACCAAGCTCGCCATCGTCGAACTGAAGCTGCTGACCAGGGAACCTGGGGCGATCTTCGCGCTGCTCATCCCGCTCTTCATCCTGGTGGTCTTCGGCAGCTCCATCGAGCGGGGGGACACCGTGCTCCTGCCGATGGCGCTGGCGATCGCCGTGGGGCTCGTGGGTCTGTACCTGCTGCCGACCACCATGGCCACCTATCGCGAGCGGGGCATCCTGCGCAGGCTCTCCACCACGCCGGTCCGCCCAGGAAACCTGCTGGTGGTGCAGCTGCTCCTGCAGTTCGTCCTCGCCCTGACCGCGTGCGCCCTGCTGCTGGCGGTGGCGGGTACCGTCCTGGGCGCGCACCTGCCCACCCGGGTGCTGCCCGGTGTGCTGGCCTTCCTGTTCGGTACGGCGGCCATGTTCGCGGTCGGCCTGCTCATCGCGGCGGTGGCGCCGAACGGCCGGGCGGCCAACGGGATCGGTGTCCTGCTCTACTTCCCGATGGCCTACCTCGCCGGGCTCATGCAGCCCACGGATCAGATGCCCGCTATCGTGGCCCGGATCGGGGAGTACACCCCGCTGGGCGCATTCCGGCAGTGCCTGCGGGACGTCTGGGCGGACGCCGCTCCCAGTCCCCTGCTGCTCGGTGTGCTGGCCGCGTACGCCCTGGTCGTCAGCATCGCTGCGGCGAAGTACTTCCGCTGGGAGTGAGCGATGACCAGGCGGCTCGACCGGTGGGAGCGGCTGCTGGAGCGGCAGCTGGCGGCGGCGCCGTACGTCCTGCTGGCGACCTCCACGGTGCTCGCCCTGCTGACCACTGGCAGGTCGTGGGCCACGCTCGGCCTGGCCGCGTTCGCCGCCGCCTGGATCTGGCTGGTGCCGCGCGGCGCGGTCTACGTGGCTGGGCTCGTGGTGCTGATCGGAGTGCTCTGCACCCGAGGAATGTGGTTTGCGAGCTTCTTCGGCTTTGTCGGATACCTCCACTCCTGGCAATATTTGAAGGGATATTGGCGGTTCGTCGGGGTGACCGCCACGGCGACGATCAGCGTCGCGGCCTACGGTGGCGGTCTGCCCGATCCGACCCCGTCCGGAATCCTCACCTACCTGCTCTTCATCGCCGCCATCGTGGCGTTGGTCGGCCTGTTCAGCTTCGTCGGCGAGGTCACGGCCGAGCGGAGCGCCGAACGCAAGCGCATGGTGGCGCAGCTCGAGGAGGCGCTGCGGGAGAACGCGGGACTGCACGCCCAACTGCTGGTCCAGGCACGCGAGGGGGGCGTGCTCGACGAACGGCAGCGCATGGCGGCGGAGATCCATGACACCCTCGCCCAGGGACTGACCGGCATCATCACCCAGCTACAGGCGGCGCAGCAGGCCGAGGACTGGCGGCGTCATGTGGACAACGCGGTACGGCTGGCACGGGAGAGCCTGGCCGAGGCCCGGCGCTCGGTGCACGCGGTCGGACCCGGCCAGCTGGCGGCGGCGCCGCTGCCCGAGGCGCTGCGGGACATCGTCACCCGGTGGGGCGAGCTCAACGGCGTACGGGTGGATTTCGCCACCACTGGTACGGTCCGGCCCATGCATCCCGAGGTTGAGGAGACGCTGCTGCGCACCGCGCAGGAGGCCCTGGCCAACGCGGCCAAGCACGCCGGCGCGTCCCGGGTCGGGCTGACCCTCTCGTACATGGAGGACGTGGTCACCCTGGACGTGCGCGACGACGGCGCCGGGTTCGATCCCGAGCGGGTCCGGGACGGCGGCGGCTTCGGCCTGGCCTCGATGCGCAAGCGGGTCAGCCGGCTGGCCGGCACGCTGGCGATCGAGTCGGAGCCCGGCCTCGGCACGGCGATCTCCGCGAGCGTTCCAGCGGTGGTCCGTGGCTGAGCCCCTGATCCGGCTGCTGATCGTCGACGACCATCCGGTCGTGCGCGACGGCATCCGCGGCATGTTCGCCGGCGACCCGGGATTCGAGGTGCTCGGCGAGGCCGGAGACGGTGCCGAGGCCGTCGCACTCGCGCGGGCGCTGAACCCCGACGTGATCCTCATGGACCTGCGGATGCCCAGGATGGACGGCGTCGCCGCGATCAAGGAACTCGCCAGGCTCGGCATCACGGCCCGCGTCCTCGTCCTCACCACCTACGACACCGACCGGGACGTCGTGCCCGCCATCGAGGCCGGGGCCACCGGCTACGTCCTCAAGGACACCGGCCGCGACGAACTCGTCCACGCCGTCCGTACGGCGGCGCGGGGCGAAGCCGTGCTCTCCCCGTCGGTGGCCACCCGCCTCCTCGGCCAGGTCCGCACGCCCGCCGACCCGCTGAGCGCCCGGGAGTTGGAGGTCCTCCGCCTCATCGCCGAGGGCGCCACCAACCGCGAAGCCGCCGCGCGCCTGTTCATCAGCGAGGCCACGGTGAAGAGCCACGTGCTGCACATCTACACGAAGCTCGGCGTCAACGACCGAGCCGCTGCCGTCGCCGCCGCCTTCCGCCGCGGCCTGCTCACCCTCGAGAACGGCTGACCGGGCCGGCTGCGGTGATCGGGCGGGCGGGCCGGGACCCCGACCCGCCCGCGGTGCTCAACGGGTCTCGGTGGTGCCCTCCGGTCGGCCGGTCGCCCGCGGCGGCGCGGACCACGGCGACTCGCCGGCGGTGCGGCGGGGCAGGGGGTCGGTGGGGGTGGCATCGGGGTAACCCAGCGTCAGCGGGGCGGTGTCCGCCGTGTCGGCCGGGGGCCAGGCGCTGAACGACTGGGTCTGCTCGATCGGCTCGTCGGCCGGGGTCAGCTCCGCCTCGGCCGCCGGCCGCCCGGGCCACTGCCGCCAGCGCTGCCCGCTGAGCACGGCCATCAGCAGCAGCATGCCGATCAGGAACAGCGTGCCGTTCTCCACCGGCTGACGCAGTGGCAGCGGGTCCCCGAGCATCTTCCAGCCCTCGGGGATCCGGTCCCGGACGGTGAATGGCGCGACGAACATCCCGAGGTACGGGATGACCAGCAGCAGCCCGGCCACGAGCGGACCGAGCGGCGAGAAGCGCAGCGTGCCGAGCAGGCCGAGCAGGATGCCGGCGACGCCGAGATACACGGCCGGCTCGATCAGGTTGGGCGTGCTGTAGGTGCCGATCTCCACCCAGCGGTGCACGGTGCCTGCAGACCCGTCCTGACCGAGGGTGACGAGCACCCAGGTGACGGGCGCCACCACCAACCCGGCGAGGAAGCTCCAGAGATGTCGCATCCGCGCACCGTACCGTTTCCGGCATGACAGATCACCCCTCCACCGGGCCGGTGGGCAAGCCGACCTCGTATTCGCGGGTCACGCTCAGCCGGATCATGACCGCAGTCGATGTCAATCTGTACGGGACCGTGCACGGTGGGGTACTGATGAAGTTCGTCGACGACGTGGCCGGGGCCGCCGCGGCCCGGCACAGCGGTGGCACCGCGGTCACCGCCTCGATCGACGAGATCGTCTTCTCGGAGCCCGTCCGGGTGGGCGACCTGGTGCACGCGCACGCCCAGGTCAACTGGACCGGGCACACCTCGATGGAAGTCGGGGTGAAGGTGGTCGCCGAGCGCTGGGACTCGGCCGAGGACGAGCCGGTCCCGGTCGCCACGGCATACCTGGTCTTCGTCGGGGTGGACGTGGGCGGCGCACCGCGCCCGGTCCGGCCGGTGCTGCCGGAGACCCCGGAGGACGAGCGCCGCTACCGGGAGGCGGAGATCCGCCGCGCCCACCGGCTGGCCCGCCGCCGGGCGATCCAGGCCCACCGAGCCGGCTGAGAAGGCACCGAGCGTCCCGCCACCGTGCGCGGCGTTGGCGGGACGCCTCCCCGCCCAGCCACACTGTCGGACGGGTGGAGATGTGGGGCGGGCACGCCCCCTGACCGGCACCCGGTGCGGAGAATAGCGACGCTGGGTAGGGCAAGATGGCGCCACGGCCCATGCACAGTGTCGTGACGGGGCCTCAGGGAGGGTGGAGCAGTGGGTGACGTGCTGTGGACGCCGCCGGCCGACGTGCGCGAGCGGTCCCGGATCGGCGACTACCTGCGCTGGCTGGCCGAGCACCGGGGGCTGGAGTTCGCCGACTACGACGCGCTGTGGCACTGGTCGGTGACGGACCTCGACGCCTTCTGGCGGTCGATCTGGGACTACTTCGAGGTGGTGGCGCACACCCCGCCGACCGCCACGCTCACCGACCCGGCCATGCCGGGCGCCCGCTGGTTCCCCGGCGTGACGCTCAACTACGCCGAGAACGTGCTGCGGATGCCGGGCCGGGGGGACGACGACCCGGTGGTGATCGCGCACGGGCAGACCCGCGCGCCGGAGACGCTGACCGCCGCGGAGCTGCGCGAGCGGGTCCGCCGGGTGGCGGCCGGGCTGCGCCGGCTCGGCGTCGGCCAGGGCGACCGGGTGGCGGCGTACGCGCCGAACATCCCGGAGACCTTCGTGCTGCTGCTCGCCACCGCCAGCCTGGGCGCGATCTTCTCCTCCTGCGCGCCGGAGTTCGGCACCCGCAGCGTCACCGACCGGTGGCGGCAGATCGAGCCGAAGGTCCTGGTCGCCGTGGACGGCTACCGGTACGGCGACAAGCCGGTGGACCGGCGGGGCGAGGTGGCCGCCATCCGGGCCGCGCTGCCGTCGCTGGAGCACACCGTCGGCATCGCGTACCTCGACCCGGCCGGCGCTGGCGGCCATAATTCGGCCTCCGCGCCGCTAGGCGGCGCTCCGGACCGAATGAAGGCCGCGCCAGCGGGCGGGATCTCCTGGGCGGAGCTGGCGGCGGAAACCGACGAGCCGTTGACCTTCACCCCGGTGCCCTTCGACCACCCGCTCTACGTGCTCTACTCCTCCGGCACCACCGGCCTGCCGAAGCCGATCGTGCACGGCCACGGCGGCATCCTGCTGGAGCATCTGAAGATGCTGGCCCTGCACCACGACCTGGGCCCGGCGGACCGGTTCTTCTGGTTCACCACCACCGGCTGGATGATGTGGAACTTCCTGGTCTCCGGCCCGGCGGTGGGCGCGACCATCGTGCTGTTCGACGGCAACCCGGGCCACCCGGACCTGGGCGCGCTCTGGCGGCTGGCGGAGCAGACCGGCACCACCTACTTCGGCACCTCCGCGCCGTTCCTGCTGGCCTGCCGCAAGGCCGGCCTGGTCCCGAAGGAGATCGCCGACCTCGCCGCGCTGCGCGGTCTCGGCTCGACCGGCGCGCCGCTGCCCGCCGAGGGCTTCACGTGGGTGTACGAGAACGTCGGTGACCGGCTCCAGCTCCAGTCGCTGTCCGGCGGCACGGACGTCTGCACCGGTTTCGTCGGGGGCGTGCCGCTGCTGCCGGTGCACGCCGGGGAGATCGGCTGCCGGGCGCTCGGCGCGAAGGTCGAGGCCCGCTCCGCAGACGGCACCCCGGTCATCGGGGAGCTGGGCGAGCTGGTCATCACCGCGCCGATGCCGAGCATGCCGGTGGGCTTCTGGAACGACCCGGAGGGCACCCGCTACCGGGAGGCGTATTTCGAGGTCTACCCGGGCGTCTGGCGGCACGGCGACTGGATCACCGTCAACGAGCGGGGCGGTTGCGTGATCACCGGGCGCTCGGACGCCACCCTGAACCGGGGCGGTGTACGCCTCGGCACCGCCGAGTTCTACTCCGTGGTCGAGGGGCTGGACGAGGTGGTCGACTCGGTGGTGGTGCACCTCGAGGACGACCAGGGTGGGGCGGGTGAGCTGCTGCTCTTCGTGGTGCTGGACCAGGGGCTGGAGCTGGACGACGAGCTGCGGAAGAAGATCTGCCGCGAGCTGCGGACCGCCCTGTCGCCCCGGCACGTCCCGGACGAGATCCACCAGGTCCGGGCGGTCCCGCGCACGCTCTCGGCGAAGAAGCTGGAGGTGCCGGTCAAGAAGATCCTCACCGGCACCCCGGTCGACCACGCCGCGGCCAAGGGCGCCCTGGCCAACCCGGAGTCGCTGACCGCATTCGCGGCCTTCGCCCAGCGCCGCGCCCACACCGACGAGTCCGCCCCCGCCTGACGGTGCGTGCCGGCCGGGGAGCGCCCCCGCTCAGGCGAGGCTGCGGGTTACCTTCTCCGCGGCGGTGCGCGAGTCGAGGCGGGCGGGGTCGAGGTTGCCGCAGAGGACCAGGCTGGCGCCGGCGGCCAGCGGGGCGAGGAGCCAGTCGACCGGGTCGGGGTGCCGCCCGGTGTCGACCAGCAGCCGGTCGCCCGGGGTGAGGCAGAGCTCCGCGCCCCGGGCCTCCGCGCGGGCCAGCAGCTCCGCGTCCCCGTCGCCACCCTGTGGGTACGGCGTGAAGTGGTCGCCGTGGCCGCGTACCGCCGACACGAAGTCGGCGAAGCCCGGCGGCACCTGCCGCATCGGCAGGGCGAACGGGTCGAGCGCGAGCGCGTACCGCTCGCCGGCCGACCAGGCAGCCGCCTCGTCGACCCGGTCCGCCGCGGCGAAGAGCACGTCCACGGCACCCGGGGCGTCGACCACGGTCAGCTTCGCCGACCAGCAGCCGAGCAGCACGGCGGCGGTCTGCCAGTGCGGGGGCAGCAGCACGGCCGCCGGGTCGCCGGGGGCGAGGGCCACCTCGTCGACGAGCAGGTTGGCCGTCTTGGCCACCCAGTTCGCCAAGGTCGCCCCGGACAGCTCGGTGCGCTCGCCGGTGGCGTCGTCGTACCAGGTCAGCAGGGGGCGCGTGGGGTCGGTCGCGATCGCGTCGGCGAAGACCCGGGCAATATTGTCGGCCATCGTCGCGAACGATACGCGCCGGTGGCCGTACTCGATGGCAGGGACAAGTCGGCGTACCGTCGGGTCGCAGTCACCGCCGGGACCCGGGCCCGGCGTAGGCTTGCCGACAGTGTTGTTCCCCACAGCCGACAGCCTGAGGAGTCGCCCCGTGACCGCCGGTCGCCCGCCCCGCGTGCTCATCGACGCCACGAGTGTCCCCGCCGACCGTGGCGGCGTCGGTAGATACGTCGACGGTCTGCTCGGCGCCCTCGGCCGGGTCTGCGGCTCCGGCGTGGATCTGGTCGTGGTGAGCCTCCGCACCGACCTGGAGCGCTACACCCGGATGCTGCCCGGGGCCGAGGTCATCCCCGCCCCGGCGGCGGTCGCGCACCGCCCGGCCCGGCTCGCCTGGGAGCAGACCGGCCTGCCGCTGCTGGCCCAGCAGGTGGCGGCGGAGGTGCTGCACTCGCCCTTCTACACCTGCCCGCTGCGGGCCGGCTGCCCGGTGACGGTCACCGTGCACGACGCGACCTTCTTCACCGAGCCGGAGCACTACGACAAGTCCCGGCGGACGTTCTTCCGCAGCGCCATCAAGACGTCGCTGCGCCGCGCCGACCGGGTGATCGTGCCGAGCAAGGCCACCCGGGACGAGCTGATCCGCCTGCTGGACGCCGACCCGACCCGGATCGACGTGGCCTACCACGGGGTCGACCAGGCCGCCTTCCACGCCCCGAGCGAGGAGGAGAAGGCCCGCGTCCGCGCGCGCCTCGGGTTGGGCAGCAGCAGCTACGTCGCGTTCCTCGGGGCCAAGGAGCCGCGCAAGAACGTACCCAACCTGATCCGGGGCTGGGCCCGCGCGGTGGCCGACCGGGACAACCCGCCGGCGCTGGTCATCGCCGGTGGCCAGGGGCATGACGACGACATCGACCGCGCGGTGGCCGAGGTTCCGTCGCACCTGCGGCTGCTCCGCCCGGGCTACCTCCGCTACGCCGACCTGCCCGGCTTCCTCGGCGGCGCGCTGGTCGCCGCCTACCCGTCGTACGGCGAGGGGTTCGGGCTGCCGATCCTGGAGGCGATGGCGTGTGCCGCGCCGGTGCTGACCACGCCGCGGCTCTCCCTGCCCGAGGTGGGTGGCGACGCGGTCGCGTACACCAGCGAGGACCCGGACCAGATCGCCACCGACCTGACCGCCCTGCTGGACGACGAGCAGCGCCGGCTCTCCCTGGCGAAGGCCGGTTTCGACCGGGCGAAGGAGTTCACCTGGGAGTCCAGCGCGGAGGTGCACATCGCGGCGTGGAGCCGGGCCCGGGCCTGACCTGTCGGATGCTCGTCCGCCCGACGTGGCGTCCGTGCCGTGGTGGTTCGGGCATGATGTGCTGATGTTCTACGCCGTCATCCCGGCGGGAGGCAGTGGCACAAGATTGTGGCCGCTGTCCCGGGCCGGCCATCCCAAGTTCCTCCACCCGCTGACCGGTACCCCGGCCTCGCTGCTCCAGGCGACGGTGGACCGACTGTCGCCGTTGACCACACCCGAGTGCACGCTGGTGGTCACCGGGGCCGCGCACGTCGCGGCGGTGGCCCGGCAACTGGCTGGCCTGCCGGAGGAGAACATCCTGGTCGAGCCCTCGCCGCGCGACTCGTGTGCGGCGATCGCGCTGGCGGCGGCCGTGATCGCGGAGCGCGAGCCGACGGCGGTGATGGGCTCGTTCGCCGCCGACCACCTGATCGGCGACGCCGCGTCGTGGGCCGAGACCGTACGCCAGGCGATCCGCGGCGCCGAGCAGGGGCTGCTGATGACGGTGGGCATCACCCCGACCCGGCCGGAGACCGGCTACGGCTACCTGGAGACCGGCGAGCCGACGGGCGACGGTCCGCTGCGTCCGGTGCTCGAGTTCAAGGAGAAGCCCGCCGCCGAGGTGGCCGAGGGATACGTCCGCTCCGGCCGGCACCTCTGGAACGCCAGCATGTTCGTCTGGCGGGTGGACGTCTTCCTGGCCGAACTGGCCCGGCAGCAGCCGGCCCTGCACGCGGGGATCGTCGCGATCGCGGCGGCGTGGGGGACTCCGGAGCAGGACGACGTCCTCGGCACCGTCTGGCCGACCCTGCCGAAGATCTCCGTCGACTACGCGGTGATGGAGGGCGCGGCGACCGCCGGGCGGGTGGCCACCGTACCCGGTGACTTCGGCTGGAACGACGTCGGCGACTTCCACACCCTCGGCGACGTGCTGCCCGCCGACGCGGACGGCAACGTGGTGCTGGGCGCCGACGCCAAGCCGGAAGTCCTGCTGCGGGACAGCAGCGGCCTGGTGGTGGTGCCGCACTCCGGCCGGCTGGTGGCCGCCCTCGGCCTCCGCGACCTGATCGTGGTGGACACCCCGGACGCGCTGCTGGTCTGCCCGCGGGACCGGGCCCAGGACGTGAAGAAGCTGGTCGACGAGCTGAAGGAGCGCGGCGAGGAGGGCCTGGTCTGACCGGGTTGTGCGCCCCCGCCGGGCCGCCGGGTCAGCCGGCGGCGCGGCGGGCCAGGGCGGCGAGGGCCGGCGCGACGAGCTGGACGGTCCCGTCGGCCAGCGGCTCGGGCAGGCGGTCCGGCGGGAACCAGCCCAGCGCCTCGGACTCGTCGCTGACCCGCTCGGTCGCCCCCGGCGGGGCGAGCACGGCGAACCGGACGTCGTAGTGCAGTGACCCGCCCTGGCAGGCGACCGGGTGAATGTCCACGTCGATCGGCTCCGGGTCGACCGTCAGCCCGGCGATCCCGGACTCCTCGCCGGCCTCGCGCAGCGCGGCGGCGGCCAGGGTCGGGTCGCCGGGTTCGCAGTGCCCGCCGAGCTGTACCCATTTGCGGAACTTGCCGTGCAGGCAGAGCAGCACTCGCGCGCCGGTGTGGTCGAGCACCAGGGCGCTCGCGGTGACGTGCCCGGCCCGGTGGGCGCGGCTCATCGCCACCGGCCCGGCGGACAGCAGCTCCAGGGTCCGGTCCCGGGCCAGGGCGGCCGCCGGGCTGGTCGGCGTCCAGCGGCTCAGCAGCGCGGTGGCGTCGGCGTGCAGGTCGGCGTACGTCGGGAGGTCGGTGCGGGTCTCGGGCACTCCGACACTCTACGAGCGTGGTCTTCGTACCCTGGCCCGGTGACCCTGCGACTCGTCGAGTTCGTCGTGGCCGGCAACGAGGCCAGCGACCTGTTGCCGGTACGCTCCCCGGCGCTGCTGCGCGCCCACGGCGCCCGCCGGGGTTTCTGGACGGTGCTGGACGAGGGCCCGGTGGAGCGCTGCCTGGCCCTGCTGGTGGAACGCCACGACGGCGAGTGGGTGGCGCATCACGTGGCCGCCGACGCCGGTCGGGAGAACGGCCGCACCGAGGACGGCGAGGCCCTCGCCCACCACGACGGCTGGGTGTACGTCTTCGGCTCGCACTTCGGGTCGAAGGCCGGCCCGCTGCGGCCCCGCCGCGCGTTCGTGGCCCGGTTCCGCGAGGAGGACGCCGCCTACGGGACACTGCCGGTGCACGTGGTCCGCAACCAGTTCCGGCTGCACCGGGCGGTCAACGACGCCCTGGCCGCGGCCCCGCTGACCCCGCTGCCGCCGGGCGACCGGGTCCGGCACCGGTTCATCGTGGAGACCCTGGCCCGGGGCACCGCCCGGGCCAAGAGCTGGGTGCGCCGGCTCGCCGCGGACGACGTGCCGCTCAACGTCGAGGCCGCCGCGTTCACGCCGGCCGGGACGGTGCTGCTCGGGTTGCGTTTCCCGGTCACCGCCGAGGGGGAACCGATCCTGGTCGAGCTGGCCGGGGTGCCCGACATGTTCGGCGCCCAACCGGGCTGGCCCCGGGCCGTCGGGGCGTACGCCCTGACCGGGGTGACCCCGCCGGGCGCGCTGACCGGCTTCCGGGCCGTCACCCCCACCCCGGACGGCGGGTACGCGGCGGTCATCGGGTCGATCGACGCGTTGGGCAAGGGTTCGGTGCTGTTGGACGATCACCCGCACGGTGGTGCGGTGACCTCGCGGCACGTCCGGTTCCGGTGGGACGTCACGCCGGACGCGCGGGTGGCGGGAAAGCTGGTGGCCGAGCTGGCGCCGTTCCACCACGTGGAGGGGCTGGCCGAGGTGGACGGGCGCTGCTACTACGTGACGGACGAGGACCACCGGGTGGCGCTCTGGATCGACTGAGACGACCGGGCCGGGTCGGACGACCGGATGGCATCTCTGCGGAGAACCCGCCGCAGACCCTCGTGATGCCGTCCGGTCGTCCGTCTCCCCGAGCCCCGGGTGGGTGCAACCACCGTCCCAAGCCGGATGGGCAAGGGAAGCATGCCCAACCGGCCCCGTCGACGTCGAGGTTTTTCAGCCCACGCTTAAAGATGGAGAATAGTGCCGCCGGGTACAGTGCCACTGGTGGCGGGCTCTCCCTCTGTCCGCCCCCGGGAGCGCTCCATGCTGAAGATCATCTTCTCGAGCGAGGACATCCTGCGGACCAGGGTGGCACCCGCCGCAGACCCGGTCTGGGAACTGGTCCTCAGCCTGCACCTGCTCCAGGGTCGCGGGCGTGACCCGCTGCTGACGCCATGGCGACGCACCGTGGCCGACACCCTTCGGATGGAGGAGAGCGCCGGGGAACGCTTCCGTCTCCTCCTGGCCCTCAACCCACCCCGTGGCTACTTCCCCGACTTCCTCACCCCCTACGCCAGCAAGGACGGCCTGGCGGCGGGGCTGGAAGCGGTCCGGGGCACCCCGGTCGACATGCTGCACCGGGACCTGACCCGGCTGGCCGAGGAGAACGTCCTGCCCGCCCCGGCCGCCGGGCTGGCCCGGGGCGAACCCGAGGTGCTGCGCCACCTCACCGGCTCGATGGCCCGCTACCAGGAACTCGCGGTCACCCCGTACTGGTCCCGGATCCAGGCCGCCGTGGAGGCGGACCGGGCACGGCGGGCCCGGGCGATGCTCGACGGCGGGGCCGAAGGGCTGCTGGCCAGCCTCCGGCCCAGCATGCGGTGGGCGGACCGGGTGCTCGAGGTCCTCGACTATCCGGACACCCGGGAACTGCACCTGGACGGCCGGGGGTTGCTGCTGGTCCCGTCGTTCTTCTGCGCGCGCATCCCGGTCGCGCTGGTCGACCCGGCGCTGCCGCCGGTGCTGGTCTATCCGGTCGACCGGCTCGGCGGGCTCACCCCGGCGCCCGGGCTCGATGCCCGGCGGGACGCCGACGGCGCCAGCCGGGAGGCCCTGGCCGCCCTGCTCGGCCGCACCCGCGCCGCCGTGCTGGAAGCCGCCGACGAGGGATGCACCACCGGCGAGATGGCCCGCCGGCTGCGCATCTCCGCCGCCGCGGCCAGCCAGCACACCAGCGTGCTGCGCAACGCCGGACTGCTGGTCAGCCACCGTGACCGCAACACCGTGCTGCACACCCTGACCCCGCTCGGCCGCGCCGTCCTGGACGCCTGACCCACTGCGCCGGGCCGGTTGGCTGCCGCCAGGTCGGCGAGGTGGCGGGGTCGGCGGGATCCGGACCCCGCCGGATCGGCGACGTGGCGCGACATCAGGGCCCGGCCGGGTCGGCGAGTGGGGACGGGGCCCGAGTGTGGTCAGAGGGCCACGGCGGCGCTGGCGGTGCTGCCTGCCGGCGGCGGGAACACCGCCGAGGAGATGCCCTCCGCGGCCAGCGCGGTCCGCAGGCGCTGCAGGTCGGCACCGAAGCGCACCAGGGCGCCCTGGTCGACCGGGGCCGGCGGCGCCCCGAGCACGAGCCCGCTCGCGTGCGCGGGCCAGCCGGGCACGCCGGCGACCATGCCGGCGCGTGCCTCGGCATCGGTGACCTGGGTGAAGACCGTGCCGGGCGCGACCACCCCGGCGACCGCGGCGATCGCCCGGTCGACGGCGGCCGGGTCGGCCGGCGACCGGCCCGGGCCGTCGGCGAGGAGCGCGGCCTCGCGCAGCCCGGCCGCCTTCGCCTCGGCGGTGCCCAGCGAGAAGAGGTCCAGGGCGGCCTCCCGGACCAGCACCCGGGCACCCTCGCCGTCGTCGGCCCCCGCCACCCCCAGGTAGCCGCGGACGACCGCGACCGGTACCTGGTCGCACTTGCCCTTGATCAGCTCACCGGCGGCGGCCAGCTCGTCCACCACCGCCATCTGGGTCAGCTGGAGCTCGTTGCCGTACGGGTCGATCTCCCCCCGGTGGTCGCGGATCGCCGGCATCCCGGCCACGCCGAGCGCCACGTCGGTCAGGCCGTTGCGCCACGGCCGGCCCATGGTGTCGCTGATGATGACCGCCACGTCCAGGTGGTACTGGTCGCGTAGCGCGGCCCGCAGCGCGCGGGCGGACGCGTCCGGATCCCGGGGCAGCAGCACCAGCCGGGTCTTGTCCACGTTCGAGGCGTCGATGCCGGCGGAGGCCATCACGAACCCGTGGTGGGTCTGCACGATCCGGGTGGCACCCCGCGCCGCCACCACCCGTGCGGTCTCCGCCGCGAGCACCTCGTCCCGCGCGGCGAGCCGGTCGGGCCCGTCCGCCGGCACGTCGACCAGCCGGCCCTCCGCCTTCGACACGATCTTGCTGGTCACCACCAGCACGTCCCCGTCGCGCAGCCACGGCGCCGCAGTGGCGATCATCGCCGCCAGGTCGTCGCCCTCGGTCACGTCGCCGATGCCCAGCACGGGCAGGATCTCCAGTCTCACACCAACTCCAACGCGGCCCGGACCATCGCCGCCGTCGCCGCCTCGTCGATCATCCGCAGCGGTGCCGACCGGACGGACGCGTCCGGCACCAGCGTCCCCTCGTCCTCGGGCGCCACCAGCCAGCCGTCGAGCAGGCCGCCCGCCGACCGGCCACCGTAGAGGCCGCCCACCCCGGCCGCGCTGCACTCCACGCCGAGCACAGCGAGGCAGCGGTCGGCCATGCCGCGTACCGGCGCGCCGCCGATGATCGGGGACACGCCGACCACCGGGGCCGGCCCGTCGGTCACCGCGTCGCGCAGACCCGGTACGGCCAGGATCGGGGCGATGCTCACCACCGGGTTGCTCGGCGCGATCAGCACCACGTCGGCGGAGCCGACCGCCTCCAGCACACCCGGCGCCGGCTTCGCCGTATCCGCGCCCACGAACACGAACCGCTGCGTCGGGATGTCCGCCCGGTACCGCACCCACCACTCCTGGAAGTGGATCGCCCGCTGACCCTGGTCCCCGTCGACGACGACGTGGGTCTCCAGCCGGTCGTCGGTGGCCGGCAGCAGGGTCAGCCCCGGCTCCCACCGGGTGGCCAGCGCGGCCGTCACGGCGGACAGCGGGTAGCCGGCGTTGAGCATCGTCGTCCGGACCAGGTGGGTAGCGATGTCCTTGTCGCCCAGGCCGAACCAGGCGGGCTCCGCGCCGTACGCGGCCAACTCGGACTTGACCGTCCAGGTCTCGCCCACCCGGCCCCAGCCCCGCTCCGGGTCGGCGCCGCCACCCAGCGTGTACATCACACTGTCCAGGTCGGGGCAGACCTTCAGCCCGTGCAGCAGCAGATCGTCGCCGACGTTGACCACGGCGGTCACCTCGGCCCCCACCTCCCGGGCGTACGCCCGGACCCCGAGCAGGAACCGCGCGCCCCCGATCCCGCCGGTCAGTACCACGATGCGCATGGCTCCATCCTTCCCTACGCGCCGCCGTCGCCCGGCCAGTGGCCGGGGGACGGTGCGGGAACTGGAAGCGAACCGTCCGAACCGCTCGACTATGAGCAACCAGTAGGAAGCAGGTTAGGCTCACGTCGGCACCTGTCCGTTTTCGTCCCCAGGGGGAGTTCGTGACCAGCCCCGCCGAGCCCGCGTCCGGCGACGCCACGCAGGCCAGCCAGTTGACCAAGCCACTGCGCGAACTGGCCGCGCTCGTCCTGCTCGGCGCCAACGCCGTGCTGCTTTTCGTCGGCCTGCTGCGCCTGCTGGTGCCGATGGACGGCTACAGCACCTTCACCGGTCGGGCGGGGAGCGCCTTCTTCATCTTCGTCGGCGTCGAGTCGGCCGTGCTGCCGGTGTTGGCCGTCCTGCTCGCCACCCACGTGCGGCCGGCGCTGCCCAAGGCCAAACTGATCACGCAGGCGGCCCTCGGCGAGTACGCCCTCGCCGCGTTCTTCGGCGCGCTGACGTTCCTGGTCTGGCTGGTCGGCCGGCTCGCCGAGGCCGAGGTGATGGATGCCTTCCTCGGCCTGCTGACCCGGCTGGCCTGGGTGGCGATCTTCGGTGTCGCCGCCTTCGTGGTCTTCAAGGTCTGGCGCACCGTCTACTACGTCCCCCGGCCGAAGCCGCAGCCCGGCGTGTACGGGCAGCCGCAGCCGGGCTGGCCGCAGCCGCCGGCCGGCTACCCGGCGCCGGGCCAGCCGGGCGGTTACTCCGCGCCGGGCCAGCCGGGCGGTTACCCCGCGCCGGGCCAGCCGGGCGGTTACCCCGCGCCCGGCCAGCCGGGTGGCTACCCCGTCCCGGGCGGGTACGCGCCCGGCGGGCCGGCGAACCAGCCCGGTGGCTACCCGCCGCCGGGCCAGCCGGGCCAGCCGCAGTCGGCGCCGCCGTTCAACACCGCCCCGCCGCACGCCCCGCAGTCCGCGCCGCCGTTCGGGGCCCCGCACCCGGCCGCGCACCCGGCGCCGCCCTTCGGTCAGCCGCCGTCGGCGGACCCGACCCAGGCCATCCCGCGCCAGCCGGCCGAGCCCGGCCAACCGACCACACCGGACAGCGACCGTACCCAGCGCTTCGACCGGGACGACCCGAACCACCCGCGCTGACCGCTCGAGATCACGGTCAGCACTCTCACGGAAAGGGTGGCCGCCCCACGCCGGGCGGCCACCCTTTCCGTGAGTCGGCGGCCACGGCGCCGACGGAGCCGACGGCGTCCATCGGACGCGGGCACGGCGTGGGGCTTCGCGTATGTCACCGCGCGGCGGCAGTACGCGGCTGGGACGCTGCCCGTTCCTACTTTCCGGCTGGGCCGACTGATCATGGTGGGTGAGCCGTTGCCTGCTGCCTCGGCTGGTGCCGGGCGGGTGGTGGTGTACGCCGGGGTGTCGTCCGCCGACCGGCGCGCTGACCTTGACCGGCAGGTCGCTCGGGTTGTCACGTGGGCGACCGGGCGGAACCTGTCGGTGTCGCAGGTGGTGACCGAGGTTGGATCCGCGCTGAGCGGGCACCGCAAAAAGTTTCTCGCCCTGCTGCGCGACGCGACGGTGACGACCATTGTCGTGGAACACCGGGACAGGTTCGCCCGCTTCGGTGCCGAGTACGTCGAGGCGGCGCTGGCCGCGCAGGGCCGCAAGCTGTTGGTGGTCGATCCGGCGGAGGTCGACGACGACCTGGTCCGGGACGTCAGGGAGATTTTGACCTTGTTGTGCGTGCGTCTTTACGGCCGTCGGGCTGGGGCGGATCGGGCGCGCCGGGCGGTCGAGGCTGCCACCGCACAGGACCCGCCGTCGTGAAGGCGATACAGGCGTACCGGTTCGCTCTGGACCTGACGCCGTCTCAGGAGCGGGCGGTGCTGGCGCATGCGGGCGCGGCCAGGGTGGCGTACAACTGGGGCCTGGCCAGGGTGAAGGCGGTCATGGACCAGCGCGCCGCCGAACGCTCCTACGGCACGCCCGATGAACTGCGGACTCCGGCGGTCGGATGGAGTCTCCCCAAGTTGCGGAAGGCGTGGAACGCGGCCAAGTCGGATGTGGCGCCGTGGTGGGCTGAGTGCTCCAAGGAGGCGTACAACACCGGCCTGGACAACCTGGCGCGCGGTTTGAAGAACTGGTCGGACTCGCGTACGGGTAAGCGGGCTGGGCGGCGGGTGGGGTTTCCGCGGTTCAAGTCCCGCCGTCGCGCCACCCCCAGCGTCCGGTTCACCACCGGCGCGATCCGGGTGGAGCCGGACCGCAAGCATGTGGTGCTGCCCCGGCTGGGCCGGCTGAAGCTGCACGAGTCGACCCGCAAGCTCGCCCGCCGTTTGGAGGCGGGCAGGGCTCGGATCCTGTCCGCGACGGTGCGCCGTGACGGCGGGCGGTGGCATGTCGCGTTCTGCGTCGAGGTCGAGCGGGCCGAGCGCATCCCGACGCGCCCGCAGGCGGTGGTCGGCGTCGATGTGGGGATCACCCACCTGGCGGTGCTGTCCACCGGCGAGATGGTGCCCAACCCCTGGCACCTGGACGAGGCGGCCCAGCGGATGCGGCGTCTGGCCGGCAGATGTCCCGGCGCGTCGGGCCGGAGCGGCGCACCGGCCGGCGGCCCTCGAATCGGTGGGAACGCGCCCGCCAGCAGGTCGCTCGAGCGCATGCGCGGGTGGCGAACCTGCGCCGTGACGGCCTGCACAAGCTCACCACCCGCCTCGCCAGCGAGTACGGCACGATCGTGGTCGAAGACCTCAACGTGGCCGGCATGCTGCGCAACCGGCGGCTAGCCCGGCAGGTCGCGGACGCCGGCTTCGGTGAGATCCGCCGACAGGTGGCGTACAAGGCTGAACGCAACGGCGGCCGGCGGATCGTGGCCGACCGCTGGTATCCCTCCAGCAAAACCTGTTCGGACTGTGGCGCGGTGAAAGCCAAGCTGCCGCTGCGTGTCCGAACCTACCTCTGCGACTCTTGCGGCTTGGCCCTCGATCGGGACCTGAACGCCGCGCGTAACCTCGCCGCGCTCGCGCGTGAGGCAACCACCGCCGGGAGTGGCCCGGTGGCAGGACGTGGAGCCGACCATAAGACCCGCCCCGGCGGGCCGGTGGCCATGAAGCGTCAACCCGGCCCCGCTCAGGCGGATAAGACCGGGACCTCCCACCGCAAGGCGGGACATGCCGATCAGTCGCTAGAGCGCACTGACAGGTAACGGTGGATGGGCAGCGCATAGGGTGGACGGATGGTTGATCGCACCGGGTCCGTCCCCATCGAGGCGAGCGTCCGGCGGGCCCTGGGCCGGGCCGCGACCGGCCGGGCGCTGGACGTCGACGAGGCGAGCGCCCTGCTCACCGCGCGCGGCGAGGCGCTGGACGAGTTGCTCCGGATCGCCGGCGAGGTACGCGACGCGGGGCTGCGGGAGGCCGGCCGCCCCGGGGTCGTCACCTTCTCCAAGAAGGTCTTCATCCCGCTGACCCGGCTCTGCCGGGACCGCTGCCACTACTGCACGTTCGCCACGGTGCCGCACCGGCTCCCGTCCGCGTACCTGGAGAAGGACGAGGTGCTGGCGATCGCCCGGGAGGGCGCGGCGCAGGGCTGCAAGGAGGCCCTGTTCACCCTCGGCGACCGCCCCGAGGAGCGCTGGCCGGCGGCCCGGCAGTGGCTGGACGAGCGCGGCTACGGTTCCACGCTCGACTACCTGCGGGCCTGCGCGGTGGCGGTGCTGGAGGAGACCGGCCTGCTGCCACACCTCAACCCGGGCGTGCTCTCCTGGTCGGAGCTGCAACGGCTGAAGCCGGTCGCGCCGAGCATGGGCATGATGCTGGAGACCACCGCGACGCGACTCTGGTCGGAGCCGGGCGGCCCGCACTACGGCTCGCCGGACAAGGAGCCGGCGGTCCGGCTCCGGGTGCTCGACGACGCCGGCCGGGTCGGCGTGCCGTTCACCACCGGCATCCTCATCGGCATCGGGGAGACCCTGGCCGAGCGGGTCGACGCCCTCTTCGCGATCCGCCGGGCCATGCGGGAGTACGGCCACCTCCAGGAGGTGATCGTGCAGAACTTCCGCGCCAAGCCGGACACCGCGATGCGCGGCATGCCCGACGCGGAGCTGCACGACCTGGCCGCCACGGTGGCGGTGGCCCGGGTGTTGCTCGGCCCGAAGGCGCGCATCCAGGCCCCGCCGAACCTCATCGAGGGCGAGTACGCGCTGCTGCTGCGCGCCGGCATCGACGACTGGGGCGGGGTCTCGCCGGTCACCCCGGACCACGTCAACCCGGAGCGACCCTGGCCGCACCTTGACGAGCTGGCCCGGCAGACCGCGCAGGCCGGCTTCACCCTGCGCGAGCGGCTGACCATCTATCCGGAGTACGTCCGGGCCGGCGACCCGTGGCTGGATCCGCGCCTGTTGCCGCATGTCACCGCCCTCGCGGACCCGGCGACCGGGCTCGCCGTCGAGGCGGCCCGCCTGGTCGGCCGCCCCTGGCAGGAGCCGGAGGAGGTGTTCGGTGGGCGTACCGACCTGCACGCCACCATCGACACCACCGGGCGGACCGGGGACCGGCGTGGCGACTTCGACAGCGTCTACGGCGACTGGTCGGCGGTCGCGGGCAGGGTCAGCGTACCGACGGGCGGATCGAGCGACCACGACCTGCGCGCGGGCCTGCGACTGGCCGCCGACGACCCGGCGGCGTTGCTCGATCCAGGGCACGAGGCGAAGGCGCTGGCGCTGTTCGGCGCGGACGGGCCGGCGCTGGACGAGTTGTGCCGGATCGCGGACGACGTCCGCCGGGACGCGGTCGGCGACGACGTCACGTACGTGGTCAACCGCAACATCAACTTCAGCAACGTCTGCTACGTCGGCTGCCGGTTCTGCGCCTTCGCGCAACGGGAGCGGGACGCCGACGCGTACCGGCTCTCCGTCGACCAGGTGGCCGACCGGGCCGAGGAGGCGTGGGCGGCCGGCGCCAGCGAGGTCTGCCTGCAGGGCGGGATCGACCCGAAGCTGCCGGTCACCGGGTACGCCGACATCGTGCGGGCGATCAAGGCCCGGGTGCCGGGAATGCACGTGCACGCCTTCTCCCCGATGGAGATCGTGACCGCCGCCGCGAAGGCCGGCGTACCGGTGAAGGAGTGGCTGCTCCAGCTCCGCGAGGCCGGCCTGGACACCATCCCCGGCACCGCCGCCGAGATCCTCGACGACGAGGTGCGCTGGGTGCTCACCAAGGGCAAGCTGCCGGCCGCCGCCTGGGTCGAGGTGGTGAGCACCGCCCACGAGCTGGGCATCCGGTCCAGCTCCACGATGATGTACGGCCACGTCGACCACCCGGGCCAGTGGCTCGCCCACTTCCGGGTGCTGGCCGGCGTGCAGGACCGCACCGGCGGGTTCACCGAGTTCGTCGCGTTGCCGTTCGTGCACACCAACGCGCCGATCTATCTTGCCGGCATCGCCCGCCCCGGCCCGACCTGGCGGGAGAACCGGGCGGTGCACGCGATGGCCCGACTGCTGCTGCACGGCCGGATCGGCAACATCCAGTGCTCCTGGGTGAAGCTGGGTGACGAGGGCACCGTGGCGATGCTCCAGGGCGGCTGCAACGACCTGGGCGGCACGCTGATGGAGGAGACCATCTCCCGGATGGCCGGCTCGGGCAACGGCTCGGCCCGTACGGAGGAGCAACTCAAGGCGATCGCCGCGGCGGCGGGACGGCCGGCCCGCAAGCGGACGACGGCGTACGGTCACGCCGGCGCCTGACGTCGAACCTTTTCCGCCCGGCGGCCGTACCAGTCGATGCCGGCGGCGGGTGGCCCGAACTTCTTCGAGTTCGGCGACGACGTCCGGAACGGGATTCACATCGACAACGACGGCGACGTTATCCGGATGTCACCTGTCGTTTCGAATTCACCACCGAGATCACGATTCCGAGCAGCTTTCTTTACCACACCGGACCGATCTCGTCGCTGAACAGCAGGAACGCGGCTGCCGTGCCGATGTCCAGGATGGACCTCTGGAACAGGCTGCCCGCCCCTCGAAGGGCAAGCGGTTCGCCCAGTTCGTCGGGCGTTCCGAGCGGGCCGTGTCGCTGCCCGTGCCGTTGGTGGGTCAGGCGTTCACCCCGGGACGCGGCGGTGGCCGCGGTCACTCCGGGCTCGGCGCCACCGACGTGGCAGCCGGGCCGACCGGTTCGGGTCGCGGCACCCTCTCGGGGGTGTGGGAGCGTCACATCCGCGACGGGGTGTTCCACAGTGCCGTCGACCCGGTACTGGAGGCGGGTCTCTGTACCGTCTGGTGGGACGACCGGACGTCGGCCGGCGGGATCTTCGTCACCGGCGGCGGGATCGCCGAGTTCGTCCGGCCGACCAGCGCAACGGCGGGGCCGGGCTGATCGTCCGGGTCCCGTTCGCCGTCGCGTTCCGTCCACCATCTGGACGGGGCGCGGTCGGCGATTCCGGGCTCGACGGGCGATACGGCGGGAGCCGCGTTATCTTTGCGCACCAGAATGCTGATCTTGGACGGTGTCGCGACGGCCGCCCGGGTACGGCCCGCCGGAGCCTCCGCCGGGGGCCTCCGTCGGTGTCCACTCCGGTACGCCGCGGCAGAAAACTTCGGACAACTCGCCGGAGAAGGCGTTACTCGTCCGGGGTCTGAATCGATAGGGCAGGTTGCGAGGCCCGGACGGCTGAGATGGCCGACCGGAACGTGTCGGGAGGGCGACTCCATTATCAAGTTCGGCTTGACGGCGCACGCATTACACGCGTGTAATTTGAATGGGGTTGTTCGCACGGAACGCAACAAATTGCGACCGGACGGACAAGCACGCCTTTCGCGTGGGGGGTTGCAGCGGCGATGACGCCGGTGCGCGACAAGGAGGCATCTGATGGACGGCCAGCTCGAGGTGGCCGACCTGCTCGGAAACGCGCCGGAGTGGCAGGAGCGGGCGCTCTGCTCGCAGACCGACCCGGAGGCGTTCTTCCCCGAGAAGGGCGGCTCGACCCGCGAGGCGAAGCGAATCTGCTCGCGGTGTGAAGTCAAGACGGAGTGCCTGGAGTACGCCCTGGGGCACGACGAGCGGTTCGGGATCTGGGGCGGGCTCTCCGAGCGGGAGCGGCGGAAGCTGAAGCGGCGGGTCGCCGCCTGACGCGTACCGGGCCTGGGCGGTGGGGGCCGCCCGGCTCGGACCGACAGCTCGGCCGGTGGGGGCCGGCCGGGGTGCGGCACAACGTGGGTGCGGCTCAGGCCAACTCGTCGGGGTCGACCCCGAGCAGGTTCGCCACCTGCTCGATGATCACGTCGTGCACGAGATCCGCGAGGTCCTCGCGATCCATGGCGCGGAACTCCAGCGGGCGCCGGTAGAGCACGATCCGGGGTGGCACCTCCTGCCGGCCGGGGCGCCCGGGCAGCAGGCGGGCCAGCGGGACCTCGCCGTCCTCCAGCACGTCCGAGTCGTAGACGTTCAGGTCCGGTGGGACGTCCTCGACCGCGAACTCGACGCCGGCCAGTTCCTTGGCGAACCGCCGTTCGAGGGTCTCGACCGTGTCCAGCACCAGGTCGTCGAAGACCTCGGCCTTGGTCCGGGCCAGCGGTACGGTGGCCGGCACCAGCCGCCCCCGCAGCCCGCGGCCGTGGCGGTCGCGGTGGGTGCGCCGGCCGGAGCCGGGGCGGCGGTTTTCCGGACTCGTCATGACGCACAGGGTAGCCCGCACCACCGGCTGGCCCGCCGTTGCGTCGCTGGTGCGGCGTGCCGGTGATCCGATCGGACGAATTGTGATCACCAATACGGGCGTGTCGCAACGCGAAGCGGTGCGCCGGAGCCGGTAATGGAGATACCCTGCCGCCGTGAGGTCACCACGGCGCTGCTCCCGTAACGGCTGCCCCCGGCAAGCGGTCGCCACATTGACCTATGTCTACAACGAGTCGACGGCTGTGGTGGGGCCGCTGGCGGCCTTCGCCGAGCCGCACACGTACGACCTCTGCGAGCCGCACGCCCGGAATCTGACCGCTCCGCGCGGCTGGGACGTGGTCCGGCACGAGGGCGAGTTCGAGCCGCCGCCGCCCACCACCGACGACCTGGTCGCGCTGGCCGAGGCGGTCCGCGAGGCTGCCCGCCCCGCCCCGCCCCGCCCCCCACAGGACGACCAGGCGGTGGCCCGGGGCCCCCAGCAGACCGGCCGCCGCGGCCACCTCCGCGTCATCCCCCCCACCCACTGACCCCGCCCCGCGACCCCCTGCGTATGCCCTGGTCCCTCCCGCCGCGCCGTTGATCATGAGGTTGGCGGCAGTGACGGAGAATGCCGCCAACCTCATGGTCAACGAGCTCGGGCGGGGTGGGGGAGGGGCGGGGTGGAGGGTCAGTGGCCGAGGAGGCGGGAGAAGGCGGCGGCGCGGCGGGACGGGCGGCCGGTGCGGAGTTCGGCCTCGTCGGCGGAGAACATGAGCTTGAGGCCGGCGTTCACGGCGAGCCAGCGCAGCGGCTCGGGCTCCCAACGCGGGGAGCGGTGGTTGACCCAGGGGAGTTCGGTCAGCTCGCTCGCCTCGCCCCGGATCAGGTCGGCCAGGGTACGGCCGGCGAGGTTGCTGGTGCCGACGCCGTCGCCGACGTAGCCGCCGGCCCAGGCGAGGCCGGTCGCCCGGTCCAGCCCCACCGAGGCGGTCCAGTCCCGGGCGACGCCGAGCGGCCCGCCCCAGGTGTGGCTGATCGGCGCCGCCGGCCCGAGCACCGGGAAGAGTTCGCCCAGCACCCGGCGCAGCGCCGCGAAGACCCGGGGCTCCCGGTCATAGTCGGGGCGGACCCGGGAGCCGAAGTGGTAGGGGGCGCCCCGCCCGCCGAAGGCGAGCCGGCCGTCGGCGGTGCGCTGGCCGTAGATGATGACGTGCCGGAAGTCGGAGAAGGTCTCCCGCTCGGCCAGCCCGATCTTCGCCCAGGTTTCTGCCGGGAGCGGCTCGGTGGCCACCATCAACGAGTAGACCGGCGCGACGGCCCGCCGCTGCCCCGGCAACCCGGGGGTGAATCCCTCCGTCGCGCGGACCACCACCGGCGCCCGGACCACCCCCGCGGGGGTCACCGCCGCGCCGGGGCGCACCGCCGTGACCCGGGTCCGCTCGAAGATCCGTACGCCCCGGCGTTCCACCGCCCGGGCCAGCCCGCGGACCAGCTTCGCCGGGTGGACCGCGGCGCAGTGCGGGGTGTACGTGCCGCCGAGTACCCCCTCGGCCCGGCAGCGTGCGGTGGCCGCGGCGGCGTCGAGCAGCACCAGGTCGTCGTCGGCCAGTCCGTGCTCGCGGGCCTCGGCGACGGCGGCCCGGGCCCGGTCGAGCTGGACCTCCGTGCGGGCCAGCACCACGGTGCCGGCGGCCCGCCAGTCACAGTCGATCCCCTCGGCGGCGACCACCCGGCCGATCTCGCGGACCGTCTCGTGCATGGCCCGTTGCATGGCGAGCGCCCGGTCGCGGCCGTGCCGGCGGGTCAGCGCGGGCAGTGAGGTGGGCAGGAGGGCCGAGCACCAGCCGCCGTTGCGCCCCGAGGCGCCGTACCCGGCGATCTCCTGCTCCAGCACCACGATCCGCAGCGACGGGTCGGCCGCCGCCAGGTAGTACGCCGTCCACAGCCCGGTGTAGCCGGCCCCGACGAGCACCACGTCGGCGTCGGTGTCGCCGGGCAGCCCGGGGCGCGGCGTCAGCGGCTCGTCCACGCTGGACAGCCAGTACGACAGGTCCTGGTAGCGCATCACCACTCCGGCGGGGGCAGGTCGTGCCGCAGCCGCGGATCGGGCTGCGGGGTCCCGTACGCCTCGACGACCGGCACCACCCCGGCCCAGACCGGCCGGTCGAGGTCGTCCTCGGGGTCGTCGGGCGGCCCGGCACTGATCTTCACCGAGCACTCGTCGAGCGGCAGGGCGAGCACCAGCGTGGCGGCCAGTTCCTTCGCCGAGGGTGGCCGGATCCGCGCCCAGCGGCCGGGCAGCAGGTGCTCGGAGAGCCGTTCCAGGGCGGCCAGCTTCTCGGCGCCGTCGAGCACGGCGAGGCGGCCGAGCACCATGGCGCACCGGTAGTTCATCGAGGACTCGAAGGCGCTGCGGGCCAGCACCAGCCCGTCGAGCAGGGTGACCGTGAGGCAGGCCGGGGCGCCGGCGGCGAGGTGCCGGAAGAGGCGGCTGCCGGTGGAGCCGTGCACCAGCACCCGCTGCCCGTTCCGGGCGTACGCGACGGGCAGCGCGTACGGCTGGACGCCGTCGGCGATGGCGAGGTGGGCGACCCGGCCGGCGTCGAGGACGGCGTGCAGGGCCGCCCGGTCGTGGACGGCGAGGCCGGGCAGCCGGCGTACCCGGGTCCGGTCGGTGCCGCCGACGGCGGCCCGGTTCGCGCCGTCCCCGCCGGCGGCCGTGGGGCGGGGCCGGTCCGCGCGGTCGCGAGTCCCGGCCCCGTCCGACCCCGAGCCGGCGGTCAGAGGCGCGCCCATGCCTCGGTCAGCACGGCGCGCAGGATCTGCTCGATCTCGTCGAACTGCTGCTGCTCGGCGATCAGCGGCGGGGCGAGCTGCACCACCGGGTCGCCCCGGTCGTCGGCGCGGCAGTAGAGCCCGGCCTGGAAGAGCGCGCTGGAGAGGAAGCCGCGCAGCAGTCGTTCCGACTCGGCCTCGTCGAAGGTCTCCCGGGTCGCCTTGTCCTTGACCAGTTCGATGCCGTAGAAGTAGCCGTCACCGCGGACGTCCCCGACGATCGGCAGGTCGTTGAGCTTCTCCAGGGTGGACCGGAACGCGTCCTCGTTGGCCCGGACGTGCCCGACCAGGTCCTCGCGGGCGAAGACCTCCAGGTTTGCCAGGGCCACCGCGCAGGAGACCGGGTGGCCGCCGAAGGTCACCCCGTGGGCGAACATGCCGGTCTCGGTGAGGAACGGCTCCATCAGCCGCTCGCTGGCGATCATCGCGCCGAGCGGAGCGTAGCCGGAGGTGATGCCCTTGGCGGTGGTGATGATGTCGGGCTGGTAGCCGTACCGGGTGGCGCCGAAGTATTCGCCGAGCCGGCCCCAGGAGCAGATCACCTCGTCGGAGACGAGCAGCACGTCGTACGCGTCGCAGATCTCCCGGACCCGCTCGAAGTATCCCGGCGGCGGCGGGAAGCAGCCGCCGGAGTTCTGCACCGGCTCCAGGAAGACCGCGGCGACCGTGTCCGGCCCTTCCCGCTCGATGGCGCGGCCGATCTCCTCGGCGGCCCAGCGGCCGAACGCCTCGGGGGAGTCGCCGTGCTCCGGGGCGCGGTAGAAGTTGGTGTTCGGCACCTTGATGCCGCCGGGGACCAGCGGCTCGAAGTCGGACTTGATGCCCGGCAGGCCGGTGATCGACAGCGCGCCCATCGAGGTGCCGTGGTACGCGATGTAGCGGCTGACCACCTTGTGCTTGTTCGGCTGGCCGGTGCGCTTGAAGTAGGCCCGGGCCAGCTTCCACGCCGCCTCGACGGCCTCGGAGCCGCCGGTGGTGAAGAAGACCCGGTTCAGGTCGCCGGGGGTCAGCGAGGCGACCTTCTCGGCCAGCTCGACGGCCTTCGGGTGGGCGTACGACCAGAGCGGGAAGTAGGCCAGTTCGGCGGCCTGCTTGGCGGCCGCCTCGGCGAGTTCGGTCCGACCGTGCCCGGCGTTGACGACGAAGAGCCCGGCGAGTCCGTCCAGGTAGCGGCGGCCCTGCGAGTCCCAGACGTAGGCGCCCTCGCCGCGCACGATCGTCGGTACCTCGCCGGCGGAGTAGCTGGCCATCCGGGTGAAATGCATCCAGAGGTGGTCGGTGGCGTTGGCCATGTCAGCCCCATCGGGTCTCGGGCCGGTCAAGGGGTGAAACCGGCCGCTCTGCCCACGGTTATCCCACAGTCCGTGCCGCCGAAGCAAGTGGGATCGGTAGTCCAGTGGCGTCTAGGCGACGGAATTAGCGTGCTGTTGGGTTGATGGCAACGGAATCCGTACCCGCGCCGTGTCGTGGCGAGGCTCAGGCCGTGCCCCAGCTGTAGGTCTGCTTGCGCAGCTTCAGGTAGACGAACGCCTCGGTCGCCAGCACGCCCGGGACGCTGCGCAGCTTCTGGAGGATCTCCAGCAGGTGCTCGTCGTTGCGGCAGACCACCTCGGCCAGCAGGTCGAACGAGCCGGCCGTGATCACCACGTAGTCGATCTCCTCGAAGTCGGCGAGCCGGTCGGCCACGGCCTCCAGGTCCCCGTCGGTACGCAGGCCGATCATGGCCTGGCGGGGGAAGCCGAGTTGGAGCGGATCGGTCACCGCGACGATCTGCATGACCCCGGCGTCGAGCAGGCGCTGCACCCGCTGGCGGACCGCCGCCTCGGAGAGGCCGACCGCCTTGCCGATGGTCGCGTACGGGCGCCGGCCGTCCTCCTGGAGCTGCTCGATGATCTGCTTAGCCACGTCGTCGAGCAGAACGTGACTGGCACCTTCGCGCACGGTGACACGGCGCGCCCCGTTTCCGTTCTCCAGTTGCCGGTTGGCCATCGACCGCTCCCCTGTCCGGTTCCTTCGCGCTGAGCGTAGTGCTCCGGCGCAGTCTGGCGTATTTCGTGGTCGCTGGCTAATCCAACAACGGAATCCCTTGTAAGGGAGGTCACACCATGTCAGGATCAGTCGTCCATCGCCATGACCCTCCCGCCGGCGCGCCTCCCCCGTTCCGCCGCCGACGATGCCCCTTAGGAGTCGTCACATGCGTAGTCCCCTCCGGCCCCTCACCCGGCGTGGTCTGCTCACCGGCACCCTCGGGTCGGCCGCACTGCTCGCGACGGCGGGCACCCTGGCCGGCTGCGGCACGAAGGGCGCCCAACAGACCGAGGCCGGCTGCAAGAGCGAGGATCTCTCCGCGACGGAGAAGAAGCTGGCCTTCTCCAACTGGCCGCAGTACATCGACGTCGACGAGAAGGACGAGTCCAAGCGGCCCACCATCGAGGCGTTCATCGCCAAGTCCGGCATCCAGGTGACCTACAACGAGGACATCAACGACAACAACGAGTTCTTCGGCAAGGTGCAGAACCAGCTCGCCGGCTGCCAGCCCACCGGGCGCGATCTCGTGGTGCTCACCGACTGGATGGCCGCCCGGATGATCCGGCTCGGCTGGATCCAGAAGCTGGACAAGGCCAAGCTGCCCAACGTCGAGGCCAACCTGCTGCCCTCGCTGCGCAATGCGTCCTTCGACGCGGACCGCCAGCTCTCCGTCCCGTGGCAGTCCGGCCTGACCGCCCTCGCATACAACGCCAAGGTGACCAAGGAGATCCGTACGGTCGACGAGCTGCTCACCCGCCCCGACCTCAAGGGCAAGGTGACCGCTCTGTCCGAGATGCGGGACACCATGGGCCTGCTGCTGCAGTCCAACGGCCACGATCCCTCGAACTTCACCACCGCCCAGTTCGACGACGCGTTGGCCAAGCTCAAGCGGGCCGTCGACTCGGGGCAGATCCGCAAGTTCACCGGCAACGACTACTCCCAGGACCTGAACAAGGGCGACATCGCCGCCTGCATCGCCTGGTCGGGTGACGTGATCCAGCTCGGCTTCGAGAACGACAACATCAAGTTCGTGTCGCCGGAGTCCGGCGTGATGCTCTGGTCGGACAACATGCTGGTGCCGAACAAGGCCAGCCACAAGGCGAACGCCGAAGAGCTGATCAACTATTACTACGACCCGGCGGTGGCCGCGAAACTCGCCGCGTACGTCAACTACATCTGTCCGGTCAAGGGTGCGCAGGCCGAGATGGAGAAGCTCGATCCGGACCTGGCCAAGAACCCGCTCATCTTCCCCGACGAGGCACTGCTGTCGAAGGCCCGGGGCTTCATGGCCCTGGACGAGCAGCGGGAGAAGGAGTACGAGGCCAAGTTCCAGAAGGTCATCGGGGCGTGAGGACGATGGGACACGAGACACCGGCCGGCGACCTGCGCCTGGCCAACCTGACCAAGCGGTTCGGCGTCTTCACCGCCGTGGACGACCTCAGCCTGACCATCCCGCAAGGCTCCTTCTTCGCCCTGCTCGGTGCCTCCGGCTGCGGCAAGACCACCACGCTGCGGATGATCGCCGGGCTGGAGGAGCCGACCAGCGGGCAGGTGCTGCTCGGCGACCGGGACATCGCCGGGCTGCGGCCGTACAAGCGGCCGGTGAACACCGTGTTCCAGAGCTACGCCCTCTTCCCGCACCTCGACATCCACGAGAACGTGGCCTTCGGACTGCGCCGGCGAGGCATCCGCAACGTCGGCGACCAGGTCGAGCGGATGCTCGCGCTGGTGCAGCTCGAAGGGTACGGCCGGCGCAGGCCGGCGCAGCTCTCCGGCGGCCAGCAGCAGCGGGTCGCGCTGGCCCGCGCGCTGATCAACCACCCGCAGGTGCTGCTGCTCGACGAGCCGCTCGGCGCGCTCGACCTGAAGCTGCGCCGGCAGATGCAGATCGAGCTGAAGCGGATCCAGACCGAGGTCGGCATCACCTTCGTGCACGTCACGCACGACCAGGAGGAGGCCATGACCATGGCCGACACCGTCGCGGTGATGAACGCCGGGCGGATCGAGCAGCTCGGCCGGCCCGCCGACCTCTACGAGTACCCGGCCACCGCGTTCGTGGCGAACTTCCTCGGCCAGTCCAACCTGCTGGCCGGCGAGGCCGCCGGGCGGAGCGGGGACGACGCGCTGGTCACCGCGCACGGCCTGCGCTTCTCGGTGCCCGCCGAGCGGGCCCGGGTCGACCGGGGGTCGGTCTTCCTCGGGGTACGCCCCGAGAAGCTGCACCTGGTCGAGCGCCCCGAGCAGGTGCCCACCGGCCACCAGCACGTCGGCGGCGTGGTGACCGACGCGTCCTACGTCGGCGTGAGCACCCAGTATCTGGTGCGGACGGCGTGGGGTAGCGAGCTGTCCGCGTTCTCGGCCAACAGCGGGGTCGGCGGCCAGCTGCCGCTCGGCGCCGCGGTGGTGGCGCACTGGGACCCGCGGCACGCGTTCCTGCTGCCGCGCGAATCCGGTGCGGACGACCAGACCACCCCGCTGCTCGACCAGCCGCCGGTGGGTGTGCTCTCGTGAGCGCGTTGGCCCACGTACCGACCTCGTCGGGGCAGGGGGCAGCGCCGCCACCCCGGCGGGGACGTCACACGGCGCTGCCGTACCTGTTGCTGCTGCCGGGCGCGGCCTGGCTGCTGGTCTTCTTCGCCCTGCCGCTGCTCCAGCTCGCCGCGGCCAGCCTCTACGACCCGGGCGGATCCCTCTCCACCGGGTACGCGATGACCTGGGCCGTCGGCAACTACCCGGAGGCGTTGCAGGCGTACTGGCCGCAGTTCGTCCGGTCGTTCCTCTATTCGGCGATCGCGCTGGTGCTGGCCCTGCTGATGGGCTACCCGCTGGCGTACGGGATCGCCCAGAAGGCCGGCCGCTGGAAGAACCTGCTGCTGGTCGCGGTGGTCGCGCCGATGTTCACCAGCTTCCTGGTCCGTACGCTGGCCTGGAAGACGATCCTGTCGGACAACGGCTGGGTGGTGGGGCTGCTGCGGGACGTGCACCTGCTCGGGCCGGACGGCCGGCTGCTGGCCACGCCGGTGGCGGTGGTGCTCGGCCTGACGTACAACTTCCTGCCCTTCCTGGTGCTGCCGCTGTACGCGAGCCTGGAGCGGCTGGACCCGCGCCTGCTGGAGGCGGCCAGTGACCTGTACGCGAGCCCGCTGCGGGCCTTCCAGAAGGTCACCCTGCCGCTGTCCATGCCCGGGCTGATCGCCGGCACGCTGCTCTTCTTCATCCCGGCGACCGGTGACTACATCAACGCCGAACTGCTCGGCACCCCGAACCAATACATGATCGGCAACGTCATCGACTCGGCGTTCCTGGTCCGGCTGGACTACCCGCAGGGTGCGGCCCTGTCGTTCCTGCTGATGGCGGCGATCCTCGCGATCGTCTTCGTCTACCTGCGCAAGGCCGGCACCGAGGAGGTGCTGTGATGCGCGCGAGGAGCGCAGCGCAGCCGGGCACCGCAGTCGCGAATGAAGGTGAGTTCTGATGCGCCGTTGGCTGGCCGACCGGTGGGTGATGGGTGCCGCCCTGCTCGTCCTCGGCTACCTCTCGCTGCCCATCCTGGTGGTCGCCGGCCTCTCCTTCAACCGGCCGTCCAGCCGGCTGTCCTACGACTTCAACGAGTTCACCCTGGACAACTGGACGCAGCCCTGCGCCACCTCCGACATGTGCGACGCGGTGATCCGCAGCATGGAGATCGGGCTGATCGCCACGGTGGTCTCCACCATCCTCGGCACCCTGATGGCGTTCGCCCTGGTCCGGCACGGCTTCCGGGGGCGCGCCGGGATCAACGGGCTGATCTTCCTGCCGATGGCCACCCCCGAACTGGTGATGGGCACCTCGCTGCTCGCCCTCTTCGTGGCCGCCGGGGTGCCGCAGGGCTTCTGGACCATCGTCATCGCGCACGTGATGTTCTGCGTGTCGTTCGTGGTGGTCACCGTGAAGGCCCGGCTCGCCGGCATGGACCGGCGGCTGGAGGAGGCCGCCATGGACCTGTACGCCAGCGAGTGGCAGACCTTCCGGCGGATCACGCTGCCGCTGGTGCTGCCCGGCATCGTGGCCGCCGCGCTGCTCGCGTTCTCGCTGAGCTTCGACGACTTCATCATCACGAACTTCAACGCCGGCACCACGGTCACCTTCCCGATGTACGTCTGGGGCGCCGCCCAGCGGGGCATCCCGCCGCAGGTCAACGTCATCGGCACGGCGATGTTCGTGATCGCGTTGCTGCTCGTCGGGGCCAGCTCGCTGCGCGGCCGGCGAGCCCGGCGGGCGGCCCTCGCGACCCCCGTCGCGCCCCGCCCATCGGCGATGAGCGGATCATGAAACTCCCGCATACCGGCCGGGCGTTGGCCGACGCCGCGCCCGTCCCGTACTGGCTCGACCGATCGGAACGCCCCGACCCGCTGCCGCCGCTGGCCGGTCCGCACGACGCTGACCTGCTGGTGGTCGGTGGCGGGTACTCGGGGCTCTGGACCGCCCTGCTGGCCAAGGAGGCCGACCCGGACCGGGACGTGCTGCTGGTCGAGGCGGGCACCTGCGGCTGGGCGGCGTCGGGGCGCAACGGCGGGTTCTGCGCCGCCTCGCTCACCCACGGCCTGGCCAACGGCGTCGACCGGTTCCCCGGCGAGATCGACGAGTTGGAGCGGCTCGGCCGGGAGAACCTGGCAGCCATCGCCGCCACGGTGGCCCGGCACGACATCGACTGCGACTTCGAGCGGACCGGCGAGCTGGCGGTCGCCGTCGAGCCGTACCAGCTCGCCGGGCTCGCCGAGGACGCCGAGCTGGCCCGCCGGTACGGCCACGACGTCCGGCTGCTCGACCGCGACGAGGTACGCGCCGAGGTGGACTCGCCGACGTACCTCGGCGGGATGTGGGACCGGGACCGGGTGGCCCTGCTCGACCCGGCGAAGCTCGCCTGGGGGCTCCGCCGCGCCGCCCTCGACCTGGGCGTACGCCTGCACGAGCACACCCGGGTCACCGGCCTGCACAGGGACGGCGGCGCGCTGCGCGCGACGACAGCCGGTGGCCCGGACGGGGCGCCCGCGGTGGTCCGGGCCCGGCAGGTCGTGCTCGCCACCAACGCGTTCCCGCCACTGCTGCGCCGGCTGCGCGCCTGGCTGGTCCCGGTATACGACTACGCGCTGATGACCGAGCCGCTGACGCCCGTCCAGCAGAAGGCGATCGGCTGGGCGAACCGGCAGGGCCTGGCCGATGTCGGCAACCAGTTCCACTACTACCGGATCACCGCCGACGGCCGGATCCTCTTCGGCGGGTACGACGCGGTCTACCACTACGGCAACCGGATGGCCCCGGAGCTGGCGCAGCGGCCGGCCACCTTCACCGCCCTAGCCGAGCACTTCTTCACCACCTTTCCCCAGTTGGCGGGTCTCCGGTTCAGCCACCGCTGGGGCGGGGTGATCGACACCTGCACCCGGTTCTGCGCGTTCTTCGGCACCGCGTACGAGGGCCGGCTGGCGTACGCGGCCGGGTTCACCGGGCTCGGCGTCGGGGCGACCCGGTTCGGCGCCCGGGTGATGCTCGACCTGCTCGGCGGGGAGGAGACTCCGCTGACCCGGCTTGACCTGGTGCGCAGCAAGCCGCTGCCGTTCCCGCCGGAGCCGTTCCGCGCCGCCGGCATCAACCTCACCCGTTGGTCGCTCGCCCGCGCCGACGCGCGCCAGGGGCGGCGCAACGGGTGGCTCCGTACGCTCGATCGTCTTGGACTGGGGTTCGATTCCTGATGCGCATCCTGCTCGTCGGCGCCGGCGGCGTCGGCTCCGCCGCCGTCGCCATCGCCGCCCGCCGCTCCTTCTTCGAGACGATGGTGGTCGCCGACTACGACCTCGGCCGGGCCAGCCGGGCCATCGCGGATTACGACACCCGGTTCGTCGCCGCCCCGCTCGACGCCTCGTCGGCGGAGGCGGTCGCCGCGCTCTGCCGCGAGCACCGGATCACCCACGTGCTCAACGCGGTCGACCCGCGCTTCGTCATGCCGATCTTCGAGGGCGCGTTCGCCGCCGGGGCCGACTACCTGGACATGGCGATGTCGCTGTCCCGCCCGCACCCCGCGCATCCGTACGCGGAGACCGGGGTGAAGCTCGGCGACGACCAGTTCGCTCTCGCTGAGCAGTGGTCCGGGGCCGGTCGGCTCGCGCTCTGCGGCATCGGCGTCGAGCCGGGCCTGTCCGACGTCTTCGCCCGTTACGCCGCCGATGAACTCTTCAC
Organism: Micromonospora sp. NPDC006431; assembly: GCF_042870725.1. Taxonomy (NCBI): domain Bacteria; kingdom Bacillati; phylum Actinomycetota; class Actinomycetes; order Micromonosporales; family Micromonosporaceae; genus Micromonospora; species Micromonospora sp. NPDC006431. The sequence goes on from NZ_JBIAHQ010000003.1 coordinate 421,779, forward strand.
CGAGATCGACGAGATCGGGGTACGCGACGGCGCCAACCTCACCGTCGACGGCTACGACTTCGCCCCGTCGTTCTCCATCTGGACCACCATCGAGGAGTGCCTCAACCCGCCGGTGATCTGGGACGCCGACCGGGGCTGGTACACCACCCCGCCGTTCTCGGAGCCGGAGGTGTTCGAGTTCCCGGCGGGGATCGGCCCGGTGGAGTGCGTCAACGTGGAGCACGAGGAGGTACTGCTGATCCCGCGCTGGGTGAAGGCCAAGCGGGTCACCTTCAAGTACGGCCTGGGCGACGAGTTCATCGAGGTGCTCAAGACCCTGCACAAGCTGGGCCTCGACTCGACCCGCCCGGTGTCGGTGCGCGGCGTCGAGGTCGCCCCGCGCGACGTGGTGGCCGCCTGCCTGCCCGACCCGGCCACCCTCGGCGACCGGATGCGCGGCAAGACGTGCGCCGGGACGTACGTCACCGGCACCGGGGTCGACGGCCGGCCACGGCGGGTCTACCTCTACCACGTGGTCGACAACGAGTGGTCCATGAAGGAGTACGGCCACCAGGCGGTGGTCTGGCAGACCGCGATCAACCCGGTGGTCGCGCTGGAACTGCTGGCCACCGGCGCCTGGTCCGGCACCGGGGTGCTCGGCCCGGAGGCGCTGCCCCCGCGGCCCTTCCTCGACCTGCTGACCGGCTACGGCTCGCCGTGGGGAATGGAGGAGCGGTGACCCGCTACGGCCCGATGTTCGGCCCCGACGTGACGTTCCTCGGGGTGCCCCCGTGCACCCTGGACGAGCCGGTCAGCTACGCGGACGCGGACGTGGTGATCGTGGGCGCGCCCTTCGACGGCGGCACCTCGCACCGGCCCGGCACCCGGTTCGGCCCGTCCGCCATCCGCCAGGCCTGCTACCTGCCGCACGACGGCTCCCGCCCGTCGCTGGCGCTGCGGGTGGACGGCCTGCAGGACCTCCGCGTCTACGACGCGGGCGACGTGGAGATGTTCTCCGGCGACATCGAACGGTCGCTGTCCGCGCTGGAATCCGCCGTCCACGCGGTCGCGTCCGCCGGGGCGATCCCGATCGTGCTCGGCGGCGACCACTCCATCGCGCTGCCCGACGCCACCGGGGTCGCCCGCCACCACGGGCTCGGCCGGGTGTCGCTGGTGCACTTCGACGCGCACGCCGACACCGGGGACATCGAATTCGGCTCGCTGCACGGGCACGGCCAGCCGATGCGCCGGCTCATCGAGTCCGGCGCGGTACGCGGTGACCGGTTCCTCCAGATCGGCCTGCGCGGCTACTGGCCCGGCCCGGAGACGCTCTCCTGGATGGCCGACCAGCGGATGCGGTCGTACGAGATGACCGAGGTGGTGGCCCGCGGGCTCGACGAGTGCCTGACCGAGGCGTTCCGGATCGCCACCGACGAGTGCGAGGGGGTCTTCCTCTCCGTCGACGTGGACGTGGTCGACCCGGGCATGGCCCCCGGCACCGGCACCCCGGAGCCTGGCGGGCTGACCTCGCGGCAACTGCTCGACGCCGTCCGGCGCTGCTGCTACGAGCTGCCCGTGGTCGGGGTGGACGTGGTCGAAGTCGCGCCGCCGTACGACCACGCCGACATCACCGCGTACCTGGGGAACCGGGTGGTCCTGGAGGCGTTGTCGGCGATCGCCCGCCGCCGCCGGGACGCCGCCGGCAGCCAGCCCTGGGACCCGCGCCAACCCCTTCTCGACGGCCGCTGACGGGCCGGCTGATCCCCGTCCGGTCCGCCACGGCGGGTGCCAGGCAGGGCCGGACACCTGGCTGCGCACGATGGCGGTGGACCGCCACCGGCTGACCCGGGAATCGTGGCGAGCAGGGAGCGTCAGCCGGGGAAGGGGTGGTCCGTTATGCCGCCGGAGGAGACCGCCACGCGGATCGACGGGCCGGCCTCCGCTGCCGTGCCGCGTACCCCGCGCCGGCTGCGCCACCCGGACCGGTTCCGCGCCCGGTACGGTCCCTGGGCGCTCGTCACCGGCGCGTCGTCGGGCATCGGGCGGGAGATCGCCGAGGTGCTCGCCGCCGCCGGGTTGCACCTCGTCCTCGTCGCCCGACGGCGGGACGTGCTGCTCACCCTGGCCGACGAGCTCACCGACCGGTACGACGTCCAGGCCCGGGTGGTCGACGCCGACCTCGCCACGCCGGCCGGGGTGGACGCGGCCGTCGCCGGCAGCACGGACCTCGACGTCGGGCTGCTGGTGGCCGCCGCCGGGTTCGGCACCTCCGGGTCGTTCCTGGACGCGGACCCCTCGGTCGAGGCGGAGATGCTGGACGTCAACTGCCGGGCGGTGCTGACGCTGACCCAGCGGTTCGGGCGGCGACTCGCCGTGCGCGGGCGTGGGGGCGTGGTGCTGCTGGCCTCGCTGGTCGGCTTCCAGGGCACCCCGCACGCCGCCTCGTACGCGGCCACCAAGGCGTACGTGCAGGCGCTCGCCGAGGCGCTGCACGTGGAGTGGAAGCCGCTCGGCATCGACGTGCTGGCGGCGGCGCCCGGCCCGGTGCACAGCGGCTTCGCCGCCCGGGCGGGGATGCGGATGGCACTGGCCGCCCGCCCCGCCGACGTGGCGGCTCCCGTCCTCAACGCGCTCGGCCGCCGAGGCACAGTGCTGCCCGGCGGCCTGGCGAAGCTGCTCACCTGGTCCCTGCGGCCGCTGCCGCGCCCGGTGCGGGTCCGGATGATGAGCGTGGTCATGCGCGGCATGCTCGACGAGAGCCGTACGCCCGACCCGGCGTGACGCGGCGCCGGAATCCTGCACCACTCCTGCGTGTTTAGTTAGAGCTATAGTTGAGGCATGCGCGCCGCCGGGGATCGCTGGTCGGTCCGGGTTACAGGTGAGGTCCGTCTGTGGCTCCGCGACCTGCGGCAGAGGGATCCAGCATCGTATGAGAGTGTTCGGGTCGCCGTGGACAAGCTGGCGGAGGTCGGGCCGGGACTGGGGCGCCCTCTCGTGGACACGTTGCGCGGCAGCAGTATCCGCAACCTGAAGGAACTCCGGCCCCGGTCGGGGCGGGACGTCGCGATCCGCGTGCTGTTCGTCTTCGATCCCTGGTCGCAGGCCGTGCTCCTCGTCGCGGGCAACAAGGCCGGGAACTGGACGCGGTGGTATCAGCAGAACATCCCAGCGGCGGAGGTCGCGTACAAGACTTGGCTCGACAATGAGCGCGAGCGAAGGGGGGAGCCGTGACGGAGTTCTACGACTGGGATGAGGTTCGCGCCGAACTCGGCGGTGACGACGCGGCGTACGAGGAGGAGCGGACTCGGACCGAGGCGTGGGTGAGTGCCTTCCACCTCGCCGAGGAGCGGAAGCGGCTGGGGCTCACCCAGCGGCAGGTCGCCGATCTCATGGGTGTCACGCCGGGCCGGGTGAGCCAGATCGAGAACGGCGACCTCGACGTGAATGAGGTGGCCACGCTGAGCCGGTATGCGAATGCTCTCGGGGCCAGGCTGAGGATCATCTTCGACTACGGAGACGATCTTCGTCAGATCGCATGAGTAGCACCGGTAGGACGTGGGCTGCGACGGCGACGGGTAACCCGGCGAGGAGTGACGCGGCGTAGAGTGCGGCGGGTGCTGAACCGGCTGGACGAGATCGACTGGACGCAGCTCACCCACGCCTACGGGACGGCGGAAGACGTCCCCGACCTGTTGCGGGCCCTCGCCTCGGACGACGAGGACGAGGTCGAGGAGGCCCTCGGCGAGATCATCGGCAGCATCTTCCACCAGGGCACCGTCTACTCCGCCACGGTGCCGGCCGTGCCGGTCCTCGTGGAGTTGGCGTCGGCGGCCAGCCACCAGCGATCCGAGATCCTGGCCACCGTGGGCATGCTCGCCGACCCGCACCACGCGTACGGCGACGAGGCGGAGGAGGTCCGCGAGGCGGTGCGGGCGCAGGCGGACCGGCTGGCGCCGCTGCTCGCCGACCCCGACCCGCAGATCCGTGCGGATGCGGCGTACACGGTGGCGCAGTGCGGAGACCGGCTTCCGGCCGCCCTGTTGCGGGACCGCTGGGCCGTCGAGGAGGTGCCGAGCGTCCGGGCCGCGCTGGCGCTGGCACTCGGGCTGCGTGACCCGGCCGGCGCCGCCGACCTGCTGGCCGCCGCGCTGCAGCAGGAGGAGCCACCGGTACGCGTCGCCGCAGTGGTCGCGATCCACCGGGCCGGGCTGCCCTGGCCGGCGAGTGCCGCAGAGGCGTTCGCCGCGGCGGTCGACCCGGAGGTGGAGCTCGACTACAACTGGCAGCGCGAGGGTGAGGCCCTGGACGAGTTGGTGAGCGAGGCCGACGAGCGGTTCGTGGTGGACCTGCTCGGTCGCCTGCTCACCGCCGCACCGCAGGCCCGCAAGGCCGCCGCGTACGCGATCGGTGAGCGCTGTCGGCAACTGCGTTCCGCCCCGGCCCTGCTGCTGCCCCTGCTGGGTCCGGCGCTGCACGACCCGGACGAGAGTGTCCGGGCCGAGACGGTCGGGGTGCTTCGTGCCGCCGGTCCCGCCTCGGCGGCGTACGCCGATGACCTGGCACAGGTCGCCGCCGGATGGCCGGCGGTGGCGGACGCCACCGGATACACCCCCCAGCAGCGGGCGGTGGAGACCCTCGCCATGCTGGCCGACCCGCGCTGGGTCGACGCGATCTGTGCAGTCTGGGCCGGCGGGCACGAGGTACGGCTGCCGGTCGACGAGCCTCCCGTCGGCGAGGCCGTGCTCGCCGCGGCCCGGGGTCACCTGTTCGGTGCCGACGACCCGGCGCTGGTCACCGGGCTGGCCACCCTGCTCGAACGATGGGGGCCGGCCGCCTCCGCCGCCGTGCCGGAGCTGGTGGCCGCCCTGCCGGTCGCCCCGGCCCGGGTGGCGGCCGCGCTCGCCGCGATCGGGGCGGCGCCCGAGCCGGCGGTGCCGGAGCTGCGGGGGACGGCCTCCCAGGGCGACGTTTGTGCCGGGGTGGCGCTGTGGCGGGCCACGGGTGAGGTCGAGCCGGTGGAGATCGCTGTCGCCCGGCAGTTCGACGCGGGGCCGAACGGCGACGACTGGCGGCTCCGGCATGCCTTCGACGCGGTCCCGGCGCTGGGCGCGCTGCTGCCGCGGCTGCGGGAGTACCTGACCGGGAGCGCCATGGAGACGGAGGCGGAGCGGTACGCGCAGCTGCTGGCGGCCCGGGCAGTGCTGGAGCTGACCGGCGACGGTGACGCGGTGCTGTCCACCGTCCAGGCGGTGCTCGGGACCGGCTGGTGGGCCGCGTCCGCCGCCGCCGATCTGGTGGCCCGGTTCCCCGATCCGGCCTACGAACCGGCCCTGTGGAAGCTGCTCGGCGAGCGGGTGGGCCCGGTGGCGCCGGTACGGGCGCTGTGGCGGCTCGGCGGATCCCCGGACGACCTCGCGCCGGTCCTGGTCCGCCTCATCGAGGAGGGATGGACGCGCGATGTGCTCCCGCTGCTAGTGGAGATGAATGCGCGGAGTGTGCTGCCGGCGCTGCGGGACCTCGCCGAGCGGGACCCGCGGGTGATCACCGGCGGGGCCTACGCGAACACCGCCTGGCAGGACGAGCAGCTTCGGCGCGAGCTGCGCGAGGCAGTGGCTGTCCTCGACCGGTAGCCGGGGCCTCCCCGTGGTCGGGAGGTCCCGGCCGGTCAGGCGAGTCGGGAGCGGATGACGAAGCGGACCCCCTCCGGGGCCTCCAGGGAGAAGCCGCTGCCCCGGCCGGGGACCACGTCGACGATGAGCCGGGTGTGCTTCCACAGTTCCCACTGGGCGGCGGACATCCAGAACTCGACGGGCTCGGGCACGCCGTCGACGTCGAGCGACGCCAGCAGGACGTCCGAACCGCCGGTGCGGAACTCGCCGGCCGGGTAGCACATCGGAGCGCTGCCGTCGCAGCAGCCGCCGGACTGGTGGAACATGATCGCGCCGTGCTGCCCCCGCAGCGACCGGATCAGGTCGGCCGCTGCGGGGGTCAGGGTGACCGGGTCGGCCATCAGAAGAAGCCCAGCTTCTTCGGGGAGTAGCTGACCAGCAGGTTCTTGGTCTGCTGGTAGTGCTCCAGCATCATCTTGTGGTTCTCCCGGCCGATGCCGGACTGCTTGTATCCGCCGAACGCGGCGTGCGCCGGGTAGGCGTGGTAGCAGTTGGTCCAGACCCGGCCGGCCTGGATCGACCGCCCGGCCCGGTACGCGGTGTTGATGTCCCGGGTCCAGACGCCCGCGCCGAGGCCGTACAGGGTGTCGTTGGCGATCTTCACGGCGTCGTCCAGGTCGGCGAAGGAGGTCACCGAGACCACCGGGCCGAAGATCTCCTCCTGGAAGATCCGCATCGAGTTGTCACCCTCGAAGACGGTCGGCTGCACGTAGTACCCGCCGGACAGTTCGCCGCCCAGGTCGGCCCGCTCGCCGCCGGTGAGCACCTTCGCGCCCTCCTGCCGGCCGATGTCCAGGTAGGACAGGATCTTCTCCAGTTGGTCGTTCGACGCCTGCGCCCCGATCATCGTCTCGGTGTCCAGGGGGTGGCCCTGGCGCACGGCCTTCGTCCGCTCGACCGCCGCGGCGAGGAAGTCCGAATAGTGGCCCTGCTGGATCAGCGCCCGGGACGGGCAGGTGCACACCTCGCCCTGGTTGAGGGCGAACATGGTGAAGCCCTCGAGGGCCTTGTCGAAGAAGTCGTCGCGGGCGGCGCTGACGTCGTCGAAGAAGATGTTCGGGCTCTTGCCGCCCAGTTCCAGGGTGACCGGCTTGATGTTCTCGCTGGCGTACTGCATGATCAGCCGCCCGGTGGTGGTCTCGCCGGTGAACGCCACCTTCGCCACCCGGGGTGAGGAGGCCAGCGGCTTGCCCGCCTCGACGCCGAAGCCGTTGACCACGTTGACCACGCCGGGCGGCAGCAGGTCGGCGACGAGCGAGAGCAGGTAGTGGATCGACGCCGGGGTCTGCTCGGCGGGCTTGAGCACCACCGCGTTGCCGGCCGCCAGGGCCGGGGCCAGCTTCCAGGTCGCCATGAGCAGCGGGAAGTTCCACGGGATGATCTGTCCGACCACGCCGAGCGGCTCGTGGAAGTGGTACGCCACGGTGTCGTCGTCGAGCTCGCCGAGGGAGCCCTCCTGGGCCCGGATCGCCCCGGCGAAGTAGCGGAAGTGGTCGATCGCGAGGGGGATGTCGGCGGCCAGGGTCTCCCGTACCGGCTTGCCGTTCTCCCAGGTCTCGGCGACGGCGAGGGATTCGAGGTGCTCCTGCATCCGATCGGCGATCTTGTTGAGGATGACGGATCGCTCGGCGACCGAGGTGCGGCCCCAGGCGTCGGCCGCGCCGTGCGCGGCGTCGAGGGCCTTCTCGACGTCCTCGGCGGTGCCCCGGGCCACCTCGCAGAAGGTCTGCCCGGTCACCGGGCTGGGGTTTTCGAAGTACCGGCCGCTGTGCGGCTTCACGTATTCGCCGCCGATGAAGTGGTCGTAGCGGGACTGCCAGTGGGTGGGCGCGTCGTAGCGCGTCATGGGTACCTCCGCCGTCCGTCAGGGGTGGATGGCGGGGGACGTTAGTTTCCGCGACGTTGCAGGGACGTTGCGCGCGGCAGGTCGTACTCCTCGGCGAGTTGGCGGGCCCGCGCGACGGCGAGCGGCCGGCGGGGCGCGCCCGGCGGCAACGCCTGCGCCAGGGCCTGCCAGGCGGTGAGGTCGTCGGCGCCGGTGGGCGTCGCGGTCCAGGCCGCGAGCAGCGCCGGGTCCGTGCCGGCCAGCACGGCCGCGCGGAGCTGCCCGTCGATCAGCCGGCGCAGTCGCGCCACTCCGGGCGCGTCCGACCCGGGCAGCAGCGGCCCGGGGTACGCCTGCAGTGCCCCCGCCGGGTCGCCGCGTTCCAGCAGCTCCGTGACGGTACGGAAGTCCGCGCGCACGGCCGGCCGCAGCCGGTACGGGCGGGAGTCGAGCAGTTCCTCGCCGAGCGCCCGGCGCAGCCGGGACAGTTCGGCGCGCAGGGTGACCCGGGTGCAACCGGTCGTCGCCGTAGAGGTCGAGCCCAAGCTGTTCGCCGGTGCGGCCCTCGGGGTGGTCGAGCAGCAGGACCAGCAGTTCGCTGTGCCGCCGGCCGAGCCGGATACGCCGGCCGCCGGCCCGCAGCTCCGCCTCGTCGCGGCCGAGCGCGGCGACGTGCACCACGTCGGGTTCGGGCGGCGCGGCGTTGGCCAGGAACGCCTCGGCGGCCCGCGCGGTGGCCCGGACCAGGGCGAGGCTAACCGATTTGATTATCGATGATCAGTGATCATAGGTTGGCCTGTGTGGAACGTTTCGGCTTTTCAAGGCCGGGAAGCGTGTCGGCGTTCACCCTGTGGCGCATCACGTTTTGGTTGGCTCGGTGAGGGTTCCGGTGGCGTGGGCCGGTCGTGAGGGCCGGTTTTTGTGGATCGGTGTTGAGGCGTTGAGTCGGTGAGCGGGAAGCTGCGGCTGGCCGAGGGCGAGGCCTCCCGGACCGTGTGCGCCCGCGCCTTGCTGCGCACCGGTGTGGACGAGGCAACCGGTGAGGTGCTGTCTCGGGCGGTGTTGGCGCAGCGGGTGGGTTGGTGTGCTGATCTGGTGGCGGGCATGGTGGCCGCGCTGGTCGGTGAGCATTGGAACCGCGTGGATGTGGGGGTACTGGCGGCCGGGGTGGATGCGGGTGGGCGGCGGTTGCCGTCGCACGCGTGGATGGCGCTGCGGCGGCTGGGCTGGGCGGTGACCGCGCCGGAGGGTGTGCGGGTTAATGACCGGGCCGTGCGGATGGCGCAGGAGCAGGCGGGGCGTGCTCTTCGTTCGGTGAAGTGGCGCGCTGACGTGACCGGCGGGGTCCTGTCGACGTGGCCGGCCGATCCGCGCCAGCGCACGCCCGCGGAGTGGGATCAGGTGCGGGCCTCGATCCCCGGCGGCGAGTATCTGCCGTCGAATGTCATCAATGGCCGTACCCGGCAGGTCGTCACGTTCGCCAAGGCCAATGGTCGCCTGCCGGTGGATGTGTTCGAGTTGGAAGGCGTCCCGAGGATTCCGCGGATGTTGCTGTTGGCCGCGTGTGATCGGCAGCAGGCCATCATCGAGCGCAGCGACACCGACCCGGGCAGGGCGCTGCTGCGGCTGCAGTTGCCGTCACGTCCGGATCCGCAGACGTATCGGGACTGGACGTGGGTGGCGTGTTCGATCAGGCTGCCGTCCACGGTTCCCGCGTCGGCGGTGTTGCACCTGCCGACCCTGCGCGTCAGCGACGGGGCGGTGCGTGCCGACATGGCGTACACGCACGTCGTGCCGAAGGCCCGGGCTGCCGGTCACTCGGTGGCGCTTGGTGTGGACTGGGGCCTCAACACTCTCCTCAGCGCCGGTGCCCTGCGACTGCACGACAGCGGGCGGATCACGGCGTTGGGGGCGGGTGGACAGTTCCGGGCCGCCGGGGTCCTGGCCAAGCAGCACCGCCTGCGCCGCCACAGCGAGCGGCTGCATGCGAAGGCCGACCAGTACGCGCGGCTGCTCGCCGGCCGCCCCGACGAGCAGCTGAGAGCGAAACGTGAGGTGCTGGCCGGCGAGATCCGCCACGTGTCCGCCCGCCGCCAAAACCTGAACGACGCGCTCGCCTGGGCCGCCGCCCGCTGGACCGTCGACCAAGCGATCGCCGCCCGGGCGACCGTCATCTACCTGGAAGACCTGCGGTCGATGGAAGCCAAGGGCATGGGGCACAGCCTGAACACGCGCCTGTCCCAGCAGGTCCGCGGAAAGATCAGCGACCGGATGCGGCACCTCGCCGCCGAGCACGGTATCGCCGTGGTCACCGTCCCCGCCCGCAACACGTCCAAGCACTGCCCGCAATGTTTGACCCCGCTACAGCACCGTAAAGCCCCCGACCGGCCCACCACACCGGGATGGAAGTGGGCCATCTGCCCCAACACCGGGTGCGGTTGGCAGGGCGACCGCGACCACGGCGCCTGGCGCCGGATCGCCGCCCGCGGCCTCACCCATCAGGGCAAGACCGTCATCGACAAGACCAGCGGGCAGATGGTGATCCGCTCGGTCGTGGACACGCTCGAAGCCGCAGCCGTCGTCACCCCAAGCACTTCCAAGACCAGTCGGAGGGATCGGTCGAAGACCGGCCCCACCCGGCACAAGCCACCACGCCCCGCGCCCAGGCGACGCAGGGCACCCTCCCCCACCCGGCCCCACAACCGAGCGGGCAAGCGTCCGGAGGGACACGCACCAACGGACCGGAAGCTGCCCCGCGCAGCCCACCGACACCAGGGCGTGAACACGATCAGCACACCCACCACCACCGGCCACCGGCCACGAGGAGCCGCACTGGGCGCAGGATTCCATCTCCACGCCCACGCATCTCCACCACGGTGGGAAACGATCCCGGAAACTCAATCCGACCCAGGATCGCAAAGCTGATCAGAGACGCTCTGCGGGTTGGCCAGGTTGGTCCCCGCCGGTGATGTCGACCGCGCCGAGTAGCCGGCCGGTGGCCGGGTCGTGGATCGGGGCGGCGGCGCAGGTCCAGCGCTGCACCGGCCGGACGAAGTGCTCGGTGGCGAAGATCTGCACACTGTGGTCGACGGCGAGGGCCGTGCCGGGGGCGTTGGTGCCGGCGTGTGTCTCGTCCCAGCGGGCGCCGGGCACGAAGTTCATTCGCTCGGCGTGCCGGAGCACCCCCGGATGCCCCTCCACCCAGAGCAGCCGCCCGTCCGCGTCACAGACCGCCATGAGGTGCGCGCCGTCGAGGGCGATGCCGCCGAGCAGGTCACGGAAGAGGGGCAGCACGCGGTTCAGCGGGTGGGCGGCGCGGTAGCTCGCCAGCGCGTCGTCGGTGAGGTCGACCGGGGCGGTGGTCTCCGGGTCCAGCAGTGCCGACCGCTCCCACGAGCGCCGGACCACCTCGCGGACGCGGTCCGGCGTCCGACCGGTGAGGAACGCTTCGTGGGCGGCGCCGACCTGCGCGATCCGCTCCGCCGGATCGGCACCGAATTCCAGGGCAAGCCACGGGTCAGCCATCGGCGACCTCCTCGCGCCCATCGTGACCCACCTCACCACGGATCGCCAAGCCGTCGCCATCTTGTCATTGACAGTCGCCGCCTCGGCCCGTGACCCGGCCGCGGGCGGGCGCTTCCGCCCGCTGCCGGCCGTGGGTGGCACACCATGGGCGGCCTGGGGGATGGCATGGCACCCATGGTGTGCCACGAACAGGTGCTGACCGTCGGTCAGCCGAACGCCGCGTCCAGGATGTCCAGGCCCCGGGTCAACTCCTCGTCGGCGATGACGAGCGGGGGCAGGAAACGCAGCACGTTGCCGTACGTGCCGCAGGTGAGGGTGAGCAGGCCGGCCGCGTGGCAGGCCGCCGAGATCGCCGCCGTGGCGGCCGGGTCCGGGGTCAGGCTGCCCGGCTGCACGATCTCCACGGCGAGCATCGCGCCGCGCCCGCGTACCTCGGCGACGCGCGGGTCGCGGGCGGCGATCGCCCGCAGCCGGTCGACCATGGTCGCGCCGATCCGCCGGGCGGCTGCGGCCAGGTCCAGCTCGTGCATGGTCTCGATGGCCGCCAGCGCGGCGGCACAGGCGATCGGGTTGCCGCCGTACGTGCCGCCGAGGCCGCCGACGTGCACCGCGTCCATCAGCTCCGCCCGCCCGGTCACGGCGGCCAGCGGCAGGCCGCCGGCGATGCCCTTGGCCAGGGTGACCAGGTCCGGCTCGACGCCCTCGTGCTGGCAGGCGAACCAGTCCCCGGTCCGGCAGAACCCGGTCTGGATCTCGTCGGCCACGAAGACCACCCCGGTGGCTGTCGCCCACTCGCGCAGCGCCGGCAGGAACCCCTCCGCGGGTACGACGAAGCCGCCCTCGCCCTGGATCGGCTCGATCAGCAGGGCGGCCACGTTCTCCGCACCGACCTGCTTCTCCACCAGCTCGATCGCCCGGGCCGCGGCGGTCGCCCCGTCGAGCCCACCGTCGCGCAGCGGGTACGACATCGGCACCCGGTAGATCTCCCCGGCGAACGGCCCGAACCGGTGCTTGTACGGCATGTTCTTCGCGGTCAGCGCCATGGTCAGGTTGGTTCGGCCGTGGTACGCGTGGTCGAAGACCACCACCGCCGGCCGCCCGGTGGCGTGCCGGGCGATCTTCACGGCGTTCTCCACCGCCTCGGCGCCCGAGTTGAACAGCGCCGAGCGCTTCTCGAAGCCCCCCGGCGTCAGCGCGTTGAGCTGCTCGCACACCGCCACGTACGACTCGTAGGGGGCGACCATGAAGCAGGTGTGGGTGAAGCGCTCGACCTGCGCCTTGACCGCCTCGACCACCCGTGGGGCGGAGTTGCCGACATTGGTGACCGCGATGCCGGCGGCGAAGTCGATCCACTCCCGACCGTCGACGTCGGTGATCGTGCCGCCGCCGGCCCGGTCCACGTACGCCGGGATGACGCTCCCGACCCCACGGGCAACCGCCGCACCCCGCCGCTTGTGCAGTTCCTCGCTCGACGTCATGGCTCAGCCTTCGATGTTGTGCATGACGTGCTTGATCCGGGTGTAGTCCTCCAGGCTGTAGACCGAGAGGTCCTTGCCGTGCCCGGAGTGCTTGAAGCCGCCGTGCGGCATCTCGGAGATGAACGGGATGTGGGTGTTCACCCAGACGCAGCCGAAGTCGAGCCGACGGGTCATCCGCATCGCCCGGCCGTGATCCTTGGTCCAGACCGAGGCGGACAGGCCGTACTCGACGCCGTTGGCCCAGCGCACCGCCTCGTCCTCGTCCGAGAAACGCTGCACGGTGATGACCGGGCCGAACACCTCGTCCTGGATGATCTCGTCGGCCTGCTGTACCCCGGACACCACCGTCGGGGCGTAGAAGTAGCCGCGCTCGCCGACCTGCGAGCCGCCGGTCTCGACCTTCGCGTGGCCGGGCAACCGGTCCAGGAAGCCGCGTACCCGGGCGAGCTGGTTGGCGTTGTTCAGCGGGCCGTAGAGCACGTCCTCGTCGTCGGGCGCGCCGGTCTTCGTGTTGCGGGCCTGCTCGGCGAGGGCGGCGACGAAGTCGTCGTAGACGCCGGGACCGGCGAGCACCCGGGTCGCGGCGGTGCAGTCCTGGCCGGCGTTGAAGTAGCCGCCCACCGCGATCGCCTCGGCCGCCGCCGCGATGTCCGCGTCGTCGAAGATCACCACCGGGGCCTTGCCGCCCAACTCCAGGTGGGTCCGCTTGAGGTCCGGTGCCGCCGCGGCGGCGACCTCCATGCCGGCCCGGGTCGAGCCGGTGATCGACACCAGCTGCGGCGTCGGGTGGGCGACGAGGGCCCGACCGGTGTCCCGGTTGCCGCAGATCACGTTGAACACGCCCGGCGGGAAGAACTCGGACGCGATCTCGGCCAGCAGCAGCGTCGACACCGGGGTGGTGTCGGACGGCTTGAGCACCACGGTGTTGCCGGCGGCCAGCGCCGGGGCGATCTTCCAGACCGCCATCATCAGCGGGTAGTTCCACGGGGTGACCTGGGCGCAGACGCCGAGCGGCTCGCGCCGCACGTACGAGGTGTGGCCCGCCAGGTACTCGCCGGCCGAGCGGCCCTCCAGCAGGCGGGCGGCGCCGGCGAAGAAGCGGAACTCGTCGACTGCCGGCGGCAACTCCTCGTCCGCGGTGAGCTGGCGCGGCTTGCCGGTGTTGCGTACCTCGGCGTCGACCAGGTCGGCGGCGCGGGCCTCCACCGCGTCGGCGAGCTTGAGCAGGGCCTTCTGCCGCTCGGCCGGGGTGGTGTCCCGCCACGTCTCGAACGCCGCGGCGGCGGCCTTCATCGCCGTGTCCACGTCCGCGGCTCCCGAGACCGGCGCCTGGGCGAAGACCTCCCCGGTGCACGGGTCGATCAGGTCGGCGTAGCCGCCGTCCACCGGGTCGACGTACTCGCCGTTGACGAAGTTGCGCAGCTGCTGCTGATCACTCATCAGAAGTCTCCGAGGGTGGCCGGGGGAAGGTCAGCGGAGGTTATCGCAATCTGACTGCCATCTTGGCTACTGAATTCGCAACAGACAAGGGTTAAGGCAACTGTTTCCGCGTGAGGGTGGCGTCGTCTACGCTGCCGGTCGTGGAGCCGAGAGCCTTCTTCGTCGCCGGCCGCCCCGTTCACGGCGAGGGCGAGCTGACCGTCACCCACCCGTACGACGGCCGGACGGTCGGGCGTACCACCCTCGCCACGCCCGACCAGGTCGAGGCCGCCGTCGCGGCAGCCGCCGGCGTGGCCGCGGCGGCTGCGGCTCTGCCCGCGCACGCCCGCGCGGCGGCCCTGGACCACGTCTCCCGGCGGCTCGCCGAACGCGCCGACGAGGTCGCCACGCTGATCACCGCCGAGAACGGCAAACCGGTCAAGTGGGCGAAGGCCGAGGTGGGCCGGGCGGTCTCCACGTTCCGGTGGGCGGCCGAGGAGGCCCGACGCTTCTCCGGAGAACTGCAACGCCTGGACACCGACCCCGCGGCGACCGGGCGGATCGCGCTGGTCCGGCGGGTGCCGAAGGGGCCCGTGCTGGGCATCGCGCCGTTCAACTTCCCGCTGAACCTGGTCGCGCACAAGGTCGCCCCGGCCATCGCCGTCGGCGCGCCGATCGTCGTCAAGCCGGCCCCGGCCACCCCCCTGTCCGCGCTGCTGCTCGGCGAGATCCTCGCCGAGACCGAGCTGCCCGAGGGGATGTTCTCGGTGCTGCCGCTGCCCAACGAGCGCGCCGCCGAACTCGTCGCCGACCCCCGGCTGCCGGTGGTGTCGTTCACCGGCTCCGGTCCGGTCGGCGCGGCCATCCGCCGGGCCGTCCCCGACAAGCACGTGACCCTCGAACTTGGCGGCAACGCGGCGGCGGTGATCTGCGAGGACTGGAATTCCGACGAGGACCTGACCTTCGCCGCGCACCGGATCGCCACCTTCTCCAACTACCAAGCCGGGCAGTCGTGCATCGCCGTGCAGCGGGTGTACGTGCACGAATGGCTCTACGACGGCTTCCTGCCCCGGCTGGTCGCGGCCGTGGAGGCGCTGCGGACCGGAGACCCGACCTCCGAGCTGACCGACGTCGGCCCGCTGGTCTCCGTCGCGGCGGCCGAGCGGGTCGAGGCGTGGGTGGACGAGGCGGTCGTCGCCGGCGCCACCATCGAGGTCGGCGGCCGGCGGGAGGGCGCGACCTACCCGCCGACCGTGCTGACCGGGGTGCCTTCGTCGGCCAAGGTCAGTGCGGAAGAGGTGTTCGGGCCGGTGCTGGTGGTCGCCCGGGTCGAGAGCGACCAGGCCGCGTTCGCCGCCGTCAACGACTCGGCGTACGGTCTGCAGGCCGGCGTCTTCACGCACAACCTGCAGACCGCGTTCCTGGCGTCCCGGACGCTCGACGTCGGCGGGGTGATCGTGGGAGACGTGCCGTCGTACCGGGCCGACCAGATGCCGTACGGCGGGGTGAAGGGCTCCGGCGTCGGGCGGGAAGGGCTGCGCAGCGCGATGGAGGACTACACGGAGCCGCGCGTGATGGTCCTGACCGGGCTGGCGCTGTAGCTTCCTGGCCCGCCCGGTCACCAGGTGCCGTCGTCGCGTACCCGGGCGGGGGCGCGGCCGAGCAGCAGGGTGGTCAGGGCGGCGTCGATGTCCGGGCCGAGAAACCACTCGCCGGCCTGGTCGAGCGCGAAGATCCGCCCCTGCTCGTCGACGGCGATGATGCTCTCCTGGCGCTCCGTCCCGAGTGGAAAGAGCCGTACGCCCAGCACCGCCCCGAAATCCGCGAGCGTGTCGGCGGTATGCGCTACATGGCGCGGACGAATGTTGAACCGGGAGATCCAAACTTGTTCTCCCGGGCCTTGCCGCGCGCCGACGAGACCAGGAAACGCGGTGATGGTCGCCAGAGCGGCCGGAAAGTTTGCGTGCGCATGGCGTCGACCGCTGACCTCGGTGATCTTGCGGATCGAGGCGGCGGCGAGGACCTCGTCGCCGAAGTGGGGACGCCAGCCCGCGACAACAAGAGCGTTTGCGACATCTGGAGGAAACCGGCCCGGGTCCGGGTCGGTCTGGGGTTCAGCCTGCCATTCCTCGGCATAGGCCAGCTCGGACCACGGCAGCACGTTGAAATGCACCAGGAATCTGATGCAGGAGGCACAGCGGAGTTCGGCCGTCCCAGCCGCAGGATCACCCGGCTCGCGGACACGGAAGAACTCGATCTTCGCGCTGCCGAGCACCGTCCTCGCTTCTTCGAGGTTTATAGGAGAGCGACCATCCGCGGCACGGCGATGGTCGTGCTCGTGCAGCACGTCGGAGACGACGATCATCTCGGCGTGCCGCTCGCCGCCCCGGACCAGGTGGCCGGGCGGCAGCCCATCCAGATAGGACCGCACCAGCGGGTGGTGGTGAAGGTCGATGTCGCCCTTCGCTCCGCGGGCCACGTGGACGCGGCCGTCGAGGGTGAGATGCCCAACCCCGCCGGGCGTGGGAAGCCGGGTGATCTCGCGGAGCAACTGGCTCGCCGGGTCGACCGTACGGGGCGGGCGCGGCTCCGGCGGCCGGCGCTGCCGGAACATCTGTGCGACGGCGTCGAACGGCAGCCGAGGCCAGGTTGACAGCTCACCGGTCTCCTTGTCGACCACAGTGGTCGGCAGGTCGCCGGGGAGGGCGCGGGCGTCGGGCGACACGGCGGACATGATCAGGTAGCCGAGCTCGAACTCCTCGACCACTGGCGTGCACGGGAATCCCAGCCGCTCGGAATCCCGCTCCGCCCAGATGGCGGCGAGTTGCTCGGCCTGCTGTCGCTCGATCACAGCCCGAAGTTACCGGACCCCACGGATTCTGTGGCGCCCGGTATGGTCTGGCCTACTGACGGTGACGGAGAGGGGTGGCGGTGGCCGAGAGCGCGGACCGGGACGCGAACCGCGCGCTGCGTGCGCGCTTCGACGAGGTGTACGGCCAGTACCAGCGACTTCGGTCCGGATTGGACGAACTCCAGACCAGGCTCGCCGAGCTGCGGGTGACCGAGCGCTCCGACGACGGCCAGGTGACCGCGTTGGTCGGAGCCCGGGGCGAGCTGATCAGCGTTGAGCTTGCGCCATCGGTCTTCCACGACCGGGATGCCAAGGCGCTGAGCCGGAAGATCACCACGACGGTGCTTCGGGCGTCGGCCGCCGCGGTCACCGCGACCCAGGAGCTGGTCGCCGGCTACCTGCCGCCCGGCTCACCGTCGGTGGAATACCTGCGTACCAACGATTTCGGCGCGCTGCTCGGCCGGGCGGACGTCGTCCTCTCCCGCGGAGACTGACGTGGCGGAGGGGCAGATCTGGCTGGACCCGGACCGGGCCCGCCGCGGCGGTGCCGACCTGACCCTCGCCGCAGAGGCGGTCAGCGCCACGCGGCGGGGCGCCGGCGGGGCGATCGCGGAGGCCAGCGCGCAGCGACCGTGGGGTCGGGACGACATCGGTGCCGCCTTCGAAAAGCACTACCGCGGCTACGAGGAGACGCTGCTGCGCGTCTGGGAAATGCTGGGCCGATCCCTCGAAGGGCTGGGCAGCGACGTGGTCCGGTCCGTGACAGCCACCGTGGCAACCGACCTGTCCAACGCCCGCCAACTCGGCGACATCCCGCACCAGCAGCACACCCCGCACCGGCACTGGCGCTGACCTTCGGAGGATCCGCGCGTGAGCATGCTGCCCAGCCCGATCCCGCACCCGCTCGACTACTGCCCCTGGGACGTGCCCGGCTGGATCTACGAGGCCCTGGACTGGGTCGTCGGCGTGGAGTGGCCGGACGGCAACGAGCGTGCCGTCTGGGACCTCGCCGACCAGTGGTACGGCGTCGCCGGTATTCTCGCCGGCCCGCGGACCGACGCGACCGACGCGGCGGGCGAGATCCGCAGCGGATACGGCGGCGTCGGGCTGGTGGCGGAGGCGTTCGACACCGCCTGGCACAGGGTCGCCGAAGGGGCGGAAGCCCCCCTGCCGGTCCTGCTCGCGGTCACCGGCGAACTGGGAAAGCTGGTCGAGTCCTGCGGCTGCGACATCGAGGGCGCCAAGCTGGAGGCCTGGATCGAGCTGGGCATCCTGGTCGTCGAGCTGCTCTCGTTGGCAGTCGTGACCGTGCTGACGCTCGGCGCGGCGTCACCGGCCGCCGGCGCGGCCATCACCGCCAGTCGAGTCGTCGTGCAGCAGATCTTCAAGCGGCTCGTGGCACAACTTGCCCGCAAGGCCCTCAAGGAAGGGCTGAAGGAGGCCAGCGAGCGGGCCGCGAAGGAGGTCGTCAAGAGCGGCGCCCGCAGCCTCGCCCGGCGTGCCGCAATCGGTGGCCTGGTGGAGGCCGGGCAGGAGGCGGGCACCAGCCTGGCGACCCAGGCGTACCAGAACTCGACGGGACGCCGGGACGGCCTGGACCTGACCGACGTGGGCATGTCGGGGCTCGGTGGCTTCGCCGGTGGTGCGGTGGCGCCGCTGGCCGGGCTGGGCCGGCACGCGCACGGAACGTTCGCCCAGGTGGGGGAGCGCTTCGGGCGGGAGATGGCCGGCGAAACGCTCGCCGAGGGTGCGGCCGGGCTGGCCACCGGGCAGGGCGTGTCGCTGGAGGACCTGGCTCGCGCCGCCGTCTCCGGCGTCAGCGGCTCGGCCACCAGCCAGGCCGAGACCGCGATGCACCACCGCCTCGACGGAAAGCTCGCCGGCCTCTCCGCGCCGCCGGTGGACCTGGCCGTTCCGCTTCCAACCGGCGAGTCGGGCCACATCCCGACCCAGCGGATGCCCGACTCGGTCGGGCCGCTCACCGGCCCGCTCGGCAGCACCGCTGCCGGTTCCGCAGCCCAGCCGGACGTTCCTCATCCCGGCGCGACGGACAGTCGGGGCGCAACGCCTAATCCCACCCGGCTCGCCGAGGCGGTTCCGGCGGCGGGGCAGCTCTCGTCAGCCGTTCACCCGGAGCAGCCGTCGGCGGGTGTCGCCGCGCTGCCCGCAGACTCCGCTGCTCGGCCGTCGCACGTGCCGGCCACCCCGACGCTCTCCTCGGTGGCGGTCGAAGCGCCGGTCGTGGCCACCCATCCGGTGGCCGCCGAGCCGAGGCCGGCTCCGATGCCCGCCATCACCTCGACCGACCTGACCACGCCGAACCAGGCGGCTCCGGTGCAGGCGAGCGCGGCACCGACGGTGGTGAGCGGCCCGTCGCCCAGCCTGCCGCAGCCGAACGGGGCGTCCCCCACCGCCGCGGACCGCCTTGCCGGCGGCTCCCCGCAGGCCGGGGCGCTCACCGCTCCACCGGCTCACCACACCGCCCGCCCCCCGGTCGATCCCGCAGCCGGGCCTGCGGTCACCGGCCCGGACAACCGGCCGACGCCGAACCCGAGATTCCCGCTGCTGGAGACGCTGGCGCCGGCACCCGGGCCCGCCCGCGACCCGTCGCCGGCCCTGCCTGGCCCCTTCGATCCGCTCCCGCCCCGCCGGCCGACACCCGAGGAACTGGCGGCGCGGCGAGCCGCCGAGCGGGAAGCCCTCGACCGACGCCGCTACCAGGCATACCTACAGGACCAGCGGCAGTGGTACGAGGAGAATCGGCGCCAGCAGAGGGCGGCTTGGCTTCGCGAGCAGGCCGATTACCACGACGAACGGGCCAGCGACTGGGCAGCTCAGGCCACGGAACTCCGTCGAGCCGGTCGAGAGTTGGCCGCGCAGCGGTGGTACCGCGAGGCGCGCGAGTCCAGCAACGAAGCCAACGTGCTGCGCGACGAGGCCCAGCTGGTCCTCGCCGGGTCGCTCGTGCCGGACGCGGTGCTAATCGAGGACGACGCGGACTTCTACCGGATCAACGACGACGTCGCCGACCTCGCGCCCGGCGCCGTGGAGACATCCGACGCCTCCGCCCTCACCGGTGACGGGCACCCCCTGCCAATCGACCGTTCCCGCCGCTACGGCGTGCGGGGTGGGCTGCGTCCGCCGCTTGCGCTGCACCAGACCGACCTGGAACGGCAGATGCCGCGTTACCCGGACGGCAGCGTGGTGCGGACCGCCGATCCCCGGTACGGCGGCTGGTTCAAGCTCGCGAACGACGGCGGCCCACAGGCGGATGCGACGCGCAGCATCAACTGCCTCGACTGCACCCTGTCGCTCTACGACACCTGGCTGCACGGCCGACCGCGGGTCTCCGCCCCGCGTACCTTCGACGGCTACCTGATGGGGGACGTCCGCAGCCCGATCGGCGGCGAGGAGGACGGACCGCTGCGGGTGGAGGAGGTCACCGGGGGGCGGTTCCAGAAGCTGTGCGTGGACGAACCCCCGACCGACCTCGGCCTGCGGCAGATGGTCGAGACCGGCTACCACCACCTGCACGGGCAGTTGCTCGCGGGCGGCCACGGCAGCTACGCGTTCGTCATCACCAGCTGGCAGGGCGGCGGGTCGCACGCCTGGGTGGCGCTGAACCAGAACGGGACCGTCCTCTACCTCGACCCGCAATGGGGTTCGGTCTGGGATCGCCCGCTCTACACCCACAGCGGCGTGTCCCAGGAGACCAACGTGGTGGGGATCGACGCCCTAGTGCTTGGCCCGGACGGCCGGCCGATGCCGCTCACCGGCCGCCCACCCGGCGACTTCAGTTGCCTGCCCGATCCGCTGGAGCGACCCGACCCGCCCCGGCCGCCCGACCCACCGGCACCGTACGACGGTGGGGGCGACCCGCCGGATTTCAACCATGTCCACCTGCTCGGCGAGTCCACCACGTTCCACCGGGCGGACGGCCCGTCGTACCCCGGCAACGCGCCAGCTCCCGACGCGGACGACGTGCGGCGGGCGCACCTTGATGCGCACACCGAGCGGATCTCCGCCGGACTCTTCGTCCGGGACGCGATCGCTGCGAGCGCGAACCTCGATCAGGTCTTCGCCGCCGGGGTGACCCCGGTCGAGCTGGCGCACCACCTGGACGCGCCGGCCCTGCGGCGGCTGGCTCCAGAGTTGGACGACGCGGCGGCCCGGGACGTGGCGCGGCTGCTCGCCGATCCACGGGTCCAGCGAATGCTCGACCAGACCTGGGAGGCGCCGCCGCGCGGCGAGCCGCTGCTGGCCGAAACGATGGTGCGGCAGTTGACGCAGCATCCCGAGCTGGTCCGGATGATCCTGGCCACGCCCGAACTGGCCAACTCGCTCACCGCGCGGCCGCTGACTCTCCACCACCTTGCCAGTCATCAAGAGGCGATCGACGTCCTCGGCGAGGTGGTCAACGACCTGGCCCAGCATGGCCCGGACGCGCTCATCGCGGTGGACGAGCCCATCCCGCGTCCAACGCCCGTGACCGACGAGCAGCGCCAGCTGAGCGGCGAGGTGGCCGCCCGCAGGCAAGACACTCGGCAACCTGGCTTCGACCGTGCGCGACAGGAGGATGAGGGCTATCGCCTTGCGTATGTGGAGAAGCTTTACGTCGAGGCTGCGGTGGCACAGCCGGAGTTGAACGACATCGCCAGCACTGTTGCCGGGAATCGCGGCCGGCCCGATTGGCGGAGCCGACCGAAGGACCGCGAGCGGGTGCTGGACAAGCTTGTGGAGTATGAAAACGATGTATCGCGGTTGAAGGATCTGGCCGCTGCCAAGGTGGAGTTTGACCAGCTCGACGATATTTATCGGGCGCTCAGCCGCCTTGCTGTCGACCCGCAAGTCGTCATGCTCGACATCAAGGACCGCTTCGTGTCCCCGCAGGGCAGCGGATACCGAGACATACTTCTGAACCTGCGCTTGTCCAACGGGCACGTCGCTGAGCTTCGACTGCAGCTGGCCCCGGTCGAGCATGTGGCGGAGTGGGAGCATGCGCTGTACGAGGTCCGACGGGATCTCGATGCGCTGACCGAGTCTGATGGACGGCCGCTGACGAAGGTGGAGAGGGCGATCCGGGATGGCCTACTAGTGCGTGTGCAGGACATCTACTGGAGGGCAATTGAAGGATTCCGAGAGGTGCCGCAGCAATGACCCAGCTGAGAGGCCTGGCACTGCCGAGGTTTTTCACCTACTACGACTCACCCGTCAAGTTGGTGGAAACGTCGGACGGTGGCGTTGCCGGGTGGCGGCTGTCGCCTGATACCGGCGGCTGGCGACCTGCAAACAACCTCATTGACAAGGTGCTCTTCGTCGGTGGTGACGAGATCCACGAAGTATCCCGCGACGAGTTTGTCTGGCACACCGAGCAGGACCGTGGCCACTATCTGCGGGGCGAGGGGCCGGTCTACGCGCTCTACGAGACGGTACGGGCAATCGAGGAGACCCTACGCCAGGAGCGCCGCTATCCGACGCCGCATGAGCAGGCGCTGATCAAGGGCATCCGGCGGCGGACGTTCGTGATGTTCGAGGAGCAGCTGCAGCGGGCCGGTGACCCGGGCGCTGACCCGACCATCGCCACCACCGCCTCTTGAGCAGCGGGTAACTGCGCTGCGGATGGCTCGGCGACCTGGTGGCCGCGACGCCGGACCTGGGCACCGGGCACGCCGATCTGCTGCGCGAGTGGTGGGCGGAAAGAGGCCCGTGCCTACCTCTTCCCGGCCCGGGACTGATCCGCTGGCTACCGTGAGGTGGTGACGGGTACGCGGAAGGCCGCTCTCTGGGCGACGGGGATCATGCTGGGCCTGGTGATCGGGCTGCTCACCATCGGTGGCGCCGGAGGCATCGCCATGGGTATCGGGATCGGAGTGGCGTTCGGGATCGCGTTCACCGGCGTCGGCCGGAAGTCCGATCGGTCGTGACGGCTGGGGGAATCCCGTACCTGCCGCCGGCCGACGCTGCGGAGGCGCTGCGCGTACAGGAGGAGTTGCGGTCGCGGGTGGATCTGGTGGGGCCGGGACCGACCGCGCCCACGACGGTGGCCGGCCTCGACGTCGCGTACGCGGAGGGCGGTGACCGGCTCGCGGCGGCCGTCACCGTGCTGGACGCGAGCACCCTGGCCGTGGTCGACGAGGCGGTCAGCGTGGGCCGGCCTGCCTTCGGGTACGTGCCGGGGCTGTTCGCCTTCCGCGAGCTGCCCGCGTTGCTGGAGGCCCTGGACCGGCTGACCGTCCGTCCCGACCTGCTGGTCTGCGACGGGCACGGGTTGGCGCACCCGCGCCGGTTCGGGCTGGCCTGCCATCTCGGCCTGGTCACCGGGCTGCCCGCGATCGGCGTGGGCAAGACTCCGCTGGTCGGTGAGTGGGACGAGCCGGGCCCGGCGCGGGGCGCCTGGACGCCGCTGCGCGACAGCGGTGAGGTGGTCGGCCGGGTGCTGCGTACCCGGGACGGGGTGAAGCCGGTGTTCGTGAGCGTCGGCCATCGGATGAGCCTGGACAACGCGGTCGACCGGGTGCTCGCGTTGACGCCGCGCTACCGGCTGCCGGAGACCACCCGGACGGCCGACCGGCTGTGCCGGCAGGCGCTCGCGGCCGCGCTCGCCTGACGGTCCGCCATCGCTCGCCGGGCGGCTATCCGCAGGGCCCCGATCGTCCGTCGCCGGGCGTCCACCGGCGTGCTCGCGGGCGGCTGTCGGCGGGCTGCCCTGATCAGCGGGCGCCGAGGCTGTCGGGGCCGGAGGAGGTGTCGCGGCGCACATGTGGAGCGCTCGATGGGCGGGTACCGGCCAGACCCGGTAGTACCCTGACCGGCGGACCCGGACGGGGTGGAAACGGTGAGGTGGAGATGTCGGTGAGGCGGCACATGGCGCGACTGGCCATGGTCGGCGTGATGCTGGGCGGCCTGGTGGCCGTCGGTGCGTCTCCGGCGTTCGCCGAGGACGACCGGGTGTCGGTGCGCGTCGGGGACAGCTTCAAGGTCGGCGGATCGCCCGGCACGGTGGCGGTCGAGGTGCGCAAGCGTACCGACGGCTGTGTGCTGCTGCGGACCGTGTTGGGCCTGCGGCTCGACGGCCTTGCGGCCAACCAGGTCGAAGTGCACGTCAACTATGACGGGCGCTGGTGGCCGGTGCCGGTCTCCGGTGGCGGTGGCACGGTGCGCACATCGTCCACGTCCCCGGCCAAGCCGAACCTGTGCGAAGGCAAGGAGATCACGGTCCGCTACCGGGTCGCCTTCCTGAACGGCGCGCCCGGCGGGCGGGTGATCGTCGTCGGCGAGGCGACCACCGCGGTCGGCCGGGAAATCGGCCGGGCAGCCGATGAGGCCCGCGTGGTGGGCGGGGCGAAGGCCGTGACGCCGTCCCCGACGCCGACCCGGAAGCCGTCCCAGACCCCCAGCCCGAGCGCCGCGACGACGCCGGCGGGCGAGGCCGACAGCGGGACCGCCGTGGCGGCCGCGTTCGCCCCGAGCGCCGGGGTCAGCGCCGCGGCGGCCGAGACATCCTCCGGAGGTTCCCCGATCATGTGGGTCGGTATCGCCCTGGTGCTCGTCGGCGCCGCCCTCATCGTGCTGCTGGTGCGCCGCAACCGGGCGGAGAAGGCCGCCCATGGGGGCACCGGCTACCCGCCGGTCCCGCTGCCGCGCAGCGCTGGCACCACGTACCGCTCGGGGGCCCCGGCGGGCCAGGTGTACGGGCAGCAGCCGGCCACCCCCACCGTCTACGGCGGGGCCGCGGCGCCCCGCCCCACCGGCAACGTGTACGGCGCTCCCGCCGCGGGAGACCGCCCAGTTGGCGAACCGCCGGCGTCTGCCGGCAGCGACGCCACCACGCTGCTGCCCCGCCCGCCCCGCTGAGCCCGGACCCGGCTGCCGGCGGCGATGCCACCACGGTGCTGCCCCGCCCGCCCCGCTGAGCCCGGGCCCGGCCGCCCGCCGGGGGTTACGGTGACGGTGTGTGGTGGCGACATGAGTGGTGTCGCCGCCACGGCGGCCGGTGGGCGTTCGAGGAGGTCGAGATGATCTCGCTCGGTGGCGCGGTGCCGGCACAGCTTCGCCGATAAGATCGCGTGCGCCGGACGGCACCGCCGACCGGTGAGACCGCATACGTGGAAGGAGCCGCGCCGTGGCCCTGGACCCGCAGTTGCTCGAGATCCTCGCCTGCCCGGACACACACCACGCCCCGCTCGACTACGACCCGCAGGCGCAGACGCTGACCTGTACGGAGTGCGGTCGGATCTTCGAGGTCCGCGACGACGTGCCGGTGCTGCTGCTGGACGAGGCGCGCGGCGGGCCCGCGGGCGACGACGCGCGTGGCGGTTCGGGGTCGCAGCGGTGATGGAGGGTACGGCCGGGGTCAGCGGGCATCGGCACGCGGACGAGTCGCTGCTGGACAACCCGGATCTGCTCGCCGAGCAGGATCCCGGCGGCATGCTCCGGTTCACCGCCTCGGCTGGCGCCCAGGTGCGCGAGTCGGCGGCGCTGGCTGCCGAGGCGAACCTGAGCGTGCTCGCCGACGAGGGGCGGCCGCGGGCCGTGGTCATCGCGGGCATCGGCACCGCTGGGCGGACCGGGGACGTGCTGGCCACGGTCGCCGGGCCGCGCTGCCCGGTGCCCGTCATCCCGCATCGCAGCGCCGGTGTCCCGGGCTGGGTGGGCGCGGCGGACGTGGTGATCGCGGTCAGCGCCTCCGGCCGCAGCCCCGAGGCGCTGGGTGCCGCCGAGGCCGCGCACCGGCGGGGGGCCCGGCTGGTCGCCGTCGGCGCTCCGGACTCCCAGTTGCAGTCGGTGGCCGAGCGGGCTCGGGCGCCGTTCATCCCGGTGCCCCGGCGCGCCCCGGCGCGGGCCAGTCTCTGGGCGCTCACCGTTCCGGTCCTGCTCGCCGCCCGTACGCTCGGGCTGGTGAAGGTCAACGAGGCGGACCTGGCCGAGACGGCGGCCCGGCTGGACGCGGACGCCGACCGGTCCCGGCCTACCGCCGAGTCCTTCGTCAACCCGGCGAAGTCGCTGGCCCTGGGCCTGGCCGGGTCGATCCCGATCGTGTGGGGTTCGTCGCCGCTGGCCACGGTGGCTGCCCGCCGGTTCGGTGACACGCTCTCGGCCAACGCCCGCTACCCGGTGACCACCGGGGCGCTGGGCGAGGCGGGCCGGGGCCGGGTCGGCCTGCTCGACGGCGTCTTCGGCGGGCTGGCCGAGGGGGAGCGGGACATCTTCGCCGACCCGGAGGAGGCGGGCGGCGATGCCACCCGGCTGCGGCTGGTGCTGCTGCGCGACGGCGGCCTGAACGCCGAGGACGACACCGACGAGCCGCTCGCCGTGGAGGAACGCCGGGCTGACGCGGTGCAGACCCTCGCCGAGCGGCGCGGGGTGCGCTGCGACGTGGTCACCGCCGAGGGCGGGTCGGCGCTGGAGCGGCTCGCCTCGCTGATCGCGGTCCCGGACTTCGCCTCGGTCTACCTCGCCCTGGCCCACGGGCTGGACCCGATGGCCGTACCGGCCGTCACGGAGATGAAGGAGCTGGCAAACCCGTGAGCGAGCGAACCATCAGGCTCAGTGGCGCGGCGCCTCGCGTCGCCGGCGAGCGAAGCGAGGCGGCGGCGTGAGCGCGAACGGGGGCACGAGGGCGATCGTCGCCGCCCTGCTGGCCAACATCGGCATCGCCGTCACGAAGTTCGTCGCGTTCCTGCTGACCGGCTCGTCGTCGATGCTGGCCGAGTCGATCCACTCGGTCGCCGACTCCGGCAACCAGGGGCTGCTGCTGCTCGGCGGCCGGCGGGCCCAGCGGGAGGCCACTCCGCAGCACCCGTTCGGCTACGGCCGGGAGCGCTACATCTACGCGTTCATCGTGTCGATCGTGCTGTTCAGCCTCGGTGGTCTGTTCGCGCTGTACGAGGCGTACCACAAGTGGTCGCACCCGGAGGCGATCACCAAATGGCAGGCGGTGCCGGTGATCGTGCTGGTGGTCGCGATCGTGTTGGAGGGTTTCTCCTTCCGTACGGCCATCAAGGAGTCCAACCAGATCCGGGGCCGTCAGTCCTGGGTGCACTTCATCCGCCGGGCCAAGGCCCCGGAGCTGCCGGTGGTGCTGCTGGAGGACTTCGGCGCGCTGGTGGGTCTGGTCTTCGCGCTCTTCGGCGTCGGCATGACGCTGGCCACCGGCAACGGCCGGTGGGACGCTCTCGGCACCGCGATGATCGGCGTGCTGCTGGTGGCCATCGCGATCATCCTGGCCGTCGAGACGAAGAGCCTGCTGCTGGGTGAGGGCGCCGAGCCGAAGGACCTCGCCGCGATCGAGCGGGCTGTCACCGCCGGCCCGGAGGTGGAGCGGATCATCCACATGAAGACCCTCTACCTGGGGCCGGAGGAGCTGATGGTGGCCGCGAAGATCGCCGTGCCGGCCTGCGAGACGGCCGAGGAACTGGCCCGGGGCATCAACGCCGTGGAGGCGCGGATCCGCTCCGCCGTGCCGATCGCCCGGGTCATCTATCTGGAGCCCGACATCTACAGTGCGGCGGCGGACCGGGCCGGCACCGGTTCGGCCTCGCACACCGCGGTCCCGCAGCCCGACGAGGCCGGACCGGGTGAGGCGGCCGGGCCGGCCGGGAGCTGACCGTGGAGCTGTTGCAGGGCCGGATCCGGGACTACGCCTGGGGCTCGCGTACCGCGATCGCCGAGTTGCAGGGGCGACCGGTGCCGAGCGACGGGCCGGAGGCCGAGCTGTGGCTGGGTGCCCATCCGGGCGCCCCGGCCACGGTGGACCGGGACGGCAGCCAGGTCAGCCTCACTGAGCTGCTGCTGGCCGAGCCGGCGCACTGGCTGGGCGAGCGGGTGGTCGGCCGGTTCGGCACCCGGCTGCCGTTCCTGCTGAAGGTGCTGGCCGCGGACGCCCCGCTCAGCCTCCAGGCCCATCCGGATGCCGAGCAGGCCCGGGCCGGGCACGCGGCCGACACCGACCGGGTCAACTACGTCGACCCGTACCACAAGCCGGAGCTGCTGGTGGCGCTCTCCGAGTTCGAGGCGCTCTGCGGGTTCCGGGATCCGGCCGAGTCGGCGGCGGCGCTCGCGGCGTTCGGCGTACCGGTGCTGGAGCCGGTGGTGGCGGCGCTGCGCACCGGGCCGGCGGGGCTGCGGGAGGCCGTCCGCCTGCTGCTGAGCTGGCCGGAGGCGGAGCGGGCCGGGCTGGTGGCGGCCGTGCTGACGGCGGACGTCGCCGGGCCGGATGCGGTGCTGGCCCGGAGCCTGGCGGTCGACTACCCGGCCGACCCGGGGGTGCTGGTGGCGCTGCTGCTGCACCACGTCCGGCTGGTCCCGGGCGAGGCGATCTGGATGCCCGCCGGCAACCTGCACGCCTATCTGCGGGGCACCGGCGTGGAGATCATGGCGGCCAGCGACAACGTGCTGCGCGGCGGCCTCACCCCGAAGCGGGTGGACGTGGACGAGTTGTTGCGGGTGCTGCGGTTCGAGGTGCTCGACGAGCCGGTGGTCGCGCCGGTCGCGGTGGCGCCCGGGGTGGTGACCTGGCCGGTCCCGGTCGAGGATTTCGCGCTGCATCGGGTCGAGGTGGCGGCCCGCGGTCCGGGGGTGCGGTTGACGCTGCCCGGCCCGCGGGTGGTGCTCTGCCGCGTCGGCAAGCTCGTGGTGGACGACGGGGTCGGCACGGTGGTGCTGGGGCCGGGCCTGGCGGCGGTGGGCACCGCGGCTGGTGGGCCGCTGGTGATCGGCGGCGAGGGCGAGGCGTTCGTGGCCACCTGTGGGCTGCGCTGACCGCAGAGCCACCTGGGGCGAGTCCGACTTTCCCGAAATGGCTTGACGCGACAGTCGCTCAATGTGACTCTATGAGTACGCAGCGTTGTCGCGACGAAAGGTCCGGTAACGCGCGGGGAACCAAACCGGGGGGATGCACGGGGCGGCCGGACCGTGGGCGGAGAGTCCGTTCACGACCGACCGCCCCGTGCGCTGTCCGCCGAGCGGATCGGACGTCATCGGACAACCGGGCACGGGTGAAGAAGGCCACGCGCGTAAGGTAAAGCTGCGCAGCACTTCGTTCGACAGGAGCTTCCATGACCAGCACCCTCCCGGCGACCCCCAGCGGCGCGTCGTCCGAGGCCCGGCCGACCACCCTCGCCGAGGGCGACTACAAGGTGGCGGATCTGTCGCTCGCCGCGTTCGGGCGCAAGGAGATCCGGCTCGCCGAGCACGAGATGCCCGGCCTGATGGCGATCCGGCGGGAGTACGCCGACGCCCAGCCGCTCGCCGGCGCGCGTATCACCGGCTCGCTCCACATGACCATCCAGACCGCCGTCCTGATCGAGACCCTGGTGGCGCTCGGCGCGCAGGTCCGCTGGGCGTCCTGCAACATCTTCTCCACCCAGGACCACGCCGCTGCCGCGATCGTCGTCGGCCCGAACGGCACTCCCGAGGCCCCCGCCGGCGTCCCGGTCTACGCCTGGAAGGGCGAGAGCCTGGAGGAGTACTGGTGGTGCACCGAGCAGGTGCTCACCTGGCCGGACGGGCAGGGTCCCAACATGATCCTGGACGACGGCGGCGACGCCACCCTGCTCGTGCACAAGGGCTTCGAGTTCGAGAAGGCCGGCGTCGTGCCGCCGGTCGAGTCCGCCGACTCCGAGGAGTACGCGGTCATCCTCAAGCTGCTGCACCGCTCGCTCGCCGAGGACGGCCAGCGCTGGACCCGGATCGCCGGCGGCATCAAGGGCGTGACCGAGGAGACCACCACGGGCGTGCACCGGCTCTACGAGATGCACCGCAACGGCACCCTGCTCTTCCCGGCCATCAACGTCAACGACTCGGTGACCAAGAGCAAGTTCGACAACAAGTACGGCTGCCGGCACTCGCTCATCGACGGCATCAACCGGGCCACCGACGTGCTGATCGGCGGCAAGATGGCGGTCGTGCTCGGCTACGGCGACGTGGGCAAGGGCTGCGCCGAGTCGCTGCGCGGCCAGGGTGCCCGGGTCGTGGTGACCGAGGTCGACCCGATCTGCGCGCTCCAGGCGGCGATGGACGGCTACCAGGTCGCCACCCTGGACGACGTGGTCGAGCAGGCCGACATCTTCATCACCGCCACCGGCTGCTTCAGTGTCATCACCAATGAGCACATGGCCCGGATGAAGCACCAGGCCATCGTCGGCAACATCGGCCACTTCGACAACGAGATCGACATGGCCGGCCTGGCGAAGCGCTCGGACGTGACCCGGGAGAACATCAAGCCGCAGGTCGACGTCTGGCGGTTCGAGGACGGCCACGCGATCATCGTGCTCTCCGAGGGCCGCCTGCTGAACCTGGGCAACGCCACCGGGCACCCGAGCTTCGTCATGTCGAACTCGTTCGCCAACCAGACCATCGCCCAGATCGAGCTCTTCACCAAGACCGCCGAATACCCGATCGGCGTGTACGTGCTTCCCAAGCACCTGGACGAGAAGGTCGCCCGGCTGCACCTGGCCGCGCTCGGCGCCAAGCTGACCACCCTCTCCAAGGAGCAGGCCGCCTACCTCGGCGTGCCGCAGGAGGGGCCGTTCAAGCCGGAGCACTACCGCTACTGAGCCACACCCGAAAGGGACCGGGGTCGACCGCCGCGCGGTCGTCCCGGTCCCTTTCTGGTACGCGGACAATTCCGCCGGCCCCGGCGCGCCGCGCCGGCTCCCGGTGGTCAGGTGGGGCCGCCGGATGGCGCTGGTGACCTTCGCCACCGTCAGGGAAAGGTGGGCTGACCAGCGCTTGTCCGGTTGCCGTCGATCCGGGTGACGTTCTCTTGAACGACTTGACGGCGGCCCGGATCAGGAGGAAGGTATGGCTGCCCTAAGTTAACTGAGGCGTGCCTAACCAATCACGGAGTACCGATGTTCGCCACGTACCTGATCGGCCTGCGGGAAGGCCTGGAGGCGACCCTCGTGGTCAGCATCCTGGTCGCGTTCCTGGTCAAGTCGAACCGCCGCAACCGGCTGCCGCACGTGTGGCTCGGTGTCGGCGCGGCCGTGGCCCTGTCGGTGCTCTTCGGCTGGCTGATCGAGTACACCTCGACCGCGCTGCTGCGGACCTCGGAGTCGCGGGAACTCTTCGACGCGATCACCTCCGTCGCCGCCGTCGTCTTCGTCACCTGGATGATCTTCTGGATGCGCAAGGCCGCCCGGAGTATCGCCGGTGAGCTGCGCGGCAAGCTCACTGAGGCGCTCGCCGTCGGCGCCTTCGCGGTGATGGGCATGGCGTTCCTCGCGGTCATCCGGGAAGGCCTGGAGACCGCACTGATCTTCTACTCCGCCGCGAAGAGCACCGTCGGCGGTGCCGGCCGGGATGCCATGGTCGCGCTGGTCGGGGGCATCGCCACCGCCGTGCTGATCGGCTTCCTGCTCTACCGCAGCGCCCTCAAGCTCAACCTGAGCAAGTTCTTCACCTGGACCGGTGCGCTGCTGATCCTGGTCGCCGCCGGCATCTTCAAGTACGGCGTGCACGACTTCCAGGAAGCCGGTGTGCTGCCCGGCCTCAACAACCACGCCTTCGACATCTCCTCGGTGCTCGACCCGAGCACCTGGTACGCGACCCTGCTCAGCGGCATGTTCAACATCACCGCCGCCCCGAGCGTGCTCGAGATGGTCGCCTGGGTGGCGTACGCGGTGCCGGTGCTCGTCCTCTTCCTGCGCAAGCCGGCCAAGCCGGTCGCCAAGCCGGCCGAGGCGGCGAAGCCCGCCACCGAAGCGTCCGCCAGCCCCGTGCAGCCCGCCTGATCGCCCGTTTCCTGAGGAGACACACCACCGATGCGTACCACTCGATTCGTCGTGCCCGCCGCCGCCGGGATGCTCGCCGTCGCCGGCCTGGCCGGCTGCAGTGGTGGCGACGACAAGTCGGACGCGAAGTCCGGCGGGCCGATCGCGGTCAAGGCCACCGACAGCGCCTGTGAGGTGGGCGCCACCGAGATCGAGGCTGGTCAGGTGACCTTCAAGGTGACCAACTCCGGGTCCAAGGTCAACGAGTTCTACGTGTACGCCACCGGTGACCGGGTGATGGGCGAGGTGGAGAACATCGCTCCCGGCCTGAGCCGCGAGCTGCGGGTCGAGCTGCCCGCCGGGACGTACGAGACCGCCTGCAAGCCGGGGATGAGCGGCCGGGGCATCCGGGGCGCGCTGAAGGTCAGCGGCACCGCCGATTCCGTCGCCCCCGACGCCGCGCTGAGCGAGGCCACCGCCAGCTACCAGCGCTACGTCAACAGCCAGACCGCCGCGCTGCTGGCAAAGACCGAGGAGTTCGCGGCCGCGGTCAAGGCCAACGACGTGGCGAAGGCCAAGGCGCTGTACCCGGTGGCTCGCACCTACTTCGAGCGGATCGAGCCGGTCGCGGAGAGCTTCGGCGACCTCGACCCGAAGATCGACGGCCGGGAGGAGGTCATCGAGGACGGCATGGCGTGGACCGGCTACCACCGGCTCGAGAAGGACCTCTGGACCCGCGGCGACATCAGCAAGGACGGTCCGATCGCCGACCAGCTGGTCACCGACGTCAAGGCGCTGGTGGCGAAGGCCAACGCCGAGAAGCTCACCCCGCTCCAGCTCGCCAACGGCGCCAAGGGGTTGCTCGACGAGGTGGCCAGCGGCAAGATCACCGGCGAGGAGGAGCGGTACTCGCACACCGACCTCTGGGACTTCAGCGCCAACCTCGAGGGCTCCAAGGCAGCGATCTCCGCGCTGCGCCCGGCGCTGGAGCAGCGCTCGCCCGACCTGGTCAAGCAGCTCGACACCGAGTTCGCCAACGTGGAGTCGACCCTCGGCAAGCACCGCGCCGGTGACGGCTGGAAGCTCCACACCCAGCTCAGCAAGGCCGAGCTGAAGGAACTCTCCGACAGCATCAACGCGCTGGCCGAGCCGGTCAGCAAGGTGGCCGCAGTCGTCGCCCGATGACGACCGGGTCCGGAGGTGACGCCATGAGCAAGCGAATCATCGGGCGCAGTGCGGATCGGCCCCATGGCGACGCCGACCGGCGGGAGGCGACGGCATGAGCGAGCAGAGCACCGGGACCACCCTGTCGCGGCGGCGGGCCATCACCCTGGCCGGGGTCGGCGTGGCCGGCGTGGCCGGAGTCGCGGGCGGAGCGGGCGCGCTGCTCGGCGGCGGCGACCACGCGGCGGCCACCGACAAGGCCGCCGGGGCGGTGCCGTTCCACGGCGAGCACCAGGCCGGCATCACCACCCCGGCCCAGGACCGGCTGCACTTCGTCGCGTTCGACGTGATCACCAAGGACCGGGCGAAGCTCGTCGCGCTCCTGCAGGAGTGGACCGCCGCCGCGGCCCGGATGACCGCGGGCAAGGACGCCGGCCTGGTCGGTGCGGTCGGCGGCGTCCCGGAGGCTCCGCCGGACGACACCGGCGAGGCGCTCGGCCTGCCCCCGTCGCAGCTCACCCTCACCGTGGGCTTCGGCCCGACGCTGTTCCGCGACGCCCAGGGCAAGGACCGGTTCGGCATCGCCGACAAGCGTCCGGCCGCCCTCGCCGACCTGCCGCACTTCGCCGGGGACGCGCTCCGGCCGGAGATCTCCGGCGGGGACATCTGCGTCCAGGCCTGCGCCAGCGACCCGCAGGTGGCGGTGCACGCCATCCGCAACCTGGCCCGGATCGGCATGGGTGTGGTCAGCGTCCGCTGGTCCCAGCTCGGCTTCGGGCGTACCTCGTCGACCTCGCGGGACCAGGCCACCCCGCGCAATCTGTTCGGTTTCAAGGACGGCACCGCCAACCTGAAGGCCGAGGACGCCACCCTGCTTCGGGAGCAGCTCTGGGCGCAGCCCGGCGACGGGCCGGACTGGATGACCGGCGGGTCGTACCTGGTCACCCGCAAGATCCGGATGCTGATCGAGACGTGGGACCGCAGCTCGCTGACCGAGCAGGAGCAGATCGTCGGCCGGACCAAGGGCAGCGGCGCCCCGCTGGGCCGGGCCGGCGAGTTCGACGAGCCGGACCTCGCCGCCAAGGGCGACGACGGGCAGCCGGTGATCGCCGAGACCGCGCACGTCCGGCTCGCCCACCCCTCGCTGAACAACGGGGCGCACCTGCTGCGTCGCGGCTACAACTTTGTGGACGGCTCGGACGGTCTGGGCCGGCTCGACGCCGGGCTCTTCTTCATGGCGTACCAGCGGGACCCGCGCCGGCAGTTCGTGCCGATCCAGACCCGGCTCGCCCGGAACGACGCGATGAACGAGTACCTGCGGCACGTCTCCAGCGGGCTCTTCGCCTGCCCGCCGGGCGTCCGCGACGCCGCCGACTGGTGGGGTCGCGCCCTCTTCTCCTGACCGCCGCACCCGGGGCACGGCGCGGCCTGACCCGACCGGTCGATCGCTGACGCCTCAGCCACCCGCCCGGCGGCGGGTCAGGCCGGTCACCCGTCAGCGATCAACGAGATCCGTCCCGGCCGGCCGGGACCAGGTGGGTGAGCGCTCCGCCTCGACCGGGGTGGGCTGTCCGCGTACCGGATCGGGCTGGGTGGGGACGGCGCGTGCCGGCGCGGCGGGCCGTAGCGGGGCCGCGGGCGGCGGGCTTGCGGGCGGGGCCGCGGCTGCCGACGGCGGGGCCAGCTCCGGCCAGAGGGCGGCGGTGACCATTCGGGTACGCCCCAGCCGGTAGGCGGCGCGCCGGCCACGCTCGGCCAGCACGGCGGCCAGGTACGCCGGCTCGGGCGCGGCCCACGGCGGAGGCGGCGAGATGACCGCGGCGACCTCGGCCCAGAGCTGCCGGCCCAGCCGGCTGCGGTCCGGCTCGGCGAGCTGGTGCACCCGGCCGAGATACTGCCGCACGGCCAGGGCCAACCCGTCGTCCAACCGGGTCAGGTCGAGGCTCCGCGCCCAGCCGAGCAGCGGCAGCACGGCCGGCGGAGCCGGGCGCCAGCTGCCCGCGCCCCGGGTGTGCACCACCAGCGTGCCGGCCACCAGGTCGCCCAGCCGTCGCCCACGCGGGTCGGTCAGCATCACCGTCACGCTCGCCACCCAGCTCAGCAGCGGCAGCACCAGGCCCGGCCACTCCACCGCGACGCCCACCAAGGCCCGGGTCAGCGACTGGCCGATCCCCACCGGGCCGCCGTCGGCGCGGACCACCCGCAGCCCCACGGCCAGCTTGCCGAGCGTCCGGCCGCCGACGAAGCGTTCCATCAGCACCGGGTAGCCGACCAGCACAACGACCACCAGCACCGTCTGCAACGCGCCGGACAGCGCGGCGTCCACGATGTCCCACGGCAGGCTGAACAGCACCACCGACAGCCCGACGGCCAGCAGCAGCGCCACCGCCAGCTGGGCCAGCAGGTCGATCAGCAGGGCCAGCACCCGGGAGCCCAGCCGGGCCGCCCGGACGTCCAGCTCCACCGCCTCGCCGCTGACCAGACCGGCGTCGGTCGAGCGCGCCGGGGAGGAAGGTTGCGCTCTCACCCGGACAGTGAACACTATGAGCGCCGGACGGGGGAGGCAGAGTGGACGTCGACGCGTACGTGGCGGCGCACGGCGCCGAGTGGCGGCGGCTGGAGCAGTTGACCGGGCGGCGCCGGCTCGACGCGGCCGAGGTCGACGAGCTGGTCGTGCTCTACCAGCGGGCCGCCACCCACCTGTCCGCGCTGCGCAGCCGCGCCCCCGACCCGTTGCTGGTCAACCGCCTCTCCCAGCTGGTGCTGGCGGCCCGGGCGCGGATCACCGGCCGGCCCCGGCCGTCCTGGGCGGCGGTCCGCCGCTTCCTCCTCGCCGACCTGCCGGCCGCCCTCTACCGGGCCTGGCCCTGGTGGTGCGGGGTGGCGACCGGGTTCAGCGCGCTCAGCTTCTTCCTCATCTGGTTCGTCGCCGGCCACCCGGACACCGCCGCCGCGTTCATCGGCGAGGAGGCCGCCGGGCAGCTGGTCGACTCGGGCTTCGCCGGCTACTACACCGAGTTCGCCGCGCCGACCTTCGCATTCCAGCTCTGGACGCACAACGCCTGGCTCGCCGCGCAGTGCCTCGCCGCCGGGGTGCTGGTGGTGCCGGTGTTCTACCTGCTGTGGCAGAACGCGCTGAACATCGGCGTGGTCGGCGGCGTGATGATCTCGTACGGCCGGGGCGACGTCTTCTTCGGGCTGATCACCCCGCACGGGCTGCTCGAACTGACCGGGATCTTCGTGGCGGCCGGGGTCGGGCTGCGTACCGGCTGGGCGTGGATCGCGCCGCCCGCGCACCTGAGCCGCGGCCGGGCGGTCGCCGAGGCCGGCCGCTCGGCGATCGTAGTGGCCGCCGGGCTGGTCGGGCTCTTCGCGGTCTCCGCGCTGCTGGAAGCGTTCGTGACCCCGGCGCCGCTGCCGGTCGCCGTCCGGGTGGCCGTCGGCGCCACCGTCTGGCTGGCCTTCCTGGCGTACGCCCTGCTGCTCGGCCGCCACGCCGCCACTCGCCGGGCACCCCGCGTCCCCGGCGGCGCTGCCCCGGCGGCCCGGCTTTCCGAGAATGAGTGGCCATCCGGCGCGGAACAGCCGCGCGTTCCGTGAACCTGGCCGGGCCTTGAGCGGACGGTCAGAGTTGGCCGAGGGATTTGAGGCGGAGGTAGGTGTCAGCGACCGCCGGGGCGAGCCGGTCGGCGGGAGCGTCCACCACGGTCACCCCGTGCCCGCCCAGGGCGGCCCGCACCCGGTCCCGTTCGGCCAGCGCCCGCCAGGCCGCCGCCGCCGCGTACGCGTCGTCCGGGCCGGTCGGCGGGGCGACGGTGAGCCCGGTCAGCACCGGGTCGTGGGTCGCCGCGATCACCACCCGGTGCCGGGCGGCCAGCCGGGGCAGCACCGGCAGCAGCCCTTCGCCGAGCGCGCCCGCCTCCAACGCGGTGAAGAGCACCACCAGGCTGCGCTGCCGCTCCCGGCGCAGCACCTCACCGGCGATCAGTTCGAAGTCGGTCTCCACCAGCGCCGGCTGGAGCGAGGCGACCGCGTCCACCAGGCGGGCCAGCAGCGCGGGCCGGCCGCTGCCGGTGACCGTGGCGCGGACGGAGGCGTCGGCGGCGAGCAGGTCGACCCGGTCACCGGCCCGGGCGGCCAGCGCGGTGAGCAGCAGCGCCGCATCGATCGCGGTGTCCAGCCGGGGCTCGTCGCCGATGCGTACCGCCGAGGTGCGGCCGGTGTCCAGGACGCAGACCAGCCGACGGTCCCGCTCCGGCCGCCAGGTACGCACCAGCACGTCGGAGCGGCGCGCGCTGGCCCGCCAGTCGATCGAGCGCACGTCGTCGCCGACGACGTATTCGCGCAGGGTGTCGAACTCGGTGCCGTGGCCGCGTCCCCGGGTCACCTGGACGCCGTCGATGACCCGCAGCTTCGCCAGTTTCTCGGGCAGGTGCCGCCGCGAGTCGAAGCGGGGCAGCACGCGCAGCGTCCACGGTGGCGTGGCCGGGTGGCCGGCGCGCTGCCGGAACGCCAGCCGCAGCGGCCCGAGCGAGCGTACGGTCAGCGTCGCGGCGGGCCGGTCGCCACGCCGGGCCGGGGTGAGGCGGACGGGCAGCGCGCTCGTCCCGCCCGGCTCGACGGTCAGCACCCGTCCCGGCGGTACGTCCGGCCGGGCCCCCGCCGACGGCAGCCAGGCATCGCGCACCTGGGCACGCAGCGTACGGTCGGCGGCGTTGGCCAGGTGCAGGGTGACCGTGGCGGTGCCGCCCAGCCGGATCGCCCGGTCCCCGGTGCGGGTGGCGGTGAGCGCGTGCAGCGGCGCCGCGAGGGCCCAGTCGATCGCGACGAGCAGCAGCACGGCACCGGTCATCACGGCGACGCCGAGGAACGGCGCCGGCCAGGCCGGCAGGGTCGCCGCGCCGATGGCGAGCAGCAGCCCCGCTCGCCAGGTCATCGTGGGGTCGGCACGGTGGCCAGCACCGTGTCCAGCACCGCGTCGACCGTCACGCCCTCCAGCTCCACCTCGGGGCGCAGCCGGAGCCGGTGCCGCAGGGTCGGCCGGGCCACCGCCTTCACGTCGTCCGGGGTGACGTGGCCGCGTCCGGCCAGCCAGGACCACGCCTTGGCGGTGTTGAGCAGCGCGGTGGCGCCCCGGGGCGAGGCGCCCAGCTCCAGCGCCGGGGTGGCCCGGGTGGCCCGGCACAGGTCCACGAGGTACCCGAAGAGCGGCTCGGCCACGTGTACGCGACCGACCGCCTCCCGGGCGGCGGCCAGGTCGGCCGCGGTGGCCACCGGGCGTACGCCGGCCGCGGCCAGGTCGCGCGGGTCGAAGCCGGCGTGGTGCGCGCGGAGCACGCCCAGTTCCTCGTCGCGGCTGGGCAGCGGCACGGTCAGCTTGAGCAGGAACCGGTCGAGCTGCGCCTCGGGCAGCGGGTAGGTGCCCTCGTACTCGACGGGGTTCTGGGTGGCGGCGACGATGAACGGGTCGGGCAGCGCCCGCCGCTCGCCCTCGACGGAGACCTGCCGTTCCTCCATCACCTCCAGCAGTGCCGACTGGGTCTTCGGCGGCGTCCGGTTGATCTCGTCGGCGAGGAGCAGGTTGGTGAAGACCGGCCCCTCCCGGAAGGTGAACGCGGCGGTGTGCGGGTCGAAGATCAGCGACCCGGTGACGTCGCCGGGCATCAGGTCCGGGGTGAACTGCACCCGCTTGGAGTCCAGGTCGAGGGCGGTGGCCACGGTCCGGATCAGCAGGGTCTTGGCCACCCCGGGTACGCCCTCCAGCAGCACGTGCCCCCGGCAGAGCAGCGCGATCACCAGCCCGGTGACCACCGCGTCCTGGCCGACGACGGCCTTGGCCACCTCGGCCCGCAGCCGGTGCAGGGCGGCCCGGGCGTCGGGCTGCGGGGCGGCCGGTGCGGCGGCGATGACAGGTCCGGTCACCGGGGGTCTCCTTCGGTCGGGTGGGCGACGGTACGGGTCAGGGTGTCCAGGTCGCGGGCCAGGTCCAGCAGTTCCTGGTCGGTGGTCGGCTCGGCGCCGTGCAGCAGCTCCGCCACCCGCTCGGGATCGGCCCCGGCGTACGCGGCGACCCGGGCGGCCACCTCGGCCGGTGGCGTGTCGGGCGGCAGGTTGAGCCGGGGCAGCAGCCGGTCCAGCGCGGCGGCGCGCAGGGTCTCGGCGGCCGGGCCCCGGGCACCGGCCCGGCGGTAGAGCCGGGCCCGGCCGAGCACCGTCTCGGCGGAGTGGACGGTCACCGGCAGTGGCTCGGGCACGGGCGGGCCGAGCCGTCGGGCGCGCCAGAGCACCACCAGCAACCCGGCCAGCGAGAGCTGCACCAGCAGTGCCCAGAACCAGGCCGGGAAGGCGTCCCAGAGCGGGTTCTGCCGCGCCGGTGGGCGGTCCGCGTGGTCGTCGTCGAAGTCCCCGCGGCGGGGTGGGACGCCGTCGCCGGCGGTGGGGCTCGGCGACCAGCCGGATCCGCTGGGCGTGGGCGCCGGGCC
Source organism: Micromonospora sp. NPDC006431 (assembly GCF_042870725.1). NCBI lineage: Bacteria > Bacillati > Actinomycetota > Actinomycetes > Micromonosporales > Micromonosporaceae > Micromonospora > Micromonospora sp. NPDC006431. Next base: position 460,885 of record NZ_JBIAHQ010000003.1, read on the forward strand.
GGGCAGGTCGAGCCAGATCAGCGGTCGGGGGCCGCCGAGCAGGCCGGTGGCGAGAGTCCGGTTGCCCCACTCGTCGATGCGGTCGTTGCGAAACGGGTCGCTGGCCCCGATCACCACCACCTCGGTACGCCCCGGCACCCGGACCAGCCCGCCGGAGTAGCAGCGGTCGACCGGCGCGGCGCTGCGGGCGGCGTACCGCTGGCGGTCGGCGGCGGCGGTGCCGGCGCGGGCGGCCTCGGCCAGCCGGCAGGGGTGGCCGTCGGCGTCCGGGGAGGTGGCCCGGGTGGCCCAGCGGCCGTCGGTGGGCCGCAGCGGCAGGTCCAGCTGTTCCAGCATCCGGCGGGGCGGGTCGACCAGCACCAGCCGGCTGCCGGTGGGCAGGTCGGCCAGGGCGGCGACGGTGGCCGGGTGCACCAGTTCCGGGGCCGGTACGAAGAGCGTGGCCGGGCCCGGCCTGGTGGCCAGCAGCGCCTGGCTGGTGTCGGTCTCCCGGCGTACGGTCACGCCCTGCTCGCGCAGCGCCTCGGCCAGCCGGCTGCCGCCGTCGTCGGCGGTGGTGACCGGGGAGAGGAAACCCTGGTCGGTCGGGTCGGGCTGGTCGACGGCGTGGAACACCAGGGTGGCCACGATCAGCAGCACCGCCAGCCCGAGCGGGATCAGTAGCCGGTGCCGGGGTCGTCGGGGTCGCGGCGGGGCGACCGGGTGGGTCGGGTCGAGGGTGGTGGTCACCGGGGCTCACCGTCCCGGGCCAGCTCGCGGTGCAGGTCGGTGGCGAGGTCGCGCATTCGGTGGTCGTGCTCGGGCGTGGCCGGGAGTTGCGCGTACCAGAGGTCGGAGAAGATCGTGCCGGCGGCGTGCAGGGTGGGCCGCACCCCGGGCCGGACGTGGGCGGCAGCCGTGGTCAGCTCGGTGACGGTCATCCCGGGGCGCGGTTCCACGACCCGCCGGTCGACCAGTGCGCGGACCATGTCGCGCAGCCGCTCCCGGACGGCTTCGGCGTACCGGCCCTCGGCGGCGAGCCGGTCGGCGAGGCTGGCGAGTCCGGGCGCCGCCGGCTCGGGGGCGCGGGGCGCGGGCACCGGGACGGCCGGGTCCGCCGGTCGGGTCGCCCGCCGTCGGCGCGGCAGCCGGAGCCGGGGCAGCCGCAATCTGGGTAGTCGCAGCCGCGGTCGGCGTAGCCGGGGGATCCGCAGCCGCGGCCGGCGCAGCCGCGGCCGGGGGAGCCGGCGTGGCACCCAGGCCGGGAAGAAGTACCAGGCCAGGGCGGCCAGCAGCGCGGCGAGCAGCAGGAGCAGGGCGGCCAGCGGCAGCGGTACGACGTCCCCGAGCGCGGCGACGGCCTCGGTCCACCACCGGCTCACCGCTGGACCGCCAGCAGGACGGGTTCCGGGGTGCCGGCCGGGGCGCGGGAGAGGCGGATGTCCAGACCCTCGGTGCGCATCCGGGTCTCCAGGTGCAGGACCGCGTCGAGGCAGGCCAGTGCGGGGTACGCGAGCGCGTTGACGGCGACCCAGGCGGCCGTGGCGACCGGCAGCGCGTACGCGTCGAGGTCGAACAGGCCCAGCAGCCCGAGGCCGTGGTAGACGCCGAGGCCGATGCCGAGCCGGATCAGCCACCAGCCCAGGTAGCCGAGGAGCCGGATGCCGGCGGCCCGCCCGCCGGCGCGGAACGCGAGCGTGAGCGCCCGCCCTGGCGCCCGGTACGCGGGCAGCCGGTCCACCACCAGCGCCGGGACGACCGCGCCGAGCAGCCCGTACGCGACGAACCAGGCCGGCCCGGTCAGCCCGGCGAGGCCGACGCCGAGGCCGACCCCCGCGGCGGCGAGCAGGGTGGCGCCCCACCGGGCGCCGCCAGGGCGCAGCAGCTCCCGCGGGCCGGCCCGGCGGCCGAGCAGCGCGGCCCCGGCGCCCCGGGCGGCCGGGTTGCCGAGCAGCGCGATGATCAGCGCCTCGGTCCCGGCGCCGAGCGCGAGCAGCAGCCAGAACCAGCCGAGCCGGTCGGGATCGAGCCAGTACGCCGGCGGGCGCGCGTCGGCCAGCACCCGCAGCGGGTGCAGCAGGGCCTGCTCGGCGAGGGCCAGCAGGACGGCGAGCGGGACCAGCAGCCGGGCCTGGCCGCGCAGCAGCAGGACGGCCGAGTCCAGCAGTTCACCCACCGTCAGCGGGCGGCGCGGGAGCACCGCGGTCGGGCCGACGTCGGGCACGCGTACTCCTGGCGGACGGGCGACGGGTGGCGGGCGGCGACACGCCCGAGGGATCATGGTTGCACGGCAGGTCCGATTCCGGTGGACCCGTCCACCGCGGGCGCGCCACGCTGGGCATCCGCGCGGTCAGCGGTGGTGTCGGGCCGTTCCCGGCAGTACCGTGCCGTGATGACGCCGAACCCTCCTAACCGAACGGGGATGGAACGATAAACCCCATGAGAGCCCGGGTACTGGTGGTCGACGACGACCCCGCGCTCGCCGAGATGCTCGGCATCGTCCTGCGCAGCGAGGGTTTCGTGCCCTCCTTCGTCGCGGACGGGGAACGGGCATTGGCCGCATTCCGCGACAGTCGGCCCGATATCGTCCTGCTCGACCTGATGCTGCCCGGTATGAGCGGTATCGACGTGGCCCGGGCGATCCGGGCCGAGTCGGGCGTGCCGATCGTCATGCTGACCGCCAAGAGCGACACCGTGGACGTGGTGCTCGGGCTGGAGTCCGGGGCCGACGACTACGTGGTCAAGCCGTTCAAGCCCAAGGAGCTGGTGGCCCGGATGCGGGCCCGGCTGCGCCGGGGCGAGGACGTCGCACCAGAGCTGCTCACCATCGGCCCGCCCGGCAACCAGATCACCATCGACGTGCCGGCGCACACGGTCACCCGGGACGGCGAGGAGGTGAAGCTGACGCCGCTGGAGTTTGACCTGCTGGTCGCGCTCGCCCGCAAACCGCGTCAGGTCTTCACCCGCGAGGTGCTGCTGGAGCAGGTCTGGGGCTACCGGCACGCCGCCGACACCCGCCTGGTCAACGTGCACGTCCAGCGGCTGCGGGCCAAGATCGAGCCGGATCCGGAGCGGCCGGAAATCATCCTCACAGTGCGGGGCGTGGGCTACAAGGCGGGTACCGGATAGCCTGGTCATCACTGTGGTGACCGCCCTGCCCCCCGACTCGCCGACCGTCGCGTCCCGCCGGCTCCACGCCGCGCGGGCGCTCTGGCGTGTCCTCGCCGCCCGGGCGGGCCGGCTGGCCGCCAGCGCCCACCAGACCTGGCGGCGGTCGTTGCAGCTGCGCGTGGTGACCATCACCCTGGTCGCCTCCAGCCTGCTGGTCGGCGGGTTCGCCTACCTGATCGCCGACAAGATCACCAGTATTCTGCTGGAGAGCGCAGAGACCGACGTCCGGCTGCGACTGCAACACGGCAGCGACTACGCGGGCAAGCAGTTCCGGACCTTTAACCAGCCGCAGGAGGCCCAGTTCCAGGACACCCTGGACGGCACGGTCAACTACCTTGCCGGGGGTGACCCGACGCAGACCAACGGCGTGGTGGTGGCCATCACCGGGACGGGCATCATCGCCCGGACGTCCCCGGCTACCGACGTCGGGCCCCTGATCAGCCCGCAGTTGCGGGCCTCCGTCGCCGCCGGCAACGTCGCCCACCAGATCGACACCGGGACGCTCGGCGGTCGGCGCACCAAGTACCTCGTGTACGGCTCGCCGGTGCCGACCAACTTCGGGCAGGTGGAGCTCTACTACGTCGTACCGCTGGACCGGCAGGACGCCGCGGCCCGAGACGCCCGGGCCACCGTGGTCGCCACAGGCGTGGCGCTGGTGCTCCTGCTCGGCCTGCTCGCCGCCCTGGTCACCCGGCTCGTGGTGACCCCGGTACGGGTGGCCGCCCGGACCGCCCAGCGGCTCTCCGCCGGCCTGCTAGACCAGCGCATGGTGGTCAACGGCGAGGACGACCTGGCCCTGCTCGCCGCCTCGTTCAACCAGATGGCGACGAACCTCCAGCGGCAGATTCTCCGGCTGGAGGAGATGTCCCGGTTGCAGCGCCGCTTCACCTCGGACGTCTCACACGAGCTGCGTACGCCGCTGACCACGGTCCGGATGGCCGCCGACCTGATCTTCGCCGAGCGGGACGGGTTCGACCCGGCGGTGGCCCGCAGCGCCGAGCTGCTCCAGGCCGAGCTGGACCGGTTCGAGGAACTGCTCACCGACCTGCTGGAGATCAGCCGCTTCGACGCCGGCTTCGCCATGCTGGACGCCGAGCCGACCGACCTGGTGCCGGTGGTGCACCGGGTGACCGAGCGGCTGGCCGGGCTGGCCGAGCGGGTCGGGGTGACCATCGAGCTGGACCTGCCGGACCCGCCGGTGATCGCCGAGGTGGACCCGCGCCGGGTCGAACGGGTGCTGCGCAACCTGGTCGGCAACGCGGTCGAGCACGGCGAGGCCAAACCGGTCCTGATCACCCTCGGCGTGGACCAGAACGCGGTGGCGATCACCGTGCGGGACCACGGCGTGGGGCTCAAGCCGGGTGAGGAGAAGCTGGTCTTCAACCGCTTCTGGCGGGCCGACCCGTCCCGGGCCCGGCAGACCGGCGGCACCGGCCTCGGCCTGTCCATCAGCCTGGAGGACGCCCGGCTGCACGGCGGTTGGTTGGAGGCGTGGGGCGCGCCCGGTAAGGGCGCCCAGTTCCGGCTGACGCTGCCCGCCCGCGCCGGCGACCGGCTGACCACGTCCCCGCTGCGGCTGGTGCCGGCCGACGCCCCGCTGCCGTTCGGCGGCCCCCGCGACGGCGGCCTGCTGGCCATCGGCCCAGGCAGCGACGGGGCGCTGGCGATCGGGCCGGCCGAGAGCGGTGACCGGGCCCAGGTGACCTCGTGAGGCGGCGGCTGCTGACCGTGCTGCTGGCCGGCATGCTGCTGCCCGCCGGGCTGGTCGGCTGCGGCATACCGGACCGGACCGAGGTCCTGGTCGACGGCCGGGGCCCGGCGGCCGGAGCCGGCTCGGTCAACGGCAGCGGCAGCCAACCGCCCACCCGCAGCACGACCACCGACGCCAGGGAATTCATCAACGACTACCTCGCCGCCGCCGCAGGGGAGCGGGACGGGGCGTACGACCGGGTCAGGAAGTTCATCGCGCCCGAGGCGCAGAGCCAGCTGAAGAAGAAGCAGCTGAGCAGCGATATGGAGCTGACGGTGGTCCGGCCCCTGCAGCCCCTGGACACCATGGTGCTGGCCGAGGACGTCAAACAGGTCACGGTTCGGGTGCAGCAGGTCGGCGTGCTGCGGGCCGACGGCACGCTCGCGGCCCCGGTGGCCGAGCAGACCCAGTACGTGTTCAAGCTTGGCCCCGCGGAGCCGGCCGATCAGGGGCTGTGGATCACCGAGCTGCCGGACGTACTGCTGCTCAGCGACTCGGCCCTGGGGCGCTACTACAGCACGCACACCATCTACTTCTGGAACACCGACCAGAGCCGGTTGGTGCCCGACTGGCGGTACCTGCCCTCGACGTTGCCGGCCGAGCGGCGGGTCACCGAGGTCGTGAAGTGGCTGACCAGCGGCCCGTCCGAATGGCTCGCCCCGGGGGTGAACAAGGTTCCCCCCGGCACCGCCCCGATCAACAACGCCACCGGGTCCGACGGGCGCTGGGAGGTCAACCTGACCATGCCGGCCGCGAACGACGACCGGCTGTCCCGCCTGGCCATCCAGCTCGCCTGGTCGCTGGAGAAATTGACCGGCCAGCTCGACCTGAAGATCCAGAACCAGAAGCGGCTCACGGTCGACCTGAGGCAGGAGCGGGCGGCGAACCCCGTCTACCCGCCCCTGCGGGCCCCGGAGCGGTTCTGTGTCTACGATGCGGCGATCCATCCGCTCGCCATCGGCAGCGAGCCCGTCGGCTCGGTGCCGGTGGCGCCCGCCGCCAACCGGAACGTGGTGTCGGCGGGACTCAGCCGCGCCGGTGACAGGGTGCTGGCGGCGCTGGTGGTGACCCGGCCGGATCGGAAGCAGCTGCTCATGGTCGGTACCGGCCCTGCCCCGGTGACCGAGTTCCACAGCAGCGCGAAGCCGTTCCGGTCGATCGGCCGCCCGATCTGGCTGCGTTCCCTCGACGCGGACCACCCGTTCGGCCTGGTGGTGGCCGACGGCAAGCTCTACCGGTTCGACAGCGGCGCCGGGATGAGTGAAATCCTCGTTCCCGGCCCGGTCACGGCGGTGGCCGCGTCGCTCGACGGTCACCGGATCGCACTGATCATCAATGGCGCGCTCTACGTCGTGCCGGTGAGCGTCGATGGCGGCCTGGTCAGCGTGGGTCAGCCCCGCCAACTGGTCACCCGGCTCACAAACATCACCGCCGTCGACTGGTACGCGGAGAACCAGCTGGTCTTCGCCGGCAGCGACGGGCGCCAGCCGGCGATCTACCAGACCACGGTGGACGGGGCCGTGGAGTACGCGCTCAAGCGGGACACCGGCGCGCCGGTGTCCCACCTCGCCGCCTTCCCGGGCGGCGCGGTCGGTCCGCTGCCGGCCATGTCCTTCATGTACCAGGCCACCCTGGCCTACCGGAACAACCCGTTCGAAAAGATCGAGCGGGAGCAGGTGCGGGAGGTGGCGGCCAACGCCAAGGCGTCGGATCCGACCGCCCCCTTCTTCCTCTACTGAGAGGTGCCGGTGCGGGACCTGGGCGGGCTCTGGGCGGACCTGACCGACCTGGTGCTGCCGGCCGGGTGCGCCGGTTGCGGCGAGCGGATCCCCGGCCTGCGGCAGGGGTTCTGCCCCCGCTGTGTCGGCGAGTTGACGGCGCTGCGCCCGGCGCCGACCCGCCCCGATCCGGCGCCGCCCGACCTGCCGCCGTGCGTCGCCCTGGGTCCGTACGCGGGCGCGCTGCGGGAGGGGTTGCTGGCGTACAAGGAGCGGGGCCGGCATGGGCTGGCCCGCCCGCTGGGCGCGCTGCTCGCCGAGGTGGTGGCCGCGGCGGTGGGCCCCGCCGGGCCGGTGACCCTGGTGCCGGTGCCGGACACCGCGGGGGCGGCCCGGGCCCGCTACGGCGACCATCTGGACCGGTTGACCCGCCACGCGGCGGATCGGCTGCGCGCCGCCGGCTGGCCGGTACGCGTGCTCCGGCCGGTGCGGGCGCTGCCCCGGCCGGACTCGGTCGCCCTGGACAGCGCCGGACGGGCCGCCGCGGCCGAGGCGGCGTTCCGGCTGCGCCGGGCCGGCGGGGTCCGGGTCGACGGTCCGGTGGTGCTGCTCGACGACATCGTCACCACCGGGTCCACGCTGGCGGCGGTGAGCCGGATCTTGCACAGGGCGGGAATGACGCCAAAGGCGGCCGCGGTGCTCGCCGCAACGCAAAAGCGACGCCGCGGGTGACGCTTCGTGTTTCCTTTTCACCCCTTGGTGTATGAGCTGTGAGAATTCCCAGGCAGCTTTTGACAGCGAGGGGTGACTGCCACGCGAACACGGGTTAGCGTTTTCGTGTCGGGGGTAGGAGGTCTTCCCATCCGCCCCCGGCGGTGAAAGGAGGCGTAGCCGTACGCGACCGGTCGACGCCGAGCGGGGACCCTCCCAGGGCGCGTTGACCGGGAAAACCGGACCGAACGACCGTCCGAACAAGGGAGGTCACGTGGACATCGTGGTCAAGGGCCGTAACGTCGAAGTGCCGGACCATTACCGGGTACACGTAGCCGAAAAGCTCGCGAAGATCGAACGCTACGACCACAAGCTCATTCGCGTGGACGTCGAGTTGTTCCACGAGCGCAATCCGCGCCAGGCCGATCACTGCCAACGGGTGGAGATCACCTGCGTCACGCGGGGCCCGGTGATCCGGGCCGAGGCCTGCACGAATGACTTCTACAGCGCGCTGGACGCGGCCATCGCCAAGTTGGACACCCGGTTCCGCCGGGCGGCCGACCGGCGCCGGGTGCACCGGGGGCGGCACGCGCCGCTCTCCGTCGCCGCCGCCACCGCGGACCTGCCGGTCGCCGACCTCAACGGGCCGGGGCTGGCGGCGCTGAACGGTACCGGGACCGCCACCGCGGTCGCCGAACGGCCCGACGAGGACGGCTACGGGGAGTATGACAACCAGCCGTGGCACATCGCGCGGGAGAAGGTGCATCCCGCCGAACCGATGACCGTCGACGACGCCCTGTTCCAGATGGAACTGGTCGGCCACGACTTCTACCTGTTCCAGGACAAGGAGTCCGGGCGCCCCAGCGTCGTCTACCGTCGGCACGCCTACGACTACGGGATCATCTCCCTCGACACCGGACTCTGACCACCCCCTGTGACACCGGCCGAGGAGCCGCGGTGGACAGCCATCGCGGCTCCTCGCGTCCCTGCGTCGGCCGTGACGCTCAGTGCGTCGGGCGGTCCGACGCGAGCATGCCGAAGACCAGGTCGTCGGTCCGGCCGCCGTCCAGTCCGGGCAGCCGGCCGCGCAACAGCCCCTCCCGGCGGAAGCCCACCTTCTCCAGCACCCGGTGCGACGCGGTGTTCTCGGGCAGGGTCCCCGCGGTGAGCCGGGCGATCCCGGGGACGCCGAACGCCCAGCCGGCCAGCAGGCGTACCGCCCGGGTGGCGTAGCCACGCCCACGCCAGGCGGGCAGCAGCGCGTAGCCGACGCTCGCCTCGCCAGCCGCCCGGTCGCTGTAGGACAGCCCGCAGCTGCCCGCCGGTTCGCCGGTGGCCGCGTCGAGGATCAGCAGCCGGGCCAGGCTGCCGGTGAGCCAGGCGCTCTCCGCCAGCCGGCAGCGCCGTTCGATCGCGGCCCGGGTCGGCGGCACCGGCGGTGCCTGGTTGGCCACCACCTCCGGCCGCGTGTGCAGCCGGAACATCACGTCGGCGTCGTCGGGGCCGAGTCGGCGCAGGGTCACCAGGCCGTCGGTGAGCCGACCGTCGGGCAGGTCGGGCAGGAGCCGGGCGGCCGGACCGGGCGGGTCGTCGGCGAGGCGTACCCAGGCGAGCAGGTCGTGTCGGCCTCCCCCTCGGCTCGGGTTCGCCGCCCGGCGTACCCCCTCGTGGCGGAATCCGGCGGCCAGCGCGACCCGCTGGCTGGCGGTGTTCTCCTCGCTGGTGAGCAGTTCCAGGCGGGCGCAGCCGGCGGCGAAGGCCGACTCGGCCAGCGCTCGGGTGGCGGCCGTGGCGACGCCGCGCCCGCGGGCCCAGGGCGCGACCCAGTAGCCGATCTCCCACTGGCCGCGGGTCGGCACCGGTTGGCTCAGGCCGATGCTGCCGAGCAGCCGGTCGGTGGCCGGGTCGGCGATCGCGTACGCGGCGCCGCCGGTGGCCCAGGCCGCGGGCGCGCCCTCGGTGATCCACCACCGGGCGCTCTCCTCCGTGTACGGGTCCGGGAGCCCGGAGATGCCTCGCTGGGTGACCGGATCGGCGCAGCCGGCAACGGTGTCCGCCACGTCGTCGAGGCGGGACGGTCGCAGTCGTACCCCGTTCGCCTCGATCGTCTCCGGCGTCACGCCAGGTCCTGCGGGAGCAGCGCGGCCACCCAGACATCCGGCCGTTCGCCTCGCTGCTGGATGCCGCTGCGGGCGGTGCCCTCGAAGGCGAAGCCCGCCTTCTCGGCGACCCGACGGGAGGCGGTGTTGCCCACGTTGGCCCGCCACTCGATCCGGGCCAGGCCGAGCGTGGTGAATCCCCAGGCACACAGTGCGGCCAGCGCGGCGGGCAGGTATCCCCGGCCGCGGGCGTGCGGGGCGGCCATGAAGCCGACGTCGGCGACGAGCGGGTCGGCGGGGGAGATCCGCAGGTCGATCGAGCCGGCGTACCGGTCCTCGGCGTCGGCGACGGCGTAGTTGGCCCCGGTGCCGCGGGCCCACGCCGCCCGGGCGACGTCGCGCAGGTAGCCGTCGGCGTGCTCTCGCTGGTAGGGGTGCGGGACGCTGGTCCAGCGGACGGTCTCCGCGTCCTGGCAGGTCGCCGTGACCGCCTCCAGATCGCGTTCCTCCAGCGGGCGCAGCCGCAGCTCGGTGGCGCCCGCGGTGGCGAACAGGACCGGCTGCGGGCGGCCGAAGACGGCGGCCCGTCGGGCCGCGAGAGTGTCCGGGCCGGCCGGGCCGGGCTCGCCCGGGGCGGGCACCTCGCCGGGGAGCAGCGAGCCGAGCCAGCCCTCCGGGCGCCCGTCCACCGCCGGCTGGGCGAGCCGCAACTCGCCCTCGATCCGGAAGCCGGCCCGCAGCGCCACCAGTCGGGAGGCGTGGTTGCCGATCTCGGCCTGCCAGATCAGCCGGCGCAGCTTGCCTGCGTCGAAGGCCCAGTGGGCGACCGCCCGGGTGGCCCGGACCGCGACGCCCCGGCCCCGCGCCCACGGCGCGGTCCAGTAGCCGACCTCGGCGCTGCCCAGGCCACGGTCGATCGAGACCAGGCCGCAGGAGGCGAGCAACTCGCCGGTGGCGGCGTCGCACACCGCGAACTCGGCACCGCTGCCGTCGGCCCAGGCCGCCGCGCTGCGCCGGGCGACGAAATCGAGCGCGTGTTCGGGCCGGTACGGGCGAGGTACGGTGGTCCAGCGCTGGATGTCCGAATCCTGGCAGGCGCGGTACACCGCATCGGCGTCCTCCGCCCGCCAGGGTCGCAGCAGCAGGCCGTCCTCGACGATCTCCACGGGCTCCACCGGGCCATCGTGCCGGATCGTTCGCGTTCGGCGTAACCCGATTTGCGCCGGGTCAGCGTGCCGGCCAGGCGGTATGTCCGGTTCGCGGCCCTGGACCGTCGCCACCAGTGACCATCGCCGCGATGGAGCGCCTACGATGGTTCGAGACTGTCAAGGGGAGCGTTGATCCGTGTCGATTCTGGAAAAGGTCCTTCGCGCGGGCGAGGGCCGCATGGTGCGTCGACTCAAGGCGATCGCGGCCGCCGTCAACTCGATCGAGGACGACTACGTCAACCTCACCGACGACGAGCTGCGCGCGATGACCGACCAGTTCAAGGAGCGGCTCGACGACGGGGAGACCCTCGACGACCTGCTGCCCGAGGCGTTCGCGGTGTGCCGCGAGGCGGCCGCCCGGGTGCTCGGCCAGCGGCCCTACGACGTCCAGGTGATGGGCGGCGCGGCGCTGCACTTCGGCAACATCGCCGAGATGAAGACCGGTGAGGGCAAGACCCTGACCTCGGTCATGCCGGTCTACCTGAACGCGCTGGCCGGCAAGGGCGTGCACGTGGTCACGGTGAACGACTACCTGGCCCAGCGCGACGCCGCCTGGATGGGCCGGGTGCACGAGTTCCTCGGCCTCACCGTCGGCGTGGTGCTGCCCAACCGGCCGGCCAGCGAGCACCGGGCCGCCTACGAGTGCGACATCACCTACGGCACCAACAACGAGTTCGGCTTCGACTACCTGCGCGACAACATGGCCTGGTCGAGGGATGAGCTGGTGCAGCGCGGCCACTTCTTCTCGGTGGTCGACGAGGTCGACTCGATCCTCATCGACGAGGCCCGGACCCCGCTGATCATCTCCGGTCCGGCCGAGCACTCCGCCCGCTGGTACCAGGAGTTCGCCACCGTGGTGGCCCGCCTGCAGCCGGGCACCGACGGCGAGGGCGACTACGAGGTCGATTACGCCAAGCGCACCATCGCCATCACCGAGCGGGGCGTGGCCAAGGTCGAGGACCGGCTCGGCATCGACAACCTCTACGAGTCGGTCAACACTCCGCTGGTCGGCTACCTCAACAACGCGATCAAGGCCAAGGAGCTCTACAAGCGCGACAAGGACTACATCGTCAGCGAGGGCGAGGTCCTGATCGTCGACGAGTTCACCGGGCGCATCCTGCACGGCCGTCGCTACAACGAGGGCATGCACCAGGCGATCGAGGCCAAGGAGGGGGTGGAGATCAAGCAGGAGAACCAGACCCTGGCCACCATCACCCTCCAGAACTACTTCCGCCTCTACGAGAAGCTCTCCGGCATGACCGGTACCGCCCAGACCGAGGCGGGTGAGTTCAACAAGGTCTACAAGGTCGGCGTCGTGACCATCCCGACGCACCGGCCGATGGTCCGGCAGGACCGGCCGGACGTCATCTACAAGACCGAGAAGGCCAAGTTCAACGCCGTGGTCGAGGACATCGCCGAGCGGCACGAGCAGGGCCAGCCGGTGCTCGTCGGCACGGTCTCGGTGGAGAATTCCGAGATCATCTCCCAGCTGCTGCGCCGCCGGGGCATCCCGCACTCCGTGCTGAACGCCAAGTTCCACGCCAAGGAGGCGGAGATCGTCGCCCAGGCCGGGCGCAAGGGCGCGGTCACCGTGGCCACCAACATGGCCGGCCGCGGTACGGACATCCTGCTCGGCGGCAACGCCGAGTTCCTCGCCGCCAACGAGCTGCGCCAGCGCGGCCTCGACCCGGTCGAGCAGCCGGAGGAGTACGCCAAGGCGATGGAGGAGGTCCTGCCCGAGTGGAAGCAGGCCTGCGACGCCGAGGCCGAGGAGGTGGCTGCCGCCGGCGGCCTCTACGTGCTGGGCACCGAGCGGCACGAGTCCCGCCGGATCGACAACCAGCTGCGCGGTCGGGCCGGCCGGCAGGGCGACCCGGGCGAGTCCCGCTTCTACCTCTCGCTGCAGGACGAGCTGATGAAGCGATTCCGGGCCGGTGCCGTCGAGGCGGTGATGGAGCGCTTCAACATCCCTGAGGACGTGCCCATCGAGTCGAAGATGGTCACCCGCCAGATCAAGAGCGCGCAGGCCCAGATCGAGGGCCAGAACGCCGAGATCCGGAAGAACGTCCTCAAGTACGACGAGGTGATGAACAAGCAGCGCCAGGTGGTCTACGCCGAGCGGCTGCGGGTGCTCAACGGCGAGGACCTCTCCGACCAGGTCCGCAACATGATCGACGACGTGGTCAGCGCGTACGTCACGGGCGCCACCAGCGAGGGCTATGCCGAGGACTGGGACCTCGACCAGCTCTGGGCCAGCCTCAAGCAGCTCTACCCGGTGGGCGTCACCGTCGACGAGCTGGAGGAGGAGGTGGGCTCCCGGGCAGGCCTCGACCAGGACTTCCTGCTCGCCCGCCTCAAGGAGGACGCCCACGGCGCGTACGACCGGCGCGAGGAGCAGCTCGGCGAGGACGCGGTACGCCAGCTCGAGCGGATGGTCCTGCTCCAGGTGATCGACCGCAAGTGGCGCGAGCACCTCTACGAGATGGACTACCTGCAGGAGGGCATCAGCCTGCGGGCGTACGCCCAGCGCGACCCGGTCATCGAGTACCAGCGCGAGGGCTTCGACATGTTCGCCACCATGATGGACGGCATCAAGGAGGAGACGGTCGGCTTCCTCTACAACCTGGAGGTGCAGGTCGAGGAGCCCGAGCCGGAGGCCGAGGAGGTGCAGCTGCTGGAGAAGCCGGTCGAGATCCGCGCCAAGGGCCTCAACCGCGCGCCGCAGCAGCAGGGCCTGCAATACTCCGCGCCCGCCATCGACGGCGAGGCCGGCCGCGGCGCGCCGGCCATCGAGCGGGCCGACGAGCAGGCGCCGGCCCTGGGCATCGGCAACCCGGACAGCACCGCCCGGCCCGCCGCGCCGTCCGCCTCGGGCAAGCCCCGGCGCCCGGCGGCCGCGGGGATGAACGGCCAGGGGGTCGCCGCCAGCACCGCCCGCCGGGCCGCCCCCGGCCAGGTGGATGCCGGCGAGGGTCCGTCCCGCAACGCGCCCTGCCCGTGCGGCTCCGGCCGCAAGTACAAGCGGTGCCACGGCGCCCCCAACGGCGGCAACTGAGCCCGCCCGCAACCAGCGACGACGGGCCCCGGCCGAACACGGCCGGGGCCCGTCCCTGTCCGAGGCCCAGCTGATCGACTCGCCTTGCGGCAGGTCGTGCTATCCGCGCTGCTGGACCGCGCGATGTGCGGCATCCCAAGTCGGTCACGGACGTCCGGGGGCCGGGCCGAGTTGATCGACGCGCCTTGCGGCGGGTGGCGGTGTTCGCGCTGCTGGACCACGCGATGTGCGGCATCTCGAGTCGATCGCGCCTGTCGGGCGGACGTCGTCCCGAGCGGATTCGCGCAGGCCGGGGCGCAGCCGGCGGCGGCGGGTCAGAGCACCTCGAGGGTGGTGCAGAGCCAGGTGCCGCGTCGGTGCTCGACGCGCAGGGCGATCGCCCAGCTGGCGCCGCCGGCTCCGGCGAGCACGGCGGCGGCCTCGGCGGCCCCGGCCCGCGGCTCGCAGACCCGCAGCCGGCGGAGCTGGAGGGCCGGCCGGGTGGCGCGGCGGCGTACCGGGCCCACGCGTCGGGCCGCCCGGGTCAGCTCCGTGGCCACCCGGGTCGTGGCGTCGGGCAGGCAGAGCGGCCGGAGCTGACCGGGTGGCCGGTAGCCGTTGACGATCTCCAGGAAGGTGCGGACGAACCGGTGCGCCGCCCGGGTGGCCTCGGGGGTGGCGGTGGCCAGCGCGGCGGCGGGTGGCCCCCCGGTGCGGCGGCCCGGGCCGGTGGGCACCGGTCGGACGTCGGGGGCGCGCCCGTCGGGCCGGTCGGGATCCCGGCGGCGCGGGTCGAACAGGTCGAGGGTGAGTTGGTCGACGTCGGCCCAGGGCAAGCCCTCGTCGGTGCAGGGCGGGTCGATCGGTGGGGCGGGTCGGAGCCGGACCGGGGGACGCGGTGCCAACGGGCGGCGGGTGTCGACCATCCTCAACCCCTGTTCCTTGCGTTTGCTTCCGTTTGCCTCCGACAGGGCTTCATTGTCGGACAGGGCAGCGTCGCCCGTCAATGCCGCTACGGGGTCGCGCGGTCACTCGGGGTCGCGTTCGACGAGCGGGTTGCCGCGTACCCACTCGGCGGTCTCGGCGTACTTGTGCTGGATGTACTCCTCCAGCCGGGCGCGTTCCACCCGCCACTGCCCGCGGCCGCCGATCTTGATGGCGGGCAGCTCGCCGCTGCGCACCATGTGGTAGACCTGCGAGTCCGAGACGTTGAGTTCGGCGGCCACGTCGGACAGCAGCAGGAACCTGGGCTCCACGGTGACTCCCGGGGTTGGCTTTCGTTTGCCTCAGTTTGCCACCAGCAGCCGTTCCGCCCCAGCGCGGTGCGGCGATCCGGTCGGCGGACACACCGGCGAGGAACTTCTCCCGGGCGGGTGCGGGGTGTATGACGGTCACGGCGTACGGCATGATCGGCGCCCGGGGTCGGCGTCCGCCGGCCAGGCCTGAGCAGGGGAGAGACCGGTGACCGACGAGCTTGTCCGGGTGTACGTGCCGGCGACCGTCCCGCTGCTGGCGCAACTGCGTGAGCAGGGGCTCGCGGTCGGTGAGGCGCACGCGGTCACCCCGGAGCTGCGCGAGTGGTACGCCGAGGGCGACGAGGAGGAGTTGGAGTACGTCGCCTTCACCCGGGCCGCCCAGGACGCGCTGCTGCTGCTCCGGGCCGACCCGGGCGCGCCCCGCCGGCGGGTGGTGGTCTCAGTGGACCTGCCGGCCCGCGCGGTCGGCCGGGTCGGCGGTGAGCTGGGGTCCAGCCTGGTCCGGCTCGTCGGGCCGGTGCCCGTCAAGGCGGTCGCCGCGATCCACGTGGACGGCGCGGAGGCGGTCGACGACGTGGCGGCCGCCGCCGAGGTGGTGGCCGAGGCGCAGGCCGGTGACCCGGACGCCCAGTTCACCGTCGACGGCGCCGAGGACCACGAGCTGGAGTGGTACGACGTGACCGAGCTGGACCTGCTGCTGCGCGCGGTCTCCTGACCCGCACCCGAGGGTCAGGCGGCGACCTGCTCGTCGGCCGGCTCGTCCTCCTCGACGGTCCGTGGGCCGAGGGTGCGGCCGAACGCGATGAGCGTGGTGAGTGCCCCGACGAAGAGCACCCAGATGCCGTTGTCGAGGCGGGAGGTGCCGAGGGAGGTCTGGGCCACCTGGTCCGCCTCGCTGAGCGCGGCGGCCAGGTTGAGCAGGTCGCGCCCGCCGATCCGGATGATCACCTCGGTGAGCAGCAGGAGGAGGCCCGGCCCGGCCCCGGCGACCAGGTACGCGGGCCAGCGCAGCTGCACGGATTCGTCCCGGCGGGCGGCGCGGCGGCGGGCCCAGGTGAGGTAGCCGAACGCCACCAGGCCGGCGATCAGCCCGGCGAGCAGCGACTCGGTGCGGGACACCCACTTCGCGGCGTCGAGCATCGACTGCTGGGTGTCGCCGGCACCGAACAGGTCGGACAGCGGGTCCCGGGCGCGGCTGAACAGCACCACGAAGACCTGCGCGGCCAGCGTGGCGCTGGCGAGCCCGCCCACCACCCGGGCGTTGCGGGCGCCGGCCAGCGCGCCGCCGATGATCGCCGCCGCCGCGGTGGTGCCGGCGATGGTGTTGGTGGTCGCGTTGTCGGCGTAGGTGAGGTTGATCGCGACCGCGGCGGCGAATCCGACCAACAGGCCGGTGCCGACGGCGGCGAGGAAGCGCAGGGTGGCCCGGCCGAGCGGGTTGGTCACCGCCAGGGCGACCGCCGCGCCGGCGACCAGCGCGGCGCAGATCACGCCGGGCAGTGCGTACGCGGAGAGGCTGATCGCGGTGACGCCGGCCGCGGCCGAGCTGATCGCGGCCCGGGTGGACCAGAGCATCGCGGCGAGCCAGCCGACCGCCAGCAGCGCCAGCACCACCGCGCCGGGGGCGTACGCCGGTCGTCCGGTGCCCTCCAGGGTGGCCGGCTCGTCGGCCGGGTCGGCGCTCGACTGCTCCGGCTCGTCGGCCGGGTCGACCACGGGCTGGTCCGGCTCCGCAGCCGTGGAGCTGCCGGGCTGGTTGCTCATCGTGTTCCCCTTCGACGGACGCCGGATCGGCCGCGACGGGCCGGGCAGGTCACCGGTCATCCAGGGTACGCGGCGTCCCGTGCGCCCTTCGGGACCCGCCCGCCGGTCGGTGCCGACCCGGGCCGGCGCCCGCCAGCGGGTGGCGGCCGGACGCTCGACGGCGCCTGAGACGGGCGGGTGGGCCTGGCGCCGGGGCGGTGCCGACGGGATCCGCAGCCTCCCCACCACCCGGCCGACGATGCGGATCGCTGGTGACGGATCGTAGGCGAGAGTGGTTGCGGGCTGAGGGATCGTCGGGGCGGAGGCGGTTGCTGCCTACGGTCCGGTGTGTGCCGGTGCGTCCGGGTGTCGGCTGCGGGCGGGGTTCGCCGGGGGCGGCGGGGGTGGGGCGGGGGGTGCCGCATGGAAGAATTGGCCGAGGTCCCGCCGCCGCACCGGTCCGCCGCGCGGTGCTCGGCACCCGGCCGCCCGGTCGGTGCCCGCGGGTCCGATTTCGCCACCGCCGTCGAGATCGCACAGGAGCCGTGATGGACGCCGTGTTCTCCGTACCCGAGCCGCGCAACGAGCCGGTCCACACCTACGAGGCCGGCAGCGCCGACCGGGAGCGGCTCCAGCGGCGGCTGACCGAGCTGGCCGCCGCGCAGATCGAGCTGCCGATGACCATCGCCGGTGAGCAGCGGATGGCCGGCGGTGACCCGATCAAGGTGGTCCAGCCGCACAAGCACGCCCACGTGCTCGGCATCACCGGGCACGCCACCCACGACGACGCCCGCGCCGCGGTCAAGGCCGCCAAGGACGCGGCCCCGATGTGGCGGGCGCTGCCGTTCGAGGAGCGGGCCGCGATCTTCCTGCGCGCCGCCGACCTGCTCTCCGGCCCGTGGCGGGACACGCTCAACGCGGCCACCATGCTCGGCCAGTCCAAGACGGTGGTCCAGGCCGAGATCGACTCGGCCTGCGAGTTCATCGACTTCCTCCGGTTCAACGTGCACTTCGCCCGGAAGCTGCTGGCGGAGCAGCCGATGTCCTCGCCGGGGGTGTGGAACCGCTTCGACCACCGGCCGCTGGAGGGCTTCGTCTACGCGGTCACCCCGTTCAACTTCACCGCGATCGCCGGCAACCTGCCGTCGGCGCCGGCCCTGCTCGGCAACACGGTGGTCTGGAAGCCGGGCCCGACCCAGCAGTTCGCCGCGCACTTCACCATGCGGCTGTTCGAGGCGGCCGGGCTGCCGCCCGGCGTGATCAACATGGTCACCGGGCGCGGCGAGGAGGTCTCCGATGTGGTGCTCGCCGACCCGGACCTGGCCGGCATCCACTTCACCGGGTCGACCAAGGTGTTCCAGCACCTGTGGCGGACGGTCGGCGAGAACATCGCCCGCTACCGGGGCTACCCGCGGCTGGTCGGCGAGACCGGCGGCAAGGACTTCGTGGTCGCGCACGCCAGCGCGGACGTGGACGCCCTGCACACCGCGCTGATCCGGGGCGCCTACGAGTACCAGGGCCAGAAGTGCTCGGCCGCGTCGCGGGCGTACATCCCCCGGTCTATGTGGGAGGGCGGGCTGCGGGACCGGCTCGCCGCCACCGCCGACTCGCTGGCGTACGGCGACGTCACCGACTTCCGCAACTTCGGCGGCGCGGTCATCGACGACAAGGCGTTCGGCCGGCACCAGGCCGCGCTGGAGCTGATCAGCGGCGACGACACCTGCCGGGTCCTGGCCGGCGGCACCGCCGACGACTCGGTCGGCTACTTTGTCCGGCCGACGCTGTTCGAGTGCTCCGACCCCGCACACGAGACCTTCACCACCGAATACTTCGGGCCGATCCTGGGCGTGCACGTCTTCGAGGACGCCCGCTTCGACGAGGTGGTGGCCCAGGCCGAGGCGATCGCCCCGTACGCGCTGACCGGGTCGATCTTCGCGACCGACCGTCGGGTGGTCGACCAGGTGGCGGAGAAGATGCGGTACGCGGCCGGCAACTTCTACATCAACGACAAGCCGACCGGGGCGGTGGTCGGGCAGCAGCCGTTCGGCGGCGCCCGGGCCAGCGGCACCAACGACAAGGCGGGCTCCTGGCACAACCTGGTCCGCTGGATGTCGCCGCGGACGATCAAGGAGACCTTCGTCCCGC
Source organism: Micromonospora sp. NPDC006431 (assembly GCF_042870725.1). Classification (NCBI taxonomy): domain Bacteria; kingdom Bacillati; phylum Actinomycetota; class Actinomycetes; order Micromonosporales; family Micromonosporaceae; genus Micromonospora; species Micromonospora sp. NPDC006431. Next base: position 479,699 of record NZ_JBIAHQ010000003.1, read on the forward strand.
CGACCGACCATGGGTACCCGCACATGGCCTGACCTGCTGATGGTCGCCGGTGACGCACGGAGCGTCACCGGCGGCCGGCCGGCCGGGGAGGGCGTGGACATCCCCGGCGGACTGTCGTCGGCCGACAGTGCACATCGGACGACCCAACGGGTGGCGAAAACCGGAAATCCTGGACGCCGGGTCGGGCGAAGTGGCAGCTTAGAGGGCATGGCGGAATCCGGAGTCAACCCGACGGCCGCAGCCCTGCTGGGTCTGCTGCACGAAGGACCGATGACAGGCGGCCAGCTGATGGCCGCCGCCGAGCGGCGGCTGGCGCCGTACTGGTCGATGACCCGCAGCCAGGTCTACCGGGAGCTTCCGGTGCTGGCTGAGAAGGGGCTGGTGCGGCTCGGCAAGCCCGGGCCGCGGATGAGCCAGCCGTACGCGCTCACGGCGGCCGGGAAGCGGACGTTCTCCCGCTGGCTGGCGGAGGACCCCGGGCGGGACACGATCCGTAACCCGACCGCGTTGCGGATCGCGTTCGGCGACCTTCACTCGCCGAGTCAGCTCAAGAACCTCTACGCCTCGGCGAACGAGTACCACTCCGAGGCCCTTGCGGCAGCGCGTGAGCAGGCCAAGAACGCCAAGAAGGAAGGCGAGGCGTACGACGCCAGCGCGCTGGAGTTCGCCGTCGCGTACCACAAGGCGGCGCTGTCCTGGCTCAAGTCCGCCCCGGTCGGCGGATGACCAGCGCGGGTAGAGGCATCTGAGGTGAGCGGACGCCGAGCGGCCAAGTACGCTTGTCTGTCGTGACTGCTGCCGACTACGCCGAACAGCTCAAGGAACTCGACGCCACCCTGCGCAACATCGAGGCCGTCCTCGATCTCGACAAGCTGCGCGAGCGGAAGGGCCGCCTGGAGCAGGAGGCCTCCGCGCCCGACCTCTGGGACGACCAGGCCAAGGCGCAGCAGGTGACGTCGCAGCTGTCGTACGTCAACGGCGAGATCAACAAGCTCTCCGACCTCCGCGCCCGGCTGGACGACGCCGGCGTGCTGCTGGAGCTGGCCCAGGCTGAGTCCGACCCGGGCACGCTCGCCGAGGTCGAGACGGAGATCACCGGGCTGACCAAGGCCATCCAGGAGATGGAGGTCCGCACCCTGCTCTCCGGGGAGTACGACTCCCGGGAGGCGCTGGTCGCCATCCGGGCCGGCGCGGGTGGTGTGGACGCCGCGGACTTCGCCGAGATGCTGCTGCGGATGTACCTGCGCTGGGCCGAGCGGCACGGCTACCCGACCGAGGTCTACGAGACCTCGTACGCCGAGGAGGCGGGTCTCAAGTCGGCCACCTTCACGGTCAAGGTGCCCTACGCGTACGGCACGCTGAGCGTCGAGTCCGGCACCCACAGGCTGGTCCGGATCAGCCCGTTCGACAATCAGGGGCGGCGGCAGACCAGCTTCGCCGGCGTCGAGGTGCTGCCGGTCGTCGAGCAGACCGACCACATCGAGATCCCCGAGAACGAGATGCGGATCGACGTCTACCGTTCCTCCGGCCCGGGCGGGCAGAGCGTCAACACCACCGACTCGGCGGTGCGGATCACGCACATCCCGACCGGCATCGTGGTCACCTGCCAGAACGAGAAGTCGCAGCTGCAGAACAAGGCGTCCGCGCTGCGGGTGCTCCAGGCCCGGCTGCTGGAGCGCAAGCGCCAGGAGGAGCAGGCCAAGCTCCAGGGCCTGAAGACCGACGCCGCCGGCTCGTGGGGCGACCAGATGCGCTCGTACGTCCTGCACCCGTATCAGATGGTGAAGGATCTGCGTACCGAGCAGGAGACGGGCAATCCGTCCTCGGTGTTCGACGGTGAGCTGGACAGCTTCATCGAGGCCGGCATCCGGTGGCGTAAGCAGCAGCAGCTCAGCGCTGACGGTGCGTGATCCCGCTCCGACGGAACGCGTCGTCGATCTCTGGGTGACCGGCTGAATCGATGACGCGACTCGCTTCGGCGGGGCGTGGGGCTTGGCTCTCCGGTTACACCGCGTAGACTCTCGACCCGTGATTCAGCTTGAGCAAGTGACGAAGACGTACCCGAAGGCGTCCCGGCCTTCGCTCGACAACGTGTCCGTCTCGATCGAGAAGGGCGAGTTCGTCTTCTTCATCGGTCCATCCGGCTCCGGCAAGTCCACGATCATCAAGATGCTGCTGCACGAGGTCACCCCCAACAAGGGGCGGGTCGTCGTCAACGGCAAGGACGTCACGTCGATGCGCTCCTGGAAGCGACCCCACTTCCGGCGCTCCATCGGCTGCGTCTTCCAGGACTTCCGCCTGCTGCCGAACCGCACCGCCTACGAGAACGTGGCGTTCGCGCTGGAGGTGATCGGCAAGACCAAGGCGGTCGCCCGCCGGGTCGTTCCGGAGGTGCTGGAGCTGGTCGGCCTCGGTGGGAAGGAGCACCGCTACCCCCACGAGCTCTCCGGTGGTGAGCAGCAGCGGGTCGCGGTGGCCCGAGCGTTCGTGAACCGGCCGCTGATCCTGCTGGCGGACGAGCCTACCGGAAACCTGGACCCGGACACGTCGATCGAGATCATGCGCCTGCTGGACCGGATCAACCGCACCGGCACGACCGTCGTGATGGTCACGCACGACTCCAACATCGTGAACCAGATGCGCCGTCGCGTCATCGAGATCGAGAGCGGCCGCATCGTGCGCGACCAGGCTCGCGGCGTCTACGGCTGAGCCGTCGCCCCGCTGACGATCCGTAGATCCTGACGACGAACACCTCACGCCGGAGAGCCGGAGGAATTTCCCGATGCGGATGAAATACGTCCTTTCCGAGGTACTGGTCGGACTGTGGCGCAACGTCACCATGACCATCGCGATGATCATCACGATGGGTGTGTCGCTGTTCATGCTGGGCGGTAGCGGCCTTCTCTACCAGAAGGTCGGCGACATGAAGGACCTCTACTACGAGAACGTCCAGGTCTCGATCTTCCTGAAGACCGACGTCAACGACCAGCAGCGAGGCGACCTCGAGGCCAAGCTGAAGTCCGACCCGCTGGTCAAGGAGGTCACCTACGTCGACAAGACGGAGGCGTACAAGCGCTTCCAGGAGATGTTCCAGGACGCGCCCGACCTGATCAGCGCGGTCAAGGAGGACAGCCTCCCGCCGTCGTTCCGGATCAAGCTGAACAACCCGGAGCAGTACAAGAGCATCTACGACGAGTACAAGACCGCCGAGGGGATCGACACGATCGTCGACCAGAGCAAGCTCCTCGACAAGGTCTTCAACGTCCTCAGCGGCATCCAGAACTTCGCGCTGGCCATCGCGGTGGTGATGGCGGTCGCCGCGTTGCTGCTGGTCGCGAACACCATCCAGGTCGCCGCGTACAGCAAGCGGCGCGAGGTCGCGGTCATGAAACTGGTCGGTGCCTCCAACTGGTTCATCCAGGCCCCGTTCGTGCTGGAGGCCATCGTCGCCGGCCTGATCGGTTCGGTCCTCGGCCTGCTGGCCCTGATCGGCCTGAAGGTCGTGGCCGCCGGCGGGTCGATGGCGGCCGTGGAGGGCCTGATCACGCCGGTCTCCTGGTCCGAGATCTTCCTGATGTTCCCGCTGATGGCCGGCGTCGGCGGCCTGGTCAGCGCGGTCACCGCCTGGGTCACGCTCCGCTTCTACCTGCGGGTCTAGTCAGCGCGACGGCTCTCCGAGGGCCCTCCCGCGCCGGAATAAACGGCGCGGGAGGGTCCTTGTCATTCGGGTAGCATGATCCCGCTCCGCGGCCGGTGGTCGCGGACGAGTGGAAGGGAGGTGGCGCCGATGCCACGGGAAAAGGGCCGCAAGGTGGTCGCCTCCAACAAGAAGGCGCGGCACGACTACGCCATCCTCGACACGTACGAGGCGGGCATGGCGCTGACCGGCACCGAGGTCAAGTCGCTGCGGGCCGGCCGGGCGTCGCTGGTCGACGCGTTCGCCCAGGAGCGTGACGGCGAGCTCTACCTGCACGGCATGCACATCCCGGAGTACACCCAGGGCACCTGGACCAACCACGAGCCCCGGCGTACCCGGAAGCTGCTGCTCAAGCGGCTGGAGATCGACCGGCTGATCGGCAAGACCCGGGAGAGCGGTCTCACCATGGTGCCGTTGCAGGTCTACTTCTCCGACGGCTGGGCGAAGGTGGAGATCGGCCTGGCCCGGGGTAAGAAGTCGTACGACAAGCGCCAGGACCTTGCCAAGCGGGACGCCGACCGGGAGATCGCCCGGGTGGTCGGCCGGCGCGGCAAGGGCATGGACGACTGATTCCTCCCCCGATGTCCCGATCCATGATCGGGCGGGCCTCGGGATGAATCCGGTTGCGGCAGGCGTTAGGCTTGGTGGTGCTGCCGACAGGGGCAGCCCTTCGAGGGGGTGACTGGTTTCGACTTCGTGCGTTGCGGCAGGGGAAGCGAGCCGAGGAAGCCGACGTCGTCTCGTGAATCGGTCGTCGGAAACCAATAAGCGCCAAGAACAATCGCGCTGACTTCGCTCTCGCCGCCTGAGGCGAGTAGCAAGTCTGTCGGCCTGGGAGCGCCTTCGACCCAGTTAGCCGGCATCAGCTAGAAGGCTGGCCAATCGGACCCGGTCGCGGGGTCCGTGCGGCGAGATCAATCAGCGACTGGGCCCGTCACACCGACTCGCTCGCGTGATCGGAGGGGCCGAGTAGAGGCACAGCGAGCTGCGCTCGGAGAAGCCCTGACAAGGCGGCGAAGGACCCGGGTTCGATTCCCGGCACCTCCACCACCTGACCTGTGCGCCCCGGTCCACCCGGACCGGGGCGCACAGTCGTCTCCGGCCCCGTTGCCACCAGCATCTAGGCTGCGCCTGTGATGAACGAGAAGGTCCGGCTCTCCGTGGGCGCCGCGCCCGGCCAGCGCGCCTTCGCGGCGGTGGTGGGTGTCCTGTGCACCGCCTTCGGGGCGGTGTTCGTGCTGCTGCCGGTCTTCGCCGACCGCCTGCTGAGCCGGCTGACCGGCGTCGGCGACCCGTTCCCGTCGTACGACGAGGCGCGGGACCTGCCGCCCGACATGCTCCCACCGGCGCTGAACGACAGCGCTCCGGCAGGGCCGGTCCGGTTCGTCGGGCTCTGCGGCCTGCCGATCGTGCTGCTCGGCCTCTACCTGCTGCTGCGGGTGCTGCGTACCGCCGCCTGGCTGGAGGGGACCCGGGCCTCCGTACGCGGCGCGCTCGCCACCCGCACCGTCGACCTGGCCACCGCCGAGGTGGGGGGCGGGGCGGTCGCCTACCGGGGCGGCAACGACGCGGTGCTGCGGGTGCCGACCGTGATCGCCCGCGACCGGGAGACCGGCCGACAGGTCACCATCCCGTTGCAGGGTATGGGGCTGGCCACCCTGCCGCCGTACGAGCTGCGGGCGCTCGCCGACGCGATCACCGCCGGCCGGCCCGACCAGGGCCGGGACGCCGACGCGCACGTCCTGGCCGGTCAGCTCCGCAGCATGGCGGGCAATCCGCTGGGTCGGTGAGGCTTTTGGGACAGCTGGGGCCGGTGGGGCGAATGGGACAGATGAGGCACCGGATGGCCCTGGACAGCCCGCCCGACCAGGTCCACCATCGCTGTACGCCGGAAGCGCAGCAGCGGGAGGTGCCCATGGTCACCGGTCCGATCCAGCAGCCGCCCACCGTCGCCGCGGCGGGCCGACCGCCCGCCGCGCGCCAGCCGGGACCCGCGCTCCCCGGCGACCTGCACGCCCTCGCCCGGGTGCTCGCCGGGCCGGCCGAGAAGCCGCGCTGGCGGGAGCACCTCGTCGTCCAGCTCGGCCCGGTCCGGCGCGGTTTCGCCGAGCACGTCCGGCTCACCGAGGGCCCCAGCGGCCTCTACGCCGAACTGCTCCTCCAGGCGCCCCGGCTGGACCGGGGGGTACGCCGGCTGACCCACGAGCACGCCGCCATCGCCGCGGCGCTTCTCGCCCTCCAACGCGCCGTCGAGTTGCCTGGCGTGCCCGCCGAGGAGCTGCGGGAACGGGTCGGGCACCTGCTGCGGGCCCTCGACCGGCACCGGCAGCGGGGCGCGGACCTGCTCTGGGAGGCGTACCAGACGGACCTGGGCGGGGAGACCTGACCAGCGGAACCGCGGGCAGGGGCGCGCCGTCCAACCGGCATGCGTCGCACGATCGCTCTGCTGGGGTTGCCGCTTCTGCTCCTCGCCGGCTGCGCCGCGCCCGGCTCCGCTCCTGCCGGGCCGTCGGTCGATCCCCCCGACCACCGCTGGGAGCCGTTCCACCAGCGCGCCGGGGAGGTGGCCGACGCCTGGCGACCGGGCGAGGTGTGGCGCAGCGGCTACGTGCCGCTCGAGGACGCCACCGTGCTGACCGGCGAGCCGGGCTTCACCGGCGACACCAAGCAGGCGTTCCTCCTCGGCTGGTACCGGGACCAGATCGCCCTGCCCACCGCCACGCCGGCCGACGGGACGATCCGGTTCCCCGACGGCACCCTGCGGGCGCCGCTGATCAGCGCCGCCGACGCGTACGCACAGCTCCACCAGGGGGACCCGCCGACGTGCGACGGGCGGCCGATGGCGCCGCCCACCGCCGGGCCGGGGCAGCTCAAGGACGGCGGGCCGACCATCGAGCCGGGACCGGACGGCCTGCTGCCCACCCGCCCGGGGCCGGACAGCCCGGTCGCCACCCACGTGGACACCCCCTGCATTCCGCTGACGGTCACCGGGGTGAAGCTGGGCAGCGCCTCGGTGCGGACCAGCCGGGGCGTGGCCGAGGTGCCGGCCTGGCTGTTCACCGTGGCGGAACTGCGGGTGCCGGTGGCCCGGCTGGCGGTCGCGCCGCGCGCGGTCGGCGCCAAGCCGGAGGCTGTGGCGTCCACCCGGCCGCTGCCCGACGGGGTGGTGGCCGTGCAGACCCTCGACGCCGTGGACGGTGCCCGGCTGGACTACCGGGTCGGGGTGGGCGCGTGCGACAGCGGCGTCACCCCGCTGGTGCTGGAGCGGGACGACGTGGTGGTGCTCGGCGCCGGGGTGGTCCGGTCGACCGGGATCTGCACGGCGCAGCTGGAGCTGAAACCGGTGAGCGTCACCCTGAAGGCGCCGCTGGGTGCCCGGACGGTGCTCGACGTGGGCAGCGGCACCGCCCTCACCCTGGTACGGCGGTGACGCTCACAGGATCCGGGGCAGCTCGGTGCTGATCGGCGCCGGCAGCACCGTCGGCCGGTCGGCGGCCAGCGCCGCGTCGAGCGCCTCCCCGAGCCGGTCCAGCGGGTCCACCACGGCGGACGCGCAGCCGTAGCCGTGGGCGATCGCGGCGACGTCCAGCCCGGGCAGGTCCAGCGCGGGCACCCCGGGGGTGTGCTTCAGCTCGGCGAACGCCTTGAGGATGGCGTACTGGTGGTTGACCGGGACCACGACGGCGAGCGGCAGGCGCAGCTGCGCGGCGGTCCACAGCGCCTGCACCGAGTAGTGGAAGGAGCCGTCGCCGACCACGGCCACGACCGGCCGGCCGCGGCCGGTGTCCCGCTCGGCCAGGGCGATCCCGACCGCTGCCGGCAGCCCGAACCCGAGGCCGCCGCTGGCCATGGTGAAGTACGACCGGGGCCGGTTGATCCGCAGCCGGCGGCGCAGCGCGGCCAGGTTGGACGGTGACTCCTGCACCAGCACCCCGTCGGCCGGCCAGTGCCGGGCCAGCGCGGCGAAGAGCGCGTCGGCGCTCGGCGGGCTGGTCGCCTCGGGCGTCTCCGGCTCCGACCGGACCGTTGGGGCTGGCCGGTCGGTCGGCGGCAGCAGCTCCAGCAGGCCCGCCAGGGCCAGCCCGGCGTCGCCGAGCAGGCTCTCCCCGACCGGGGCGCGGGCCGACTCGTCCGGGTCGTCGGTGACGTGCAGCAGCCGGGCGTCGTCGGGCAGGTAGTCGCCCGGCACGTGCGGGTAGTAGCGGAACACCGGCGCGCCGACCACCAGCACCGTGTCGTGTCCGCGCAGTGCCCCGGCGAGTGGGCCGATCGCGTACGGCAGGACCCCCCGAAAGTGCGGGTGGTCCTCGGGGAAGACGGCCCGCTCCGGGGCCGGGGCGGCCCAGACCGGGGCGGCCAGCCGCTCGGCGAGCGCCACGGCCGCCGGCCAGGCGTCGGCCCGGTCCACCGCCGCGCCGAGCACGAGCACCGGGGCGCGGCTGGCCGCGAGGGTGGCGGCGAAGCCGCGCAGCCGGTCCGGGTCCGGGGCGGTCCGGGTGGCCACCGTCCGGACCTGCGGGGGCGGATCGGTGGGCTGGTTCCAGTCGTCCATCGGCACGGAGAGGAACACCGGCCCGGCGGGGGGCTGCAGCGCCGTGGCGTACGCGCGCATGAAGGCCGCTGGGACGTCCTGCGCGCGGGCCGGCTCGTGGGCCCACTTGACGTACGGCTGGGTCAGCTCCGCCGCCCGCCGACTGGCCAGCCGGGGTTCGAGCAGTAGCATCTCCCGGGTCTGCTGGCCGGCGCTGACGATCAACGGGGTCTTGTTGTGCCAGGCGGTGACCAGGTTGCCCATCCCGTTGCCGGTGCCCGGGGCGGTGTGCAGGTTGACGTGCGCGGGCCGGCCGGTGGCCTGGGCGTACCCGTCGGCCATGGCCACCGCCGCCGCCTCCTGCAGCGCGTGCACGTAGCGGAAGTCGGCGGGGAAGTCGCGGAGGAAGGGCTCCTCGGTGGAGCCGGGGTTGCCGAAGACGGTGGTCAGCCCCAGGGCGCGCAGCAGGTCGTACGTGGTGTCGCGGACCGTTGCCATCGCCGACTGCCCCCCGTCCCCCAACGGTGCGGGGAGACGGCTCGATGATCAGTTCCCCGACGAACCGAATCTATCCGGCGGTTGCCTGCTTTTCGGGCGCTTCCCGAGTCTCGTGGCGGCGGTGGCCGGCCCGGCCACCGGTCAGGGCAGCGGGAACGGCAGTTTGATCCCGTCGAGGGCGTCCCCGCACGGGCAGTCCCGCTCGGACGGCAACGCGGCGACCGCGTCCAGCAGCACTCCGCGCAGCCGGTCGGTGTTCTCGGCGAAGACCCGGAACACCTCCTCCTGGGTGACCGACTCACCGGCCGTCACGCCCGCGTCCAGGTCGGTGACCAGCGCGATCGACGTGTAGCAGAGGGCCAGCTCGCGGGCGAGCACGGCCTCCGGGTGGCCGGTCATGTTGACGACCGTGCCGCCGATCGAGGCGAACCAGCGCGACTCGGCCCGGGTGGAGAAGCGTGGCCCCTCGACCACCACCACCGTCCCGCCGTCCACCGCCGGCACGTCCCGCCCGGCCGCCGCGTCGAGCAGCGTCCGCCGGCCCACCGGGCAGTAGGGGTCGGCGAACGAGACGTGCACGGCGCCCTGGTCGTAGTAGGTCTGGGAGCGCCCGCTGGTGCGGTCGACGAGCTGGTCCGGCACCACGAAGGTGCCCGGGCCCAGCTCGGGGCGCAGCCCGCCGACCGCGCAGGGGGCGAGGACCTGGCGTACGCCGAGGGAGCGCAGCGCCCAGAGGTTCGCCCGGTACGGGATCAGGTGTGGCGGGTAGCGGTGGTCGCGTCCGTGCCGGGGCAGGAACGCCACCCGGCGCCCGCCCACCTCGGCGATGGTGACCGCGTCCGACGGTGCTCCGTACGGCGTCTGCAGGACGTGTTCGGTGGCGCCGTCGAGCAGGGCGTAGAGGCCCGACCCACCGATCACCGCCAGCTCGGCCGTTGGACCCATCGGTGCTCCCTCGATCCTGTCGCGATCACCCGCCCGTCAGACCTTAGTCAGCGGGCGAGCTGCAGGCTAATGTGCGTGGCATGGTGTTGACCGGGTGGATGGTCGACGACGTCGGATGCGCCACACGGGCGTACGGCTGACGGGTGTCGGACATGCAGGGTGAGGGACAGGCGATCGGTGGCCGAGCCATGGAGTCCATGACCGGGCGGCTGCTGGTCGCGACTCCGGCGCTGAAGGACCCGAACTTCGACCGTACCGTAGTGCTGCTGGTCGCTCACGAGGCCGGCGGCGCCCTCGGCGTGGTGCTGAACCGGGCCACCGAGGTGCCGGTCGCCGATGTCCTCGGCGACTGGAGCGACCTGGCCCGGGACCCGGCGGTGCTCTTCGAGGGCGGCCCGGTGCAGCCCGACTCGGCCATCTGCCTGGCCCGGATGCGCCACCCGGTCAAGCCGGTGAAGGGCTTCCACCGGGTGTCCGGCGCGGTGGGCACCATCGACCTCTCCGTCGACCCCGAGCGGCTGCGCGAGGCCATCGGCGGGATCCGGGTCTTCGCCGGGTACGCCGGCTGGGGCGCCGGCCAGCTCGAGCGTGAGATCGAGGAGGGGTCCTGGTTCGTCCTCGACGCCCTGCCCGGGGACGCGTTCGTCGACCGGCCCGACGACCTCTGGCCCATGGTGCTGCGCCGGCAGGGCGGCATGATGGCGGCGGTGGCCCACTTCCCGCCGGACGTGGCGCTGAACTGAGCGGCGGGGGTACCCCGCGAGATGACCATGCCGGCCGGCGTGTGTATAGTTCTCTGCGTGCCCGGGCGACCGGGGACGACCGCAAGGGGCCGTGGCGCAGCTGGTAGCGCACCACACTGGCAGTGTGGGGGTCAGGGGTTCGAGTCCCCTCGGCTCCACCCAAGCAAAAAGCCCTGGTGGGGGACACAATCCCTCACCAGGGCTTTTCTCGTTTCTGCTGCTCTCGGTGCGTGCGCGCCCGGCGTGCCCGGGTTCCTCGGGTGCAGGGTCCCTTCGCTGGCTTCAGCTGAGCTGTTCGGCCAGCCCGACGACGATGCCCTCGGGGCCGCGGACGTAGCAGAGCCGATAGATGTCCTCGTACTGCACCACCTCGCCGACGAGTTCGGCGCCGTGGGTGCGCAGGCGGGCAACGACGTCCTCGATGTCGTCGACGGCGAACATGATGCGACGAATGCCCAGCGTGTTCGCCGGCGCGTCCTTCGGATCGGCGCTGATCGCCTTCGGCGTGTGGAACATCGCGAGCTCGATTCGGCCGTGGCCGTCCGGGGTCCGCAGCATCGCGATGTCCTGTCGGACGTCGTCGATCCCGATGACCCGCTCCACCCAGCGTCCCTCGACTGGCGCCTTGCCCTCCAGCTCCATGCCAAGTTCGACGAAGAACGAAATAACAGCGTCAAGGTCGTCGACAACGATGAGGACGTTGTCCATCCGCTGGATCGTCATGCTGGGTCTCCTCGATGTGGTACGGCCACGGTGGCCGCGTCCGCCCCGGTGACGGAGCCGCCAGGCCGTTCTCGACATCCTTTGCAACATCTTCGTCGGGAACGTGTCGGCGCGGCCGCGACCTGGCCGCGTATCTGCTCTGCCTCCTCGGGGGGCGCGCCGCCCGGCCGGCGGCGATGGCCTGATTGTGATCCGGGGTGGCGACTGGTGGCTCGGCGAATGTTCATGGCCGGCCCGCTCGCTATCGACCGGACGCGGACGCCGGGCCCAGCAGGCGGGCGGAGATGCTTTCCTGGGCCAGTAGGCGCAGCGCCGCGACGAGTGTCTCGCCGAGGACGGTGCCGATCACGACGCTCTCGGCGATCTGGTCAGGGTCGGCGTGCGACGTGACCGCCGCGAGTTCGAGCTCGGTGAACCGTTCCACGGCTTCCGCGTACGCGTCGAGGTGACCGGTGAGGCTGTCCTGGCCGAGCGCGCGCAGGGCGGTGATGGTCTCGACGAGTGTTGCGATGGCGGGCGCGTCCGGCTCGACGGCCCAGTCGCGCCGCGCTACGAGTTCCCGCACCTGTGCGGTGGCTGCGGCGCGTTCGTCGTCGTCGGCGGTCACCTGACGGTGGGGCGTGATGGCGCGGTGCACCGTCCCGATCCGTTCGTGCAGCGACATGGTTTCGGAGTCGAACGCCTGCAGGACGACCTTCACGCTGGCCACGGGGACCTGGGCCAACTCGATCAGGGCGCGAATCAGGCGCAGCCGGCGCAGGTGCCGCTCCCCGTACCTGGCCTGGTTGGGGCTGGTCAGCTCGCCCGGCGGGAGTAGGCCTTCCCGTAGGTAGTACTTGATCGTCGGCACGGCCACCCCCGACCGGCGACTCAGTTCCGCGATACGCATTTGCCGTCCCCTTCGTCTTCATGGATAGTATCAGTATCCGTAACCGGACAGCGTCGCTATCCGTCACTACCCGACCCGAAGGAGACCTCGTGCAGACCCTGGCCCTCAGCACCGAGTCGCGGATCATCGCCGGAGCGGTGCTGCTCACGATCGTCACCATCCAGGTGGGCGGCTGGTTCATGACCCGCATCGCCCGCGGCGAGGTGCCGATGACCGACTTCCAGAAGTCCTTCGCGCGCGCCGGCCATGGTCACGCCGGCGTGCTGGTTCTGCTGAGCCTGGTCGCACTGCTCTATGTGGACGCCACCGGTCTCAGCGGAGCCTTCCTGTGGACCGCCCGGCTCGGAGTGCCGGTCGCCGCGATTCTGATGTCGGCGGGATTCTTCGCGTCGTCCGCCGGCAGGAACGTCACGGCACCGAACCGGTTCGTCTGGGTGCTGTGGGTAGGTGCACTCAGTCTTGCGACGGGGGTGGTGAGCCTCGGCGTCGGGCTGCTGACCGCCTGAACCGCTGCGGAGCCGGCCGGCACCCACCCGGTGCCGGCCGGACTACGAGGAGACGACACGCGCCTTCAAGGTCAGCACTAACTTTCTGATTGCTCGGCCGCTGTCAGAGAGCCCTAGCATGAGCTGATGACCGTAGATCTTTTCGCAGGCATCCCGGTCCGCGAGTACACCACGGCGGCGGCCTGGTACGAGCGGCTCCTCGGCGCCCCGCCGTCGTTCCTGCCCAACGACACCGAGGCGGTGTGGGAGCTCGCCGACCACCGGTACGTGTTCATCGAGGTGCGGCCCGAGCGTGCCGGGCACGCCATGCACACGGTCTTCGTCGGCGACTTCGACGCCCGCATCGCCCAGATCGCCGAGCGCGGTCTGGAGCCGGCCGAGCGTGAGACCTACGCCAACGGCGTCCGCAAGGCGATCTTCCGCGACCCGGACGGCAACGAGATCGGCTTCGGCGGCGCGCCGGCCTGAGTGTGGGCCGACCTGGCCGGGAAGTCCGTGCTGATCCGGGCGCGACCGTTGATCCCCTACCGCCCGGGCCGGTGTCCGGGGCGCCTCACCCCTGCGGGGGTGAGACGAAGTCCTTTGCGCGGATCAGGACGAAGGACAGGATCCCGGCGACGATGCTGACGATCGCCGCGAACAGCAGGACCTCGTTCAGCGCGCTGGCGAAGCTGCCGCGGGCGATCTCGACGAGCAGGTCGCGCTGCTGCGGCGGGACGGTCGCGAACAGTCGGCTCACGCTGCCGTTGCGTAGTGCTGTCGCGATCTCGGCGCTGTGCGGGGCCAACGGGGTGTCGGCAGCTCGGGTCTGCACCATGGCGGTCAGTCGGTTGGCGAGCAGGGTGCCCAGCAGTGCGACGCCGGTGGCGATGCCGACCTGCCGGAACGTCAGGTTGATCCCGGACGCCATCCCCGACCGGCGTGGCGGCACGACCCCGACCGCCGTGGAGGCCAGCGGCGGGTTGACGAACCCGATGCCGATGCCCGTCGCGATCAGTCCCGGGATCAGGTGGGTCCACGACGAGGTGGCGGTGAGGCCGCGCATGAGCAGCAACCCGATGCCGACCAGCACCAGTCCCGGGCCGACGAGGGCGCGGATCGGCATCTTCGCGCTCAGCCGTCCCGCCGCGCCGCTGGCGACCAGTACGCCGATGGAGAGGATGAGCAGCCGCAGGCCGGTCTGCAGGGCGGTGTAGCCGAGCACGTTCTGCAGGTAGAGGACCAGGTAGAGCAGCATCGAGAAGATGCTGAAGGAGAGGCCGAACGCGGCGATGTCGCCACCGACGAAGGTGGGCACCCGGAACAGCCGTAGATCGAACATCGGGTCCGCGGTGCGGGCCTCGATCAGCAGGAAGGCCACGAGCAGCACGGCGGCCACGGCGAAGCAGGCGATCACCGGTGTCGCGGTGAAACTGCTGCGTCCCGCTTCGATGAGGGCGTAGACCAGGCAGGCGAGTGCCGCGGAGAAGATCACGAAGCCCGGCCAGTCCGGCCGCGCGCCCTGCTCGTCGCGCGACTCGACCACCTTGCGCAGGGTCAGGACCAGCGCGACGACACCGATGGGCACGTTGACGAAGAAGATCCACCGCCAGGACAGGCCCGACACCAGCGCGCCACCCACGATGGGCCCGACGGCGACGGCGACGCCAGCCAGGGCACCCCAGATACCGAAGGCCGTGCCGCGTTCGGCGCCGCGGAACGCGTTGGCCAGCAGGGCCAGCGAGACGGAGAACATGATGGCCCCGCCGATGCCCTGCAGGCCGCGGGACAGTTCGAGCATGAGCGGGGACTGCGCGACGCCGCACAGCGCCGATGCGGCGGTGAAGACGACCAGGCCGATCACGTAGAGCCGGCGGCGGCCGAACAGGTCTGCCAGCGACCCCGCGGTCAGCAGGAGTGCGGCCAGGGTCAGCGCGTAGGCGTCGACGACCCACTGCACGTCGGAGAAGGACGCCCCCAGCGACGCCTGGATGTCGGGCAGCGCGACGTTCACGATCGTCAGGTCGAGCAGCAGCATGAACGTGCCCAGACAGACGGCGGTGAGGGCCCACCATTTCGGGTCGGCCCTTGACGGAGAGGCCCCGTGGGCACCTGAGCTGGCGGTGCCGGGCCGGCTCGGCTCGGTCATAGCCCGGATGCTACCGACGGCTTCGTACCCAAATTCACGTTTGGGGCATATGTGCTGGTGGGGTTGCCTCCCGACGCCGGGCCAAGCGAGACACCCTGGTGCGGGACAAGGCCCCCACCAGGGTGTCTGTCACTTCTCAGGCGTCAGCAGCCACAGGTGTAGTACAGGATGTCCCAGTGGTTGCCCTCGTCGGTGTAGAGGTTGCCCGACGGGGCTCGCCACTGGTAACCCCAGCCCGATATGTAGCCCACGTATGTGTAGGAGCGGGAGATGTAGTTGTAGACGCAGGTCGTCTTGGCGATGTCGACCTTGTAGCCGTTCCAGTGGCTGTAGGTGCCGCCGGCGTGCCCGGTCTCGGTGCCGCCGGTGATGGTGATGGCGCAGCCACTGGCCCGCTTGAACGTGATGATGCCGTCGATCGTGGCCTGCCGGATGCCCTCGAACGAGGTGCAGGTCGGGTTGTTGCGGTCGCTGCAGTTGCCGCTGGAGACCCAGCTGATGCCGGCGGCGCGCAGCTGGGAGGTGGCGCTGGCGTGGCTGATCGCGAAGGCGGGGGTGCTGAAGCCGAGGGCGGTGCCGATGGCCGCGACGCCTGCGAGGAGCAGGGTGAGCATGCGGCGGCGCACTACACGACGGGTCGTTGACATGGCATCTCCTGAATCGCGGTAGGGAAGATATTTGCGAAGTGGAGGCCGGCCCGTGAAATTTCTACCATGCATCGACCTCTATGAATAGATGTGTGAGTCGTCGGGCACCTCACGCGAGGTCGTCCAACTCGATCGGACCAGCGGAAACTTCCCCTCAAATCCCGTGCCGGTCGACCGGCTCGAGTTGCCCTCGACCGGGTCTCGAGCGGCGTTCAGGACGCTCGACGCCGCATGCGGCGTCAAGCCACCGGCATCGACCGTCGCCTGTGGAAGAGTCGACCCGCTGGCCTGCGGGCGGAGCGGACGGTGACCGACGACCGCGCGCTCCGCGGTGACGCGGACAGCAGGCGCATCGGGTGTCCGGCGGGCTGTGCGGAGTCGACGTACCGAGTGACTGAGAAGGAGTGCCCATGAACCGGTGGCTGCGGCGGATGGTCCCGCTGGCCGTGCTCGCGCTCGCGACGACCGCCTGCTCCACCGACGGCTCGTCCTCGAACGAGAATGATCTCAAGGGCAAGACCGTCAACGTGATCGGCACCTGGGGCGGTGACGAACAGGCCGCGTTCCTCAAGATGGTCGAGCCCTGGGAGAAGCAGACCGGCGCCAAGGTGAAGTACACCGGCACCCGGGACATCAACACTGTCCTGACCACCGGTGTCGCCTCCGGCGTGCTGCCGGACGTGGCCGGACTGCCCGGCCCCGGGCAGATGGCCGAGTACGCCAAGGCGGGCAAGCTGCTGCCACTGGACGACGTGCTGGACATCAAAACGTACGAGAGCGAGACCGCCCCGGCGCTGGTCGAGTTGGGCAAGGTCGACGGCAAGGTGCACGGCGTCTTCATCAAGGCCGCCGTCAAGGGCCTCATCTGGTACGACCCGAAGGTCAACGACTACGGGGCGAACCCGCCCAAGACGTGGAACGACCTGATGACCCAGGCGAAGGCGAACCAGAGCAAGGCGAAGGCGATCTGGTGCGTCGGCCTGGAGTCCGGCGCGGCGTCCGGTTGGCCGGGCACCGACTGGATCGAGGACCTGGTGCTGCGGACCGCGGGCCCGGGTGTCTACAGCCAGTGGTATCAGGGCAAGGTCAAGTGGTCCGACGCGGCCATCAGGAAGGCGTTCGAGATCTACGTCAAGGACGTCGTCGCCAACACCTACGGCGGCGGCAAGGCCGCCGTGGCGACGAACTTCGAGGCCGGTGGCGACCCGCTGTTCGCGACCCCGCCCGGCTGCCAGCTGCACCACCAGGGGAGCTTCATCACCGGGTTGGGGAAGTTCAAGCAGGCCAAGGCGGGCACCGACTACAACTTCCTGCCGTTCCCGGACATCGAGGCCCAGTACGCGGGCGCGGTCGAGGGCGCGGGCGACCTGTTCGGCATGTTCAAGGACACGCCGGCCGCCAAGTCGCTGATGAAGTACCTGGTCACGGCCGAGGCGCAGGACATCTGGGTCAAGGCTGGCGGGGCCCTGTCGGCGAACAAGAACGCCAAGAGCTACCCGGATGACGTCAGCAAGCGTTCCGCGGAGATCCTGGCCAACGCGAAGTCCTTCGCCTTCGACGCGTCGGACCTGATGCCGACCGCCATGAACGACGCGTTCTGGAAGGGGATGGTGGCGCTGACCAACGGCACCACGTCCCTCGACCAGGTCCTCGCCGACCTTGATGCGGCGCAGAAGGACGCGTACCAGTCCTAGTCCGGGCGGGGGAGTGGCCTGGCCGCTCCCCCGCCTCATCCCGTGGTGCGATTCCCGGAGGCAACAGTGGATTCACGCCTGGCCACGGCACTCCAGGTGGTTGTCGGCATTCCGGCCATCCTGATCCTGTACGTCTGGGGAACCGAGCGCGTGCTCGCCGTCGCCGCGCGCAACAACCAGTGGCAGCAGCGCATCCGGCCGTGGCTCTGGATCGCGCCGGCGCTCGGGTTCCTCGCCTTCTTCCTGATCTATCCGACGATCCGGACGATCATCCGGAGTTTCTACGGCAAGAATGAGCTCACGCCGACGTTCGTCGGGCTGGACAACTACACGTGGTTCTTCACCAACAGTGACGCCATCGGCACGCTCCTCAACAATGTCCTGTGGCTGCTGTTCTTCGCCGGCTTCACGGTCGGGATGGGCCTGGTCATCGCCGTGCTGGTGGACCGGGTCCGGTATGAGGCGCTGGCCAAGAGCATCATCTTCCTGCCACTGGCCATCAGCATGGTCGCGGCCGGTGTCATCTGGAAGTTCATGTACGACTACAAGCCGGCGGGGAGCGCCCAGACCGGCACGTTGAACGCGTTGCTCGGGGCGGTCGGGTTGGGACCTGTCGGCTGGTTGCAGTCGCCCGGTTTCCGGCTCAGCACGTTCGCGCTCATCGCCATCATGGTCTGGATGTGGACCGGCTTCGCGATGGTCATCATCTCTGCCGCGCTCAAGGGGATCGACCCCGAGCTGCTGGAGGCGGCCCGAATCGACGGCGCCAACGAGTGGCAGGTCTTCCGGCGGGTGACCCTCCCGCTGCTGGGCCCGACCTTGGCGGTCGTCTCCACCACGATGATCATCACCTCGTTGAAGACGTTCGACATCGTCTACACGCTGACGAACGGCAACTACGACACCGAGGTCATCGCCAACCTCATGATCAAGGAGATGTTCGTGTTCGGCGACTTCGGCCGAGCCAGCGCCGTCGCGGTCGTCCTCCTGCTGGCGATCGTCCCGATCATGGGCTTCAACATCCGTAAGTTCCGTGCCCAGGAGTCGATCAGATGACCACGGTCGCAACGCCCAAGGCGCCCGGCACCCGGGCCGCAGCCACCCGCAAGCCCGCCCGGCCTCGCCGCCGCCTGGTGCTGCACCTGGCGGTCGTCGCCCTGATGGTCGTCTGGGCGGTGCCGACGGTCGGGCTGCTGGTGAGCTCGTTTCGTCCGCAGTCGGAGCTGTCCACCGCCGGCTGGTGGACGGCGTTCGCCCCGCCGTACCAGTTCACCATGGAGAACTACCGCGACGTCTTCCAGCAGAGCGGCATCGGGGACGCGTTCGTCAACAGCCTGTTCATCGCCATCCCGGCCACCATCATCCCGCTCTTCGTCGCGGCGTTCGCCGCGTACGCGTTCAGTTGGATGCAGTTCCCCGGCCGTGACGTGCTCTTCGTGGTGATCGTCGGGCTGCTGGTCGTCCCGCTGCAGACCACCCTCATTCCCGTGCTGAAGCTGTTCGCCGAGTGGGAGCTCACCGGCCAGTTCCTGGCCGTGTGGCTGGCCCACACCGGCTACGGCCTGCCGTTCGCGGTCTACCTGCTGCGCAACTTCATGGGGTCCCTGCCGCGGGCGGTGTTCGAGTCGGCCTACATGGACGGCGCCTCCCACGTGACGGCGTTCTTCCGAATCGCGGTGCCGATGAGCGTGCCGGCCTTCGCCGCACTAGCGATCTTCCAGTTCCTGTTCGTGTGGAACGACCTGCTCGTCGCGCTGATCTACATCGGGCTCGCGAACTCGGACAACCTGCCGATGACCGCGGCGATCGCGAACCTGGTCAACTCCCTCGGCGGCGGCTGGTACCTCCTCGGCGCGGCGGCGTTCGTGTCGATGGCCCTGCCATTGGCGGTCTTCTTCGGCCTGCAGCGCTACTTCGTCCGCGGCATCGTGGGCGGCGCGGTCAAGGGCTGACCCGGGCGGGGCCGGGGCCGAACTCGACTCCGGCCCCGCCCGGGCGTCAGCGGGTGCCGCGCCTCTTGGGCAGGTCGAACTGGTCGGCCTTGCGGCAGTCCTTCGGCCCGCCGATCGCGTTCGGGCCCAGCCGGTCGAGCTCCTGCCGGGCCCGGTACCGGCCCAGGTTCCACGCGTACCAGGGGTCGGGACCGGCCAGGTCGTCGGCGACCCAGCTCAGCGTGCAGCGGCGTACCGGATCGGGGAGCTTGGCCAGCGCGGGGGTGGCGTCCGCGGAGAGCGCCCGCAGATACCACGCGTCGATCTTCCCGGTCTGCTCGTACCGCAGAATGTTGCGCCGTGCGGCGTAGTCCTCCGGGTTGAGCACCGCCAGGCCGAGCAGCATCGCCACGGCCAGCGCCACGGTCGTGCCGGGAATCCAGCGACCCTGCCACCGGACGCCCGCCGCCAGGATCATCAGGAAGACCGCCCCAAGCAGCAGCTCGAACGCCATCACGAAGATCCGCTCGCCGGTGAAGCTGTAGACCTTCTGGTACGCCCACATCCGGGACAGCGCGGACACCACGATCACCACGCTGAGCACGCTGAGCAGGCCCAGCAGGACCCGCAGCGCGGTCCGTTCGGCCGGACGCTCCCGGCTGGCCCAGCGGCTCACCCCGCCCAGCACGGCCAGGGTCAGCAGGGTGACGAAGAGCAGCTGCCAGAAGCCGCTACGGGCGTACTCGGAGTAGCTCAGCCCGGCGACCTTCTGCACGTGCCGCTGCCCACCGAAGAGCACGGTGAACTGCACGACCACGAAACCGACGAAGAGTAGCGTCAGCGCCCCGATGGCCGGGGCCCACTCCAGCAGGCCGAGCCGGCGGTTGCTTGGCTTGTCCACCGTGGACAGGTCGGGCGGGGCGGCCAGGGTATAGACCGCCGCGACCGCGATCAGCCCGCCGACGACGGCCAGGAAGATCCCGCGGAACATCGCCCCGACGTCGGTGTTCGGGACGGTCGCGCCGATGAGTTCGGAGAACGCCGCGTCGGCCGAGGCGAGCAGACTCCCGAACACCAGCAGCACCAGCACCGTGGCGATCAGCGACCCGGCGACCTTGCGGACCTTCCCGGCGTCCGGGGAGGCGGTGATGTGCCGCCGTACCCAGGGCAGGCCGCGGAACGCCGCGAACGGCGCCGCGAGCAGGCCGAACAGGATCGACCGGACCAACCGCCCGCCGACGATGGCCAGGGTCGCGCAGCCCAGCGCGCCGAGGACACAGAACGTCACCAGCCACCAGGCGTTGCGGAAGGCGAGCACGGCCAGCAGGACCAGGGCGGCCGCCGCCCAGCCGCCCCGGATCAGCCGCTCGGTGCGGGGCAGGCCGGCCGTACGCCGCCGTACGGCCAGCAGCACCCCCACGGTCAGCGTGAGCCAGCCGAGGAACCAGCCGATGCCGACCCGGCTCAGCGGCACGAAGAACGCGGTGCCGAGCGCGCCGGCCAGCACCGCGAGCGGGACGGCCCGCCCGGTGGCCGGCTTCGGCCCGGGCCAGCGCGCGCCGAGCAACGATGTCCGGGGCACGGGCGGGCGCGGCGCCCAGCCGCCCCCGGGGTGCAGCACAGGCTGCGCCACGACGTACGGCGGTGGATAGCCCGGGGGCGGAGGAGCCGCCGCCGGCGTGGCCGAGGACTGCGGGGCGATACCGGTCGGCGACGGCGTCGTGCCCGCTGCCAGGGTGCCCTGGGGCTCCGGTGCGTCGGCTGCGTCCTCGTCAGCCGCCGGTCCGCCGGTGGCGCTCCGGTCGGCCGGCGTTCCCCCGGCCGCCGTTTCGCTGGTCGTCGTGGCGGCCGGGTCCGGGCCGGTGGGCGGGCGCTCCGCTGCGCCCACCTCGGTTGACGGGGGTGCCGCAGGGACCGCTTCGGCCGAGGTGGTCGGCCTCGACGCCGGTGCGGTGCCGCTCGTGGTTCCGGTGCCGGCCGGGGCCGGCGCGCTCGCCGTGGCCTCGACGGCCGGCGGGTTCGCCTGGGCCGGCACGCCCGGCGCGGGCACCATGACCCGCGACGCCGCCGCCTGCGTGGGCATCGGCTGGTCCACGCCGGGCGACACCAGCGGTACGAACAGCGCGTAGCCGCGAGTGCCGGGCGGCACGGTCACCGGGATCGCCCAGGCCGGCTGGCCCTCCTGGCCGGGCCACACCATGCCGGGCGGCGCGCCGTCCACCGTGGGCATGACGAGCAGGTACGGCGTGACGTCGGCGGGGACGTCACCACCGCTCGGTCCGGTCGCCGGGGCGGTCCGGGGGGAATCTGGCGCCGATGGCGACTCGGACACGACACGCTCCTTGATCGCTTGGTCCCGACACTGTAGGGCCCGACCCCGGTCCGCCGCCGCCCCGCGCCGCCCCGACGGCCTGTTCGGTCAGCACACCCGGGCCGGCCCGGTGAACCGCCCGTGCCGCTGGGCTGCCTTGCCGTCGGAACCGGGATGGGATGTACAGTTTTCAGTACAGGCCGCGTCGAGGAGGTGCCATGCGGACGGTCAACTTCACTCAGCTTCGGCAGAATCTCGCCGCTGAGCTGGACAGCGTGATCGAGGACGCGGAGGAGTTGGTGGTGACCCGCTCGGGTCACGAACCTGTTGTGATCATTCCTCTTGCCGAATACCAGTCGATGAGGGAGACGGAATACCTGCTCCGCAACCCGGCGAACGCTGCCGCCCTGCGTCGCTCGATCGAGGAGCTGGACCGGGGTGAGGGCGGGGAGCGGGAGCTGGTCGATCCGGCCGACCTCGGGGATGTGGCGTGAGGATCGTCTTCACGCCGACCGCGTGGTCGCAGTACCTAAGTCACACCGATCGCAAGCTCGTGAAGCGGATCAATGACCTGATCGCGGATTGCCTGCGTAATGGCTATGAGGGCATCGGTAAGCCAGAGCCACTGCGCGGTGAGCTATCGGGCTTCTGGTCGAGGCGGATCGACCGGGAGCACCGGCTCGTGTATCGGATCAGCAAGGACGACCTGCAGATTGTGGCCTGCCGCTACCACTACCGCGACTGATCGCCCTCGCTTCGTCTCGGACCGCACCGCGGCCCTCTGGCGAAGGAACCTGGCGGCGCGGTCCGAGACCCAGGGATCAGCCCAGGGCCCGCTCGATCTCGGCCAGTTCCTCCGCGGTGAAGTCGAGGTTGTCCAGCGCGGCCACGTTCCCCTCCAACTGGGCCACGCTGCTCGCCCCGATGATCAGGCTGGTCATCCGCGGGTCGCGCAGCGCCCAGGCCAGGGCGAGCTGGGCCAGGGTCTGGCCGCGCCGCTCGGCGATCGCGCCGAGCGCCCGGATGGTCGCCATCCGCTCCTCGGTCAGGTCGCTCTCGTTGAGAAACATGCTGGTGCGCACCCGGGAGTCCGCCGGGATCCCGCCCAGGTAGCGGTCGGTGAGCAGGCCCTGCGCCAGCGGGCTGTACGCGATGCAGCCCGCGCCGACCTTCTCCAGCGTGTCCAGCAGGCCGTCCGTCTCGGTCCAGCGGTTGAACATCGAGTACGCCGGCTGGTTGATCAGCAGCGGCGTACCGAGGTCACGCAGGATCGCGGCGGCCCGGGCGCTCTGCTCGGAGTTGTAGTTGGAGATGCCGACGTACAGCGCCTTGCCGGAGCGGACGATGGCGTCCAGCGCGCCCATCGTCTCCTCCAGCGGCGTGTCCGGGTCGAACCGGTGCGAGTAGAAGATGTCCACGTAGTCGAGCCCCAGCCGGCGCAGCGACTGGTCCAGCGACGAGATCAGGTACTTGCGGGAGCCCCATTCGCCGTACGGGCCGGGCCACATCAGGTAGCCGGCCTTGCTGGAGACGACCAGCTCGTCCCGGTAGGGCTTGAGGTCGGTGGCGAGCAGCCGGCCGAAGTTCTCCTCGGCGGTGCCCGGCGGCGGGCCGTAGTTGTTGGCCAGGTCGAAGTGGGTGATGCCGAGGTCGAAGGCGCGCCGGACGATGTCCCGCTGCCGCTCGTACGGCCGGTCCGGCCCGAAGTTGTGCCACAGCCCGAGGGAGATGGCGGGCAGGCGCAGCCCGCTGCGTCCGCTGCGCCGGTAGGTCATCGAGTCGTAACGCTGATCAGCGGCGAGGTAGGTCACCACGCGACCCTAGCCCTGGCGGTGACGGGACCGCGATCAGAGGTCGTAGCGCAGGCGGGGGAGGGTGCGGCCGGTGGAGGGGGAGACGGCGGTGCCGGCCGGGACCGCGCCGACGTGCCGGTAGAACGGCTCCGCGCCCGGGTCCGCGTCGAGCCACAGCGCATGGGCGCCGGCGGCGCGGGCCGTGGCCACGGCGTGGTCGAACAGCGCCCGGCCGACGCCGGTGCCGATCGCCGGCGGGTCCACGAAGAGCATGTCCAGCTCCAGCTCAGGCGGGGTGCCGCCGAGCACCAACAGCCCGACCGCCGCGCCGTCCCGTTCGGCTACCGCCACCTGCCGCGTGGCCACGTCCGCCGGGGTCAGCGTCAGCTCGCTGCGGCAGCGGGCCAGGAACTCGGCGTCGTAGCCCCAGTGACCCTTGGAACGCAGCGCCAGCTCGGTCAGCTCGGCCGCCTCGGCGGGGCGGGCGGCCCGGATGCGGAGATTCACCCGCCTATTGTGCCGCCGGTGCCGGAACAGGCGTGGGGTCCCGCTTGTCCGGGTAGCTTCGGTGCCATGCGTTTCGTCCAGCTCGACACCCCCAAGCCGATCTCGAAGATCGGCCTCGGCACGTGGCAGTTCGGCTCGAAGGAGTGGGGCTACGGTGCCGACTACGAGCGTCGGGCGGCGGACATCGTCCGGCGGGCGCTCGACCTCGGCGTCACCCTTTTCGACACCGCCGAGCTCTACGGCTTCGGCCGAAGCGAGCGCATCCTCGGCGCGGCGCTCGGCGCCGACCGGGCCAAGGTCGTGGTGGCCAGCAAGATCTTCCCGGTGCTGCCGGTCGCCCCGGTGGTGCACCAGCGCGCGGTCGCCTCCGCCGCCCGGCTCGGCGTCAGCTGCATCGACCTCTACCAGGTGCACCAGCCCAACCCGTTGGTCGCCGACACCACCACCATGCGGGGCATGCGCGGCCTGCAGGACGTCGGGCTGGTCGGCGAGGTCGGGGTCAGCAACTACCGCCTGCGCCGCTGGCAGGCGGCCGAGGCCGCACTCGGCCGCCGGGTGCTGAGCAACCAGGTCCGCTACAGCATGGTCGACCGTGGCCCCGAGGAGGACCTGATTCCGTACGCGGAGCAGGCCGGCCGGATCGTCATCGCGTACAGCCCGCTCGCGCAGGGGTTCCTCTCCGGCCGATATGACGCGCGGAACCTGCCCGGCGGGGCGGTCCGCCGGGCCAACGCGTACTTCCTGCCGGAGAACCTGCAACGCGGCACCCCGCTGATCGCCACGCTGCGCGAGGTGGCCGCCGCGCACGACGCCACGCCCAGCCAGATCGCCCTGGCGTACGTGCTGCGCTCCCCGAACGTGGTGGCCATCCCCGGCGCCTCCGGCGTCGAGCAGATGGAACGCAACGCGGCCGCCGCCGAGATCGACCTGGCCGACGACGAGTACGCCGCCCTGGCCACCGCCGCCCGGCAGTTCCGGCCGGTCACCGGCCTGGCCGCCGTGCCCAAGCTGATCCGCGCCCGGACCGGGAAGTGACCACCATGGACGACATCACCGCACTCATCCTCGACGACCACGCCGCCTTCCGCCGCGGCTTCGCCCGGCTCGACGACACCCGCGACCCGACCGAGCTGCTGGCCATCTGGGAAGCGCTCGCCCTGCACCTGGACATCCACGCCGAGGCGGAGGAGGCCATCCTCTACCCGCACCTGGTCAAGCACGGCGACGACGGCGAGGAGGAGACCGAGGACGCCATCGGCGACCACAACAAGATCCGCGACGCCATCGCCGAGTCGAAGCGCCACGAGGTCGGCTCGGACCCCTGGTGGGCGGCGGTGTGGAAGGCCCGCCGGGAGAACAGCGAGCACCTCGCGGAGGAGGAGGACGAGGCGCTGCCCGACTTCCGCCGGCACGCCGGCGTGGAGCTGCGCGCCGAGCTGGGGGCGCGCTGGCTGCGGTTCTACGGCGAGCACAAGAACGGCCGGAACCTGCCGTTCCTGGACAAGGACCCCGAGAAGTACGTCCAGGAGCACCGCTGACGCCCCGGCGGCGCGGATCTCCCCATCGTGGGGGAGTCGACCGGGTGCTGGGCGGCGCGAGAATGGGTGGGTGAGTCTCCGGGGGGTGCTGGGGCCGCTGGTGCGCGGGAGCACCTGGCGGCGGGCCGTGTTCCTGCTGCTCGGCGGGGTGCTCGCGCTGCCGTACGCGCTGCTCGCGGCGGCCTTCGCCCAGATGCTGGCCAACGACGACGCACCCCGGCCGGTGGTCTTCGGGCTGCTGCTGGTGGCCGTGCTGCTCGCGGCGGTGCCGGTGTTCCTCGCCGGCAGCCGGGCCCTGGAGATCGCCGCCGCCCGGGCGCTGCTCGCGGTCGACCTGCCTGAGCCGGCGGCGGAGCACCGGATCGACCGCGAGACCCGGGTACGGGCCGCCCTCTGGATCGCCCTGCACCTGCTCACCGGCGGTCTCGTGCTGTTCGCGGCGATCAGCGCCCTCCCGATGGCGCTGGTCTTCCTGGCCGGGCCGATCGGCCTCGACCCGGGCGTGAGCCAGGCCAACGGGTTCGGGCCGCTGATCGCGAACCCGGTCGGCGCCACGCTGACCGGGGTGGTGCTGCTGGTCGGGCTCGGCTACGCGGTGGCCGGGCTGGGCGCGCTCGCCGCGTCGATGGCGCCGGTGCTGCTCGGCCCCTCACAGGGCGAGCGGATCGCCGCGCTGGAGGCCCGAGCCGCCCGGCTGGCCGAGCGGAACCGGCTGGCCCGGGAACTGCACGACTCGGTCGGGCACGCGCTGACCGTGGCCACCCTCCAAGCCGGTGCCGCCCGCGAGCTGCTCGACGCCGACCCGGAGTTCACCCGGCGGGCGTTGCGGGCCATCGAGGAGACCAGCCGGCACGCGATGGACGACCTGGACCACGTGCTCGGGCTGCTGCGGGAGAGCGACGGCGGGCCGAGGCGCGCCGCCACCGCACCGCAGCCCACCCTGGCCCGGCTGGACCGGCTCGTCGCCGACACCCGGGCCGCCGGCCTGGCGGTGGAGTCCCGGGTCAGCGGGGCGGTCGGGGAGCTGCCCGCGGCGGTGTCCCGGGAGGGCTACCGGATCGTGCAGGAGGGGCTGACCAACGCGGCCCGGCACGGGCGAGGCCCGGTGACGCTGCGGGTGGACGTACCGAACGGTGGTTTGGAGATCGAGCTGGTCAACGGCCTGCGTGGCGCGGCGCGGGCGGGGCGCGGCGGACGCGGGCTGGCCGGCATGCGGGAGCGGGTGCTGCTGCTCGGCGGGCGGCTCACCGCCGGCCCGGAGGACGACCGGTGGCGGGTCCGGGCCTCGCTGCCGGTGCCGAGGGGGGAGACCGGGTGAGCATCGACGTGCTGATCGTCGACGACGACGAGCTGGTCCGGGTGGGGCTGCGGGCCATCGTGGACGCCCAGCCAGACCTGCGGGTGGTCGGTGAGGCGACGGACGGCGCGGAGGTGCCGCCGCTAGTGGCGAAGCTGCGCCCCCGGGTGGTGCTGATGGACGTCCGGATGCCCGCCATCGACGGCATCCAGGCGACCCGGCGGCTGCTCGCCACCTCCGCCGACCCGCCGCGCATCCTGGTGATCACCACGTTCGCCAACGACGAGTACGTCTACGACGCGCTGCGCGCCGGGGCGAGCGGCTTCCTGCTCAAGCGGGCCCGACCGAGCGAGGTGGTGGAGGCGATCCGGGTGGTGGCGGCCGGTGAGTCGCTGCTCTTCCCGGCGGCGATCCGGCAGCTCGTCGGGGCGTACGGGAGCCGGGGCGGGGACGGGCTGCGGTCGGCGCGGCTCACCGACCGGGAGGCCGAGGTGCTGCGGCTGATGGCCACCGGGCTGTCCAACACCGAGATCGCCGAGCGGCTGGTGGTCGGGGTGGAGACGGTGAAGACGCACGTCGGCAACGTGCTGACCAAGCTGCGCGTACGTGACCGCACGCAGGCGGTGATCGCCGCGTACGAGTCGGGCTTCGTGGTGCCGACCGGTTGAGTCCGGTCCCTCGGGCGGGGGAGCGGGTTCACCGTCGTACGGGATGGGCGGGGGGTCCGGCGGGCCGAGGCTGGAGCCATGACGACGATCACCGATTCCCCACCCCGCCGGGCCGCCGGGACGCGGCTTCGCCTGGCCGCCCCGCTCGCCGCCGCCTGGCTCGGCGGTTGGGGCCTGCTCGCCGGAGTCTCCTCGCTGACCGGGTCCGGCTACCCGTTCGGCGCCAACGATCCGCACGGCGAGGCCAGCCTGCTCCGGCTGGTCCCGGTCCACCTGGGCGCCCCGCTGTTCGCCGGGGTGCTGCTGCTCGCGGCGGTCGCGGCGCTGCTGATGAGCCGCACCGGCACGGTACGCGGTCTGCCCCGGGCGCTGTTGCTCGGCTACGGATGGGCGGTCGCCTTCGGGCTGGCGGTGGTGGTGCCGGACGGCCGGGTGCTGGTCATCCTCGGCTACCTGCCGATGCTGATCATCGGCGCGCCGTTCGGCTGGCCGCCGGTCGACTACGCCGACGTCTTCGACTGGCCGCTGCTGGCGAGGTGCTGCGCGTTGGTCGGCGCTGTTCTGCTGGCCGGGGCGCTGTTGGTCTGGCAGCGGCGTACCGCCGGGGCCTGCCCGGCCTGCGGTCGCGACGACGACGAGCGGGGCTGGACCTCGCCCGCGGCGGCCGCCCGCTGGGGGCGGTGGGCCGCGTACACGGCCGCGGTCATCCCGCTCTCCTACGCGGTGGTCCGGTTCGCCTGGGCGGCCGGCATCCCGTTCGGCATCTCCGCGGACTTCCTGCGGGAGATGCGGGAGACCGGGTTGGTCTGGGCGGGTGCTGGCCTGGCCGCGTTCGCCACGATCGGCGCGATCCTCACCCTCGGCCTGGTACGGCCCTGGGGTGAGCGGTTCCCCCGGTGGATGGTGGGGCTGGCAGGCCGGCGGGTGCCGATCACGTTGGCGGTCGTACCGGCGGCGCTGGTCGCGATCTCGGTGACCGCTGCCACCCTCGGGCTGATCAGCCTCCCCAAGTTCTGGGAGCTGAGCGGCGGGTTCAGCCTCACCACCGCGCCGATGCTGCTCTGGCCGCTGTGGGGGATGGCGCTCGGGGCGGCGACCGTGGCGTACCACCTGCGCCGGCGGGGCGCGTGTGGCCGCTGCCGACGGCCGTGGCCCGGTCCGGTCCCCCGCCGCCGCTGACCCTGCCGGGTCGGTGGCGGTTCGGGATCAGTCGGTGACCGGGTCCGGGTCATCGGCACCGGCGAAGAGGGGCGAATCGTCACCCGGCCGCGCTAGCGTTGGGCGGGTGACTGCGCCAACTCAGGTTTCCCCGGTCCCGCCCGCCGACCTGCCCGGCACGCTCGGCGCGTTGCGGGCGGCCGGGCACCACTACCGCACGGTCAAGCAGGAGATCCGCGACAACCTCCTTGCCCGGATGCGCTCCGGGGAGGAGCGCTTCCCGGGCATCGTGGGCTACCAGGACACGGTGCTGCCGGAGGTCGAGCGGGCCCTGCTCGCCGGCCACGACATGGTGCTGCTCGGCGAGCGGGGCCAGGGCAAGACCCGGCTGATCCGGTCGCTCGGCGCCCTGCTCGACGAGTGGACCCCGGTCATCCCCGGCTCGGTGCTCAACGAGCACCCGATGCACCCGCTCACCCCCGCCGCCCGCGCCCTCGTCGCGCAGCGCGGCGACGAGCTGCCGATCGGCTGGCTGCACCGCTCGATGCGGTACGGCGAGAAGCTGGCCACGCCGGACACCAGCGTCGGCGACCTGATCGGCGACGTCGACCCGATCCGGATCGCCCAGGGACGTACGCTCGGCGACCCGGAGACCATCCACTTCGGACTGGTGCCGCGCACCAACCGGGGCATCTTCGCCGTCAACGAGCTGCCCGACCTGGGCGAACGGATCCAGGTGGCGCTGCTGAACGTGCTGGAGGAGCGGGACATCCAGGTACGCGGCTACCAGCTGCGCCTGCCGCTCGACCTGCTGCTGGTGGCCAGCGCCAACCCGGAGGATTACACCAACCGGGGCCGGATCATCACCCCGCTGAAGGACCGGTTCGGCGCGGAGATCCGTACCCACTACCCGGCCGACCTGGAGCTGGAGCTGGCGCTGATCCGGCAGGAGGCCGACCTGGTCGCCGAGGTGCCGGAGCACGTGCTGGAGGTGCTCGCCCGGTTCGCCCGCGCGGTCCGGGAGTCGCCGTCGGTGGACCCGCGCTCCGGGGTGTCCGCGCGGTTCGCCATCGCCGCCGCGGAGACCGTCGCGGCGGCCGCGCTGCGCCGCGCCAGCCTGCTCGCCGCACCGGCGGCCGGCGGCGCCGCGCCCGGAGCCGGCGACCCCGTGGTACGCCCCGAAGCGCCGGTGGCCCGGGTCGGCGACGCGGTCTCGGTGACCTCCACCCTGCGCGGCAAGGTCGAGTTCGAGAGCGGCGAAGAAGGGCGGGAGATCGAGATCCTGGCCCACCTGCTGCGCACCGCCACCGCCGAGACGTTCCGGGGCCGCCTGGCCGGGTTGGACCTGTCCGGGTTCACCGCGCTGGTCGCCGAGGGCGAGGTGATCGAGACCGGCGAGCTGGTCTCCTCCGCCGAGCTGCTGCGCCAGGTCGGCACCGTGCCGGGGCTGGCCAAGGTGCTCGACCGGCTGGGCCTGGGCGACGCGCCCAGCCCGGAGGAGGCGGCCGCCGGGATCGAGTTCGTGCTGGAAGGCCTGCACCTGACCCGCCGGCTGGGCAAGGACGTCACCGACTCCGGGCGCACCGT
Organism: Micromonospora sp. NPDC006431; assembly: GCF_042870725.1. Classification (NCBI taxonomy): domain Bacteria; kingdom Bacillati; phylum Actinomycetota; class Actinomycetes; order Micromonosporales; family Micromonosporaceae; genus Micromonospora; species Micromonospora sp. NPDC006431. The sequence continues at coordinate 509,490 of NZ_JBIAHQ010000003.1, forward strand.
CTACGGCGGCCGGGACTGAGCATGGCCGGCAACCGGTTCCGGTACGGGCAGTGGCGCGGCGGGCCCGACCCGCTCGCCCCGCCGTACGACGTGCGGGCCGCGGTGGACGCGGTCGGCGCGGAGGTGCTGGGCGGCGGCAGCCTGCGGGAGGCGCTGCGGGACCTGCTGCGGCGCGGCCCGCAGGGGCGCGGCGGCCTGGACGAGCTGGCCGCCCGGGCCCGGCGGCTGCGCCGCGAGGCGCTGCGCCGGGGCGACCTGGACGGCGCGGTGACCCGGGCGCGGGCGCTGCTCGACCAGGCCCTGGCAGCCGAGCGGGAGGAGCTGCGCGGCCGGGACGGCGACGACGCCCGCTTCGCCGAGGCGGTGCTGGACAACCTGCCCCGCTCGACCGCCCGCGCCGTGGAGGAGCTGTCCGGGTACGACTGGGCCAGCGACGAGGCGCGGGCCACGTACCAGCGGATCCTGGACGGGTTGCGCGGCGAGGTGCTGGAGCAGCGCTTCGCCGGGCTGCGGGACGCGGCGCGAGCCGCCGCGGACCCGGCCGCCCAGCGGCAGCTCGCCGAGATGATGCGCGACCTCAACGACCTGCTCGCCCGGCACGCCCGGTCCGAGGACACCACCGACGCGTTCGCCGAGTTCATGCGCCGGCACGGCGAGTTCTTCCCGGAACGGCCGAAGGACGTCGACGAGCTGATCGACGTGCTGGCCCGCCGGGCGGCGGCCGGGGAGCGGCTGATGCGGTCGCTGTCGGATCGGCAGCGGGAGGAGCTGGCCGGGCTGATGCGCCAGTCCCTCGGCGGGCAGCTGGCCGGGGAGCTGGCGCAGCTGGACGCGCAGCTGCGGGCGCTGCGCCCGGACCTGAACTGGCAGCGCGGCGAGCGGATCCGGGGCGACCGGCCGCTCGGCTACGGCGAGGCGACCGGGGCGCTCGGTGAGCTCGCCCAGCTGGACGAGCTGCTGGAACACCTCGACCAGGACCAGCCGGGCGCCACGCTGGACGACGTCGACGTCGACGCGGTGGCCCGGACGCTGGGCCGGGACGCGGCCGACGACGTACGCCGGCTGGGGGAGCTGGAGCGGGAGCTGCGTCGGCAGGGCTGGGTGACTCGGGACGCGGAGGGGTTGACGCTGAGCCCGAAGGCGTTGCGCCGGCTGGCCGGCACCGCGCTGCGGCGGGTCTTCGCCGATCTGACGGCCGGGCCGCGCGGCCAGCACGACCTGCGCTCGGCGGGCGCGGCCGGCGAGGTCAGCGGCGCCTCCCGGCTCTGGGAGTACGGCGACGAGCAGCCCCTCGACGTGGTGCGCACGCTGACCCGTGCGGTACGCCGGGCCGGTCCGGGCGTGCCGGTGCAGCTCGCGGTCGAGGATTTCGAGGTGGTGGAGACCGAGCGGCGGGCGTCGGCGGCGGTGGCGCTCTGCGTCGACCTGTCGTACTCGATGATCTCCCAGGGGCGTTGGGGGCCGATGAAGCAGACGGCGTTGGCGCTGTCGCATCTGGTGGCGACCCGGTTCCCGCAGGACGCGCTGCAGATCATCGGGTTCGGGCGGGAGGCGCTGCCGCTGACCCAGCAGGAGCTGGCGGCGGTGGAGCCGGATCTGCAGCAGGGCACCAACCTGCAGCACGCGCTGCGGCTGGCCGCCCGGCACCTGCGCCGGCACCCCGGTGCCGAGCCGGTGGTGCTGGTGGTGACCGACGGTGAGCCGACTGCCCACCTCGATCCGGACGACGGGGAGGCGTACTTCCACTGGCCGCCGCTGCCGGAGACGATCGAGGCGACCATCCGGGAGGTGGACCGGCTCACCCGGTACGGCGCGACGCTGAATCTGTTCATGCTCGGCGGCGATCCGGGTCTGCGCCGGTTCGTCGACGCGGTGGCCCGCCGGTCCCGGGGCCGGATGTTCACCCCCGATCTCGACGATCTCGGCGAGTACGTGGTCGCCGACTACCTGCGCGCCCGCCACGGCCGCCGCTGACCGGTCGCCGGCTTCCGTCGGGCCGGCCGTCGGGCCCCTCAGGCGGTGGCTCGGGGTGGTCGACGCTCGGTAGTGGGGCCCGGCTCCCGGGTCTGGTCCGGGTTGCCGGCCCGTCGCCGTGCCCGGCGACCGCGGGCGAGCTCGGTCTCCAGGGCGTCGAGGGGCTGGGCGAAGGGGTCCGCGAAGCGCGCGAGCCACTCCTGGGCCACGGCGACTCCGGCGCTGTCGACGCCGTAGATGCGGCGGGTGCCCTCGGCGCGTACGGTGACCAGCCCGGCCTCGCGCAGGACGCGGAGGTGCTGGGAGGCGGCCGGCTGGGAGATCCCGAACTGTGCGTGCAGCGCGTCCGCGATCGCGCCCGCCGGCCGCTCGCCGAGGCTCAGCAGCTCGAGGATCCGGCGGCGCACGGGATCGCCGAGCGCGTCGAAGACGGCACCCGCCATCAGCCCTCCGGTGCCTCCTCCGGCGCGGTCGTGTAGAACGCGACGGTACGCGCCGCGGCGGCGCTGGCCTGCTCCGGGTCGTCGCCGTCGCCGATCGCGGCCTGGGCCCAGCCGTCGCCGGCGAGCCGGACGAATCGGGTGCCGTCGGGGCTGAGCGGCCAGGCGGCCCCCTCGGCCGGGTCGAGGGCGGCGCCGGCCAGGTGCTGGCCGAGGCCCAGCAGCGCGAGGTCCCAGCCGATGCCGACCGCCCCCGGACCGAACTGCGCCCACAGGTCGGGGTCGACGTGCGCCTCGTGGACCAGTTCCAGCGTCGTGCCGCCGTCGGCCTCGCCGAGGTGGACCTGCACCCACGAGACCTGACCGTTGAACTCCCAGGTCACCGCGAAGCTCTCCGGCTCGGTGCAGCTCTCCACCACGCCGCTGGCGTTGCCCTCGAGCTGGTAGCGGCCGCCGACGACCAGGTCGCCGCTGATCGGAAGGAACCAGCGCGGGATCCGCTCGGCGTTGGTGAGCGCGTCCCACACGTCGGGGCGTTCGGCGGCGTACCGGCGGCGGGCTATCGCGATCTTGGTGGGTCGGCCGCCGCGGGTGCCGCCGCGGATCTCGCGGGCCACCAGACCGGCGGCGCGGACAGGGTCACTGGTGAGCGTCAAGACTCCTCCTTCATAAGTTGTGGCTTATAATAGCCCGGTCGATCGGGTGGGTAAACCCCGCCACGCCGCCTCGTCCGGGTGAACCCGGCGGGGTAGCCGCGGCGCTGCCGTCCGTAGGCGGGGTTGGATGCGGGCATGGACGACGTGGACGCCGCGGAGCTGCGGCGCGCGTACGAGACGGTGCTCGCGGAGGTGGACGCCGGCGGGTTCGGGCCGCCCGAGGACGGGGAGCTGAGCGCCGAGCAGATCGTCGCCCACCTGGCCGCCAACGACGAGCTGATGAGCGAGGCGACCGAGGCGGTGCTGGCCGGGTCGCCGTTCGCGTACTACGACCTGGAGACCATCCACCGCCCGCAGCTCGACGCGCTGGTCTCCGAGTGCGGCGGGCTGGACGGACTGGCCGCGCTGCTCCGGGCGACCAGCCAGAAGTTGTGCACCCTCGCCGAACGCCTCGGCCCGGCCACGGAGACCCCGGTGGAGACGGTGCTGCGGGAGGGCTTCGACCTGGACGTGGCCGACTCGCTGCCCTGGGGCCGCACCCTGGACCTGCACACCCGCGTCCACCTGCCGATGCACCTGGCCCAGCTCCGCGCCCTGCGCCGCCAACCGCACCTGGCCTGAGCGAAGACGAGCCGGTGGCGTGGGCAATGCCCTGCGAAGCTCCTGGGTGAGACGCGCTCCCCGAAGCCCTGCCACTCCGGCAGCGGGGATCAGGAGACGCGGTGGAAGGTGCGGCGGTAGGCCGTGGGGGCGACGCCGACCCGCTGGTGGAAGTGCTGGCGCAGGGCGGCGGTGGTGCCGAAGCCGGCGTGCCGGGCGATCTGGTCGACGCTCAGCTCGGTGGTCTCCAGCAGCAGCCGGGCGTGCTCGGTGCGCTGCTGGAGCAGCCACTGCGCCGGGCTGAGTCCGGTCTCCGAGCGGAAGTGCCGGGTGAACGTGCGTACGCTCATCCGCGCGTGCGCGGCCAGGTCCCGCAGCGCCACCGGCTCGTGCAGCCGTTGCCGGGCCCACTCCCGGGTGGCCGCGGTGCCGGTCTCCGCCGCCCGGGGGACCGGACGCTCGATGTACTGGGCCTGGCCGCCGTCCCGCCACGGCGGCACCACACAGCGCCGGGCGGACCGGTTGGCCACCTCGCTGCCGTGGTCGGTGCGGATCACGTGCAGGCACAGGTCGAGGCCGGCGGCCACCCCGGCCGAGGTGAGCACCCGGCCGGAGTCGATGAACAGCACGTCCGGGTCGAGGTCCACGGCCGGGTGCAGCCGGCGGAAGCGGTCCGCGTACGCCCAGTGGGTGGTGGCCCGGAGGCCGTCGAGCAGGCCGGTGGCGGCCAGCACGAACGCGCCGGTGCAGATCGACATGATGCGCGCGCCACGCTCGTGGGCGGCCCGCAGCGCCGCCGTCACCTCGGGGGCCAGCGTCCCGTCCGCCAGCGGCGGGCCGCCGTGGATGCCGGGGACGATCACCGTGTCGGCGGCGTCGAGCAGCTCCAGCCCGTGATCGGGGACGACCTGGAACCCGGCGGTGCTGCGGACCGGGCCACCGCCGGGAGCGCAGGCGTCGACGGTGTAGAGCTGCTGGAAGTCGTCGGTACGGGCGGTGCCGAAGACCTGGGACGGGGTGCCCAGGTCCAGGCCGACCACCTGGTCGAGGGCGAGCACGGCGATCCGGTGCGGGACGACAACCATGGCCCGATTATTGCGCACGATGGCTTTCCGGCCACTCGTCGTGCGGCCCGCCCGCCCCGAAACTCGGAGCGTGACCCGTTCCCGCCGTCTCCACCCGGCCTGGGCCGTCGCCGCCGTCGTCTTCGTGGCGCTGGTCGGCGCGGCCGGTTTCCGCGCCACGCCCGGGGTGCTGCTGCACCCGCTGCACGCCGAGTTCGGCTGGCCCCTCGCGACGATCTCCGCCGCCGTCTCGGTCAACCTGATGCTCTACGGGCTCACCGCCCCGTTCGCCGCCGCGCTGATGGACCGGTTCGGCATCCGCCGGGTGGTGGCCGGCGCGCTGGCGCTGGTGGCCCTCGGCAGCGGGCTGACCGTCATGATGAGTGCGAGCTGGCAGCTCATCCTCTGCTGGGGCGTCCTGGTCGGGCTGGGCACCGGATCGATGGCGCTGGCCTTCGTGGCCACGGTCACCGGGCGCTGGTTCGTCCACCGGCGAGGGCTGGTCACCGGCGTACTCACCGCGGGCGGGGCGACCGGGCAACTGGTCTTCCTCCCGCTGATCGCCGTGCTGGTCCGCGACCACGGCTGGCGGGTGGCCGCGCTGGTCGTCGCCGGGGCGGCGCTGGCGGTCGTACCCCTGGTGGTGTGGCTGCTGCGCGAACACCCGGCGGATCTCGGCCTGCCCGCCTACGGCGCCACCGAGGTGCTGCCGCCCGCCCCGCCGGCCCGCGGGGCGGCGGCCCGGGCGATCGGCGCGCTCACCGCCGCCGCGCGGACCCGGCCGTTCTGGCTGCTCGCCGGCGGCTTCGCGATCTGCGGCGCGACCACCAACGGCCTGGTCGGCACCCACTTCGTGCCGGCGGCGCACGACCACGGCATGCCGGAGACCACCGCCGCCGGCCTGCTCGCCCTGGTCGGGATCTTCGACATCGCCGGCACGGTGGCCTCCGGCTGGCTCACCGACCGGATGGACAGCCGGCTGCTGCTCGGCGCCTACTACGCGCTGCGCGGCGCGTCGCTGCTGGTGCTTCCGGGCCTCTTCGCCGACACCGCGCAGCCCAGCATGCTGGTCTTCATCGTCTTCTACGGGCTGGACTGGGTGGCCACCGTGCCGCCGACCGTGGCGCTGTGCCGGGAATACTTCGGCGCGTCCGGCGCGGTCGTGTTCGGCTGGGTGTTCGCCGCCCACCAGATCGGCGCCGCGGTGGCGGCGACCGGCGCCGGACTGGTCCGCGACCAGCTCGGCGACTACGCCCTCGCCTGGTACGCGGCCGGCGCGCTGTCGATCGGGGCGGCCGGGCTGTCGTTGCTGCTGCGCCGCCGGCAGCCGGTGCCCGTGCCGGTCGCGGTGCCGGTGGCCGCCGCGCCCCGCGCGTGGAGCTACCGGGGCTGAACCTGGCGGTGTCCCGGGGCGGACATCCGGCCGCCGGCCGGGCCGCCGAGGCCGGCCCGTGTCATCGGCGACCTGACGGTGTCCGCGGCGGCCGGACACCGCCACATCGGCGACCCGCCCCCGGGCCTACCCGATCGCCCACTGCTGCTCGGGCACGCCGCCGCACGGCGCCTGTTCCAGCGCGTTGCCCGCGTCGTGGACCTGCGCGCACTTGCCGCTGTGCACGGCTACCAGCAGCACGGCGCCGCTGGCGGCCGGGGCGAGCCGCCACTGCTGGTTGGCCTGCCCGTTGCAGGACCACTGCACCACCTTCGCGCCGTCGTCGGCGCTCTGCCCGTAGACGTCCAGACACTTGCCGCTGGCCGCGTTGACCAGGGCGAACACGTCGGCGGCGACCGGAGTCGCCACCCACTGCTGCTCCGGGCCGCCGGTACAGTCGGCCAGCGCCGCCTGCGCACCCTCCGGTTCGTCACCGGTCACGCCGACGCAGCGCCCGGAGGGGACGCCACGGAACACCTTCGGTCCGGCCGCGGGGGCCGAGGGCGCCGGTGCGGCCGTCGGCGACGGCGGGGCGGCCGTGGTGGGCGCGGCCGTGGTGGGCGTGGCCTCCGTGGTGGGCGCGGCCGGACTCGACTCGCTCGCCGTGGGCGTCGGCACGGCCGCCGTGGACACCGGCTGGTCGCCGCCGCCGAGCACGCCGGTGGCGAGGAACGCCCCCAGGAGTACGCCGACCACGGCGACGCCCAGCGCGATCCGCATCAGCGGGTCCTGCGGCAGGCGGAGACGGGCCAGGCGGCGGGCGCCGTAGACGGTGCCGGGCGGGTCGGTGCGGGGCGCGGACATGGGGGCATCCTGACCCACGGCGAGCGTCGATGGCGAGCCGCCCCGGTGCGGGCGTGACTCAGTCGACGACCTGGACGTCCTTCCAGAATGCGACCCGGTCGCGCACCATCTCCGCCTCCGGCTTCGGGTCGGGGTAGTACCAGACGGCGTCCGCGCTGGTCCGGCCCGCGTGTTCGAGGGTGTAGTACGACGCGGTGCCCTTCCACGGGCAGAACGTGTGGGTGGCCGAGTCGCGGATCAGGTCCTCGCGCAGCGCGGCGCGGGGAAAGTAGTGGTTGCCTTCGACCACCACGGTGTCGTCGCTCTCCGCGATGACGAGGTCGTTCCAGACAGCTTTCGGCATGTGTCCACCGTAGGCCGTCGGGCGGACCTTGACGACTTCGAGGCAGGCGAAGTCGGGGCGGCTGGCCCGGCTGCGCGGCAGGCCCTGACGCTGCCGGTCAGCGGGCCGGTTCCGGGTCGGTCACGTCGGCGACCGTCGCGTCGAGCGTGGCGAGGGCGGCATCGGCGTCGACAGCCACGGCCATCCCGTGCTCGCCCGCACCGAGGGTGATCTCCCGGCCGCGCAGCCGCTCGTCGGCGACCACCGGCCAGGCGGTGGTAGAGCCGAACGGCGTGATGGTGCCGCGCTCGTAGCCGGTGGCCGCCCGGGCCGCCTCGGCGTCAGGCATGGACATCCGGCTCACCCCGAGCAGGGCGCGCAGCTTGGGCCAGGAGACGACCCGGTCGCCGGGGGTGAGCACGAACAAATGGTCGTCCTCGCCCCGGCGTACCACGATGGTCTTGACCACGTCGGGGACCGCGACGCCGCGCGCCTGGGCGGCCTCGGCGAGGCTGCGGACCGGGCCGTGCCGGATCACCCGGTACGGCAGTCCGGCGGCGTCGAGGGCGGCGATCGCGGGGGACGGCATGCCCGCCACGGTAACCCGCCGGCCGACCGGTGGATGCGAAAAGGCCATGGTGGACAGCCCGCCAAGCTGGCGGAGCAGGCGTAATGTGATCTCATGCGTGCTCAGCGTGTGGATCATCCGGTTGACCATGATCAAGCGGTGGACACGCTGCGGCGGTCGTACGCCGCGGTGCCCCCCGGCGAGACCGTGCGGCTGGCCAAACGCACATCGAACCTGTTCCGGCCGAGATCGGCGCCCGGCGCTCCGGGCCTGGACGTGAGCGGCCTGACCGGGGTGATCGCCGTCGACCCGGCCGCCCGGACGGCCGACGTGCAGGGCATGTGCACCTATGAGGACCTGGTCGACGCCACCCTTCCGTACAGGCTGATGCCGCTGGTGGTGCCGCAGTTGCGCACCATCACCCTGGGTGGGGCGGTGACCGGGCTGGGCATCGAGTCCACCTCGTTCCGCAACGGGCTGCCGCACGAGTCGGTGTACGAGATGGACATCCTCACGGGCGCGGGCGACATCGTCACCGCCCGGCCCGAGGGGGAGCACGCCGAGCTGTTCCGGGCCTTTCCCAACTCGCTCGGCAGCCTCGGCTACGCCACCCGGCTGCGCATCGAGCTGCAGCCGGTACGCCGGTGGGTGGCCCTGCGCAACATCCGGTTCACCCGGCTGGAGGAGTTGACCGACGCGATCGGCGAGGTGATCGCCAAGGGATCCTGGGAGGGCGACCCGGTCGACGGGATGGATGCGGTGATGTTCAGCCCCGGCGAGGCGTACCTGGTGCTCGCCACGTTCACCGACGAGCCGGGGGGACGGCCCAGCGACTACACCGGCCAGGAGATCTACTACCGGTCGTTGCAGCGGCGCACCCGGGACATGCTGACCATGTACGACTATCTGTGGCGCTGGGACACCGACTGGTTCTGGTGTTCGGCGGCGTTCGGGGTGCAGCATCCGGTGGTCCGTCGGCTGTGGCCGCAGCGTTACCGCCGCAGCGACTTCTATCACCGGATCGTGAGGTTGGAGCACCGTTACCAGGTGGCCGCCCGGGTCGACCGCTGGCGGGGCAACCCGGCCCGGGAGCGGGTGGTACAGGACGTGGAGATCCCGCTCGACCGCACCGCCGAATTCCTGCGCTGGTTCGCCGGGACGGTCAGGATGACGCCGGTCTGGCTCTGCCCGCTGCGGCTGCGCGAGCCGGCCGGCCCCGGCTCCGCCCGGGCCTGGCCGCTGTATCCCCTTCAACCGGGCGAGACCTACGTGAACATCGGCTTCTGGGGCAGCGTGCCGATCGCCGAGGGCGCGGCCGACGGCGACGTCAACCGGGAGATCGAGAGCAAGGTGTCGGAGGTGGGCGGGCACAAGTCGCTCTACTCCGACGCGTACTACGACCGGGAGGCGTTCCACCGGCTCTACGGCGGGGAGACCTGGCGCGCCGCGAAGGACCGCTACGACCCGGAACACCGGCTGACCGGACTGTACGAGAAGGCGGTAGCGAGACAATGAGCCTGACCGACCGTGAACAGGGGGCGGCGAGCACCCCGGGCAACCCGCCGGCGGGTGGCCGCCGCGGCGCACCGACCGTGGCGGACGTGATCCGCACGGTCACCACCGGCGACCTGCCGATCCGCATCACCGGCTACGACGGCAGCGCCGTCGGCCCGGCCGATGCCGGGATCACCGTGACGATCCGCACCCCGCGCGGGTTGTCCTACCTGCTCACCGCACCCGGTGACCTGGGCATGGCCCGGGCGTACGTGAGCGGTGACCTGGGGCTGGAGGGTGTGCACCCGGGCGACCCGTACGAGGCGTTCAAGGTGCTCAAGGACGAGGTGCGCCTGCGGTTGCCGGCGGTGGGCGAGGGGCTGGCCCTGGTGAAGGGGCTGGGCTGGGAGCGGCTGATGCCGCCGCCGCCCCCGCCGCAGGAGGCCGCGCCGCGCTGGAAGCGGGTGATGTCCGGGCTGCGGCACTCGCGCGGCCGGGACAGCGATGCGATCTCGCACCACTACGACGTCTCGAACGCCTTCTATGAGAAGGTGCTCGGCCCGTCGATGACGTACACCTGCGCGGTCTTCCGCAGCCCGGGCGACACGCTGGAGGAGGCGCAGCGCGCCAAGTACGACCTAGTCGCCGGGAAGCTGGCGCTCAAGCCGGGGATGCGGCTGCTCGACGTCGGGTGCGGCTGGGGCGGCATGGTCCGGCACGCGGCCCGGGAGTACGGCGTCAAGGCGCTCGGGGTGACCCTGTCGAGGGCCCAGGCTGATTGGGCGCAGGCGGCGATCGAGCGGGAGGGGCTGGGTGAGCTGGCCGAGGTGCGGCACCTGGACTACCGGGACGCGCCGCGGGAGCAGTTCGACGCCGTCTCCTCGATCGGGCTGACCGAGCACATCGGGGTGCGCAACTACCCGGCGTACTTCGGGGCGCTCAAGGACCGGTTGAAGCCGGGGGGCCGGCTGCTCAACCACTGCATCACCCGCGCGGACAACCGCGCCCCGCACCGCTCCGGCGCCTTCATCGACCGGTACGTCTTCCCGGACGGTGAGCTGGCCGGGCCGGGTCGGTTGGTCAGCGAGATCCACGACGCCGGGCTGGAGGTGCACCACGAGGAGAACCTGCGGCAGCACTACGCGCTGACGCTGGCCGGCTGGTGCCGCAATCTGGTCGAGCACTGGGACTTCTGCGTCGGGGAGGTGGGTCTGGGCACCGCGCGGGTGTGGGGGTTGTACATGGCCGGCTCCCGGCTGGCCTTCGAGCGGAACGAGATCCAGTTGCACCAGGTGCTGGCCACCCAGAACGGCCCGCAGGGCGTGAACGGCTACCCGCTGCGCCCCGACTGGACGCCCTGACCTCATCGGTTCAGCGAAAGGCCGCGCGGTTCGCGCGGCCTTTCGTCGAACCTATTGACAAAGAAGTTTTGTACGTACAAACTGATTTTGCCATGAGAGACGTCCTGTACCTGGAAGAGCGTGAGCAGGCCGAGGCCCTGCTCAAGCCGCAGCGCATCGAGGTGCTGCGGCACCTCGCCGAGCCCCGCACCTGCACCGAGGTCGCGGGCCTGCTGGGCCAGACGCCGCAGCGCGTCTACTACCACGTCAAGCAACTGGTCGCGGCCGGGCTGGCCGAGCAGGTGTCCGAGCGCCGGGTGCGCGGCATCACCGAGGGCATCTACCAGGCCGTGGCCCGGTCGTACTGGCTGTCACCTCGCCTCGTCGGACGCATCGGTGGGACGCGCCGGGCGCAGGACGAGCTGAGCCTGGGCTACCTGCTCGACCTGATGGAGGAGGTCCAGGCGGACATCGCCGCCCTCGACCGCACCGCGCCCGAGCTGCCGTCGATCGGCGTCTCCGGCGAGATCCGGGTGCCGGCCGAGCGGCGCCAGGAGTTCCTGCACGACCTGCAGTCGACGCTGCAGGACCTGTTCACTCGTTACGGCGGCACCGAGGGAGATGCCTTCAAGCTCGCCGTGGCCTGCTACCCGAAGGGCGACAACAATGACTGATCTGCTGACCATCCGAGTCCGGCTCGCCGCACCGGCGGAGCGCGTGTGGCGCGCGCTGACCGACCCCGCCGAGCTGCGCGTCTGGTTCGCCGAGCACGCCGAGGTCGAGCTGCCGCAGCGGTACGCGTTCTGGGGCCGCTTCACGCCGGAAGGCGACGCCCCGCAGCAGCGGCTGCTGCACGCCGACGACCACAGCCTGCGCTTCGCCTGGCTGCTCGGCGGCGTCGAGACCACCAGCGAGATCGAGCTGGCGCCGCAGGGCGAGCACACCGAGCTGACCCTGCGGCAGAGCCACTTCGTCTTCAGCGAGGCGCTCGACGGCAGCACCATCCGGGGCGTGCTGCAGACCTGGTGGAGCCTGGCCCTGGCCAACCTCAACGCCCACCTGGAGGGGCGGCCGCTGCTGCCCCGCACCGACTTCACCTCGGCCGACCTGCGCGGCGAACTGATGATCGACGCCCCGATGGACCGGGTGTGGACCTCGCTGACCGACTCCGAGCAGGCCAGCGCCTGGTTCGGGTTCCCGATCGGCATCGAGCCCTGGGTCGGCGGCCGCTACGCCATGGGCGGCTTCGAGGCCGGATACGCGGCCAAGGTGGTCGACCTGACGCCGGGCCGCAAGATGTCCGTCGACTGGGGACCGACCGGCGTCAGCACCTGGGAGCTGGCCGAGTCCGGCGGGAAGACCAAGCTGACCTTCGTGCAGAGCGGCTTCGACGAGAGCAACCCCCCGTACGCGGCGTGGAGCGGGTCGGTGTCCGGGCTGTCGGAGCTGCGCCGCTTCCACGAGGTGCCGGACTGGCAGCCGATCTGGCTCGGCGAGGAACAGCCGGCGGGCAGCGCGGCCAGCTGACCACCGGCCAGCTCCGCAAAACGCGGGGACCCGGGCAGAGGACGTCTGCCCGGGTCCCCGGTGCGGTTACTACCGGACCGGCTGGCCCGGAGCCACGTTCAGGACCAACAGCTGGCCCTTCTCGACCAGCTCCGGGTCCGCGGACTTGGTGTGGTTCTGCACGTCCAGCAGGTACTTGCCCGCACCGAGGAACGGGGCCGGGATGATGCCCGACGACTCCTCGTCAGTGGTGTCGAAGTACGCGCCGCCGGGCAGGAAGCGCTGCGGGTCGTGGTCGACGATCCGGCGCACCGCGCCCGAGGCGATGTCGAACTGGTAGACGCCGGCCAGGTAGCCCTGGTTGCCCGGGTCCTCCTGCATGAGCACCTGACCGCGATCGTTGATGGTGATGTTGTCCATCATCTTCGGGCCGCTGGCCGGGTCCGACGGGCCCTCGAACACCATGGTAAGGGTGCCGCCCTTGGCCGGGTCGGTCACGTCGGCGAACGACAGCCGCCACAGCCGGCTGTGCTTGGTCATGCTGGCCGTGGTGGCGAAGTAGAAGTCGTTCGGGTTGTTCGGGTCCCAGGCGCCGTCCTCGGGCCGGTCGAACGAGGTGCCGCCGGTGGACGACAGCGTGAAGGGCAGGTCGCCCTTGGTCCACGCCGTGGTGCTGTCCTCCACCGCCATGCCCGGCACGGAGATGGTGTAGCTCTTGCCGCCGGTGAAGCCGGCCTTCTCCACCGGGTTCCCGACGGACTTCTTGTCACCCACGTAGAGCGTGACCTCGCCCGCCCCGCCGTCGCTGGTGCCCATCGCCACGGTCTTGTCGCCGCTGGCCGGGTTGGCGACGATGTTCTCCCAGCTCCCCGTGCCGAAACCGGGCAGCTCGTAGGACTCGCCGGTCTCGACGACGTGGCCGAAGGCGCGGCCGCCGGTCGACTCCTCGCCGTTGGTGAAGATCCGGCCGTCGTAACCCTTGCCAGTGCTCGGGTTGAAGAACGCGGTCCGGGCGGCGAGGTCAGCCGAGCAGAGCCGGTTGAACACCGCGCCCGGCGTGTCGACGTACTGCCCGTTGCGGGACAGGAAGACCTTGCGGATCAGGTCGCTGCCCGACAGCACCCGCAGGGTCTTCTTGTCGATCACCCACTTGGAGACGAAAGCGCCCTTGCCGCCGTGCGCCCGGGCGACCCCGACGGTGTTGGCGAGCTCGTGGTTCATCAGCACGGTGAAGGTGCCGTCACCGTTGTCGTACGCGCCGAGGCCGTCGGGGATGCCGGCCATCCGGTAGCCGCCGACCGAGTCGCCGGTGGTCAGCAGCGACGTCAGCGTGACGCCCGGCGTGTGCCGGACCAGGTACGGCGCGTCGCTGCTGCTCGGGCCGGTTGACCCGCCCGGCGCCGCCGACGCTGCGCTGCCGACGGCCATGACGGCCGCTCCGGCGATGGCGACGGCCGACAGCCGGCGCTTGGAAAAGATGGGCATCGTTGCATTCCTCCCAGCGGAGTGTCCGCAATCCGCGGACGCGTCGGCGACGCTACGAGGAGGAGGTGAAGCGATCGGCGGTCAATGCCGACGTCCAGGTGAACAACGCGGATGCCGCGCCCGAACAGGGGGCGGCTTGCTGGCTGTTTGTCCAGTTCACCGCCCTCCCGGTCGGACCAGGCCACGCTCGTACGCGTAGACCACGGCCTGCACCCGGGTGCGCAGGTTCAGCTTCAAGAGCACCCGCGAGAGGTGGGTCTTGACCGTGGCCTCGCCGAGGAACAGCCGACCCCCGATCTCGGCGTTGGTGAGCCCCTCCGCGACGAGGCGGAGCACGTCGACCTCGCGAGCGGTGAGCTGGTCGAGCTCGCGGGAACGGGGGACCGGTTCCGGCTGCGCGGCGAAGCCGCGGATCACCCGCAGGGTGACCGCCGGATCGAGCAGCCCGCGCCCGGCCGCCACCAACCGGACCGCGTCGACGAGTTGCTCCGGCGGGGAGATTTTGAGCAGGAATCCGCTCACGCCCGCCCGGAGCGCCGCCGCCACGTGCTCGTCCTCGTCGAAGGTGGTCAGGATGATGATCTTCATGTCCGGTGCCGCGGCGAGCAGTCGACGCGAGGCTTCCAGACCGTCGACGCGCTGCATCCGGATGTCCATCAGCACCACGTCCGGCCGCGTACGGGTGACCAGGTCGACCGCCTGGTCGCCGTCGGACGCCTCGCCCACCACCGTGATGTCGGGCTCGCCGCTGAGCACCATCCGCAGGCCGACCCGGACCATCGCCTCATCGTCGACTAGGACCACCGAAATGTTCATGATCGACCCCTACCGGCCCGGCACCGCGAAGTGGGCCCGCACCGCGTACCCGCCGTCCGGCAGCGGCCCCGCGTCGAACGACCCGCCGAACAGCGCCACCCGCTCGCGCATCCCCACCAGGCCGTGCCCGCCCGGCCACGGGGAGCCGGAGCCGGCCGAACCTCGCCGCGCTCGTTGACCACGGCCACGGAGACCCCGTCCCGGGCGTAGGAGATCGTCACCACCGTCGGTACGGAACCGGCGTGGCGCAGCACGTTCGTCATCGCCTCCTGCAGCACCCGGTAGGCCGAGGTGTCCAGGGTGCGGGGCAGGGGGCACCGTCTCGCCCTCCACCCGCAGCCGCACCGGCAGGCCCGCCCGCGCCACCTCGGCCAGCAGGGCGTCGGCCCGCTCCAGCGTGGGCTGCGGGGCGGCGGCCTCGGCCGTACCGCTCTCGCGCAGGATGCCCACCAGCCCGCGCATCTCCTCCACGGACTGCCGGCCGAGGCGTTCGAGCCCCAGCACGATCTCCTGCTGTTCCGGGCGATCCGCGAGCTGCCGGCGTAGCCCACCCAACTGCAACGTCATCACGCTGACCGAGTGGGCGACCGCGTCGTGGACCTCCCGCGCGATGCGCGCCCGCTCCTGCACCACCGCTGCCTGCGCGTTCGCCTCGCGTTCGGCCTCCAACGCCGCGGCCAGGTCCGCGAGCTGGGCCGCGCGGGCGGCGTTGGCGCGGGCGAGCAGCCCCAGGAACCAGCCCGGCAGCAGGATCGCCGGGACGAACAGCAGCTCCCAGGACGGTTTGCCGGTGACCACCGAGGTGAGGGCGAGCGCGACGGCCCCGGCGCCGAGGGCGAGTGACGACCGTCGTGGCGGCTCCCGCCAGCCGACCCAGCCGACCACACCGATCAGCCCGATCATGGCCGCACCGCCCGGGCCCTTCGCGCCGAGCAGCGCTCCGACCGGGTAGCAGCCGGCGGCGAGCAGCGTGCCGGTGAGCGGGAACCACCGCGCCAGGACGATCCCGCCGCCGAGCAGCACGCCCGAGACCCAGGTGGCGACCGCGGCGTCCCCGAAGAACGGATCCAGGGTGGTCTCCACGACCGCGAGCACGCCGATCAGCGGCCCCAGGACGAACGGGATGAGGCCGGGATCGCGCAGCCGGGCGAGCGTCATGTTGGCACTGTAGGTCGCCGATCCGCCGCTGCCGTCCGCCGTGCGGTGGACCCCGACCGGCTCCAGGTCCACCGTTCGGTGCGTGCCGTGCGGGCGTACCTCCGCTGGTGGGCGCCCTCGACCGGTGCGCCGCGGCGGACGCGCCCGAGCACCGCTGCCCGGCATCGTCATCACCCGACACGGCCCGCCACGAGGGCGGCCCGCGACAGGGAGTGACGATGATCAGCAACATCGACAGCGCCGGCCTGACCACCGACCCGACGGACACCCGAGGCGATGCCCGCGGCCGGACGGCACTGCGCCGCCTCGGCGCGGGCGCGCTCATCGGCGGCCCGGTCCTCTTCCTCGCCGGAATGCTCACCTGCCCGCCGCAGGCCAGCGAATCGACCGCCGACTACGTGACCTCGCTCGCCCACGACAGCGGGCAGACCCAACTCTCCGCGATCCTGCTGCACTACGGCACGCTGATCAGCGCGCTGGGCCTGCTCGCGGTGCCCGGACTGGTCCGCGGCGCGCGAGGACGGGCATTCACCCTGGTCGGCACGCTGCTCGCCGCCGTCAGCCTGCTCAACATCTCCGGCGCCGTGAAGGACGACTGGTGGCGGATGGAGATCGGCCAGCGCCTGCCGCTGGAGGTCGCCGTCCGCATCTCCGATGCCGTCGACGGCGCCAGCCTCATGCCGCTGTGGCGCGGAACGAGCATGTTCGCCCAACTCGGGCTGCTGCTGATCTGCGTCGGCCTGGCCCGCGCCGGAGTGGTGGGCTGGTGGTTGACGTCCGCGTTCGTGGGCACGTTCGCAGCCGTCATGTTCATCCCGGTGCACCTGACCCTCGTCATGGGTGCGGTGTTCTCCCTGCAGTTGCTCCCCCTGGTGGTCGCCGGCGTCCGCATCGCCGGACGCGAACGGGGGACTGTCGCCTGATCGCGGGCCCGGCGCACGTCGGCGGCGAGCGCAGCGGGCGCCGGACGGCCGGCACGTCTGGCGCTCGCCCGCGTTCGGCAAGCCAGACTGCTGCTCAGCGCAGGGAAGGAGCGGCGCGACGCGGGCGGCCAGCCGGAAAGCGGAAGGCCCTGAGCAGACGCCACGAGTGGCTCGTCTGTCCGGGGCCCGGCGCATTCGCGGGTTGGTCTGGCGCTGGTCCCGGGTTCAACCCGGGTTCAACGATGGGGCCTACCGTCCCGCCCATGACACCCCTCGTACGACGCGCCGCCATCGGCCTGACCGCCAGCGCGCTCGCGGTCACGGTCGTGGCGCCCTCGTCCACCGTGGCCAGTGCCGCTCCCCGCGACCAGTTCGGCCGGGCGACCCTCACCGGGTTCGCCGCCCTGCCCGCCGAGACGTTCGTTCCGGCCAGCGAGCCGTCCGGCTCGCTGCTCGGTACCGCACCGATCAACGGGGTCACCCCGCCCTTCGCCGACCAGCCGGTGCAGGGATTCAGCGGAATCCTGCGCAACGCTGACGGGACGTTCGACGCGCTCTCCGACAACGGCTACGGCAACAAGGCCAACAGCGGCGACTTCGTCCTGCGCATCCACCGCATCGTGCCCGACTTCCGTACCGGCAAGGTCGACGTGGCCGGCGGGATCAACCTTACCGACCCGGACGGCCTGGTGCCGTTCCCGCTGACCCGCGCCGACCGGGTACTCACCGGCGCCGACTTCGACATCGAGTCGATGGTGCGGGTCGCCGACGGGTCCTACTGGATCGGCGACGAGTTCGGGCCGTACCTGCTGCACGTGGATCGGGCCGGTCGGCTGCTGCAGGCACCGATCCCGCTGCCCGGCGTGCGGGCCCCGGAGAACCCCGCCGGCTCGCCCAACCTCGGCAGCAGCAAGGGCTTCGAGGGCATGTCCCTGTCGCCCGACGGCAGGACGCTGTTCCCGCTGCTCGAGGGAACGGTGGCCGGTGACCCGGCGGGTGCGCTGCGGCTCAACGAGTTCGACCTGGCGACGGGTGCCTACACCGGCCGGCGGTGGATCTACCAGCTCGACGCGCCCGGCCACGCCATCGGCGACGCGATCAGCGTCGACCAGCACCGCCTGCTCGTCATCGAGCGGGACGGCGCGGAGGGCGACGCGGCCAAGGTCAAGAAGATCTACCTGGCCGACAAGCGCGACCGCGACCGTGACGGACGGCTGGACAAGACCCTCGTGGCTGACCTGCTCGACATCGCCGACCCGCGCCGGCTGGGCGGCTCCGGTGAGACGTTCCGGTTCCCGTTCACGACCATCGAGGACGTGGTGATCCTCGACGACCGGACGCTCGCCGTCCTCAACGACAACAACTTCCCGTTCTCGTCCGGCCGTAGCCCCGGCCGGCCCGACAACAACGAGTTCATCACCATCCGACTGACCGACCGCCTGCACGCCGACCCGCGGGTAGTCCGGTAACCGCACGTTCGCGAGAAAGGGTGGGCGGTTCGCTGCCCACCCTTTCTGCTGATCCGGACGGGCGAGCCGAAGCGACCGACGCGGTTCGCCCCCGGCCACGGCACACCGGGTTTGCACAGGAAGGGCACAAGTCGGCTTCAGATCCCCGAGCGACGGTGGGTGCATCACCAAGCCGAGGAGAAGTCATGCAGCGCGTCGCCGACACCGCCACCCATCTACCGGCGCCCGCGACGGCCACCCGGCCCGGCTCGGACGGCGCCCCCGGCTCCGGATGGCCGCCCACCGAGCCACCGCGGTCCGCCGGAACCCCGGCCCTACCGCCGCACACCACGTCCACGGGTACCCGTCCGTACCGGCGGCGTGGGCGGGTCGTGGCGACCGGCGTCGCGCTCGTGCTCATGCTGGGCGGCGGCGCGTCCGGCGCGCTGGTCACCGACCGGCTGCTGGCCGACGGCACGACCGCCACCGCGTTACGCGTGACCCCGGCCGGCGCCGCGATCGACTCCCTCGCCGGGGTGGTCGCCGCGGTGTCGCCGAGCATCGTCACCGTCACCGCCGCCGCGAACACCGGCACCAGCCTCGGCTCCGGTGTCATCCTCGACGCGGACGGGCTGATTCTGACGAACTCCCACGTGATCGCCTCCGGCGGTCAGTTGAGCGTTGAGCTGTCCGACGGGCGTACCGCCCCGGCTGTCCTCGTCGGCCAGGACACCAGCGCGGACATCGCGCTGCTGCGGGCCGACGGCCTCACCGGGCTGACCCCGGCGGCGCTCGGCAGCGACTCCGCGCTGACCGTCGGCGACCCGGTGCTGGCCTTCGGCAGCCCACTCGGCCTACAGAACACGGTGACCTCGGGGATCGTGTCCGCGCTGAACCGGTCCGTGGACGACATGAGCGGCCTCATCCAGACCGACGCGGCGATCAACCACGGCAACTCCGGCGGCGCGCTGGTCGACACCGCCGGGCGGGTCGTCGGCATCAACGTCGCCATCGCCACCACCGGCCAGGACGCCGGCAGCATCGGGCTCGGCTTCGCCATCCCGATCGACACCGTCCGCACCGTGGTCGATCGGCTCACCGCCGGGCACTGACCCGTCCAGCACCCGCCAGCCCCATCAGAACTGTCCCTACAGAGCCGACAATGCAATCGTCAGCGGCTCAAGCCCGGCCCGGGCCGGCAGTGGGCTCACACCCGCTTGCGAACCCAGCCGACGATGGCGGTCGCGACGAACAGGATCACCCCGACCACGAAGAGCCAGAACAGGCCCTTCACCACGAGCCCGACGACCACCAGAACCAACCACACCAGCAACAGGGCGACGAGCAGTGCGATCATGGGGCGCTGCGTACCCACGTGTGACCTGCGCAAACCGGCTGGTGGACGGGTGCACGGAAATCACCCACCTCCTGGCGTGCCCGGTTCGGCGGAACCCGTCGAGGTTTCTCACCGATTCACGTCGGCTGCGCGCCGCAGCAGCGCCCGCTGTTCCGGCTCGGAGCGCACCGCGTCGGCTGCCGCTCGGAACAGCGCCGCGGCGCGGTCCCGGTCGCCGTGCCGGGCGGTCAGCTCGGCCTCGGCGGCCAGCGCCGGCGGGTAGTTGTCCAGCACGCCGCCGGCGCGGGCCTCGGCGAGCAGCGCCAGCCCGGCCGCCGGACCGTACGCGTAGCCGTGGGCGACCGCCCGGTTGAGCCGGACCACCGGGGTGGGGCGGAGCTGGACCAGGTGGTCGTACCAGCCGGCGATGGCGGGCCAGTCGGTGTCGGCGGCGGTGCGGGCGGTGGCGTGGCAGGCGGCGATCTGGGCCTGCAGGGCGTACGGGCCGTGACCGGCGCGGTCCAGCAGCGCCACGCCCTCGGCGATGGCGTCCCGGTCCCACCGGGACCGGTCCTGCTCGTCGAGGGTGAGCAGGTCGCCGGCCGGGTCGCGGCGGGCGGCGCGGCGGGAGTGGTGCAGCAGGAACAAGGCGAGCAGCCCGGCCACCTCAGGCTCCTGCGGCAGCAACTCGTGCAGCAGCCGGGCCAGCCGGATGGCCTCAGCCGCGAAGGCCGGTTCGCCGTCGGCGTCGTACCCCCGGGTGAACAGCAGGTAGAGCACGGCCAGGACGCCCGGCAGCCGCTCGACCAGCGCGGGCCCGGTCGGCACCCGGTACGGGACGCCGGCCGTCGCGATCCGGGTCTTGGCCCGGGTGAGCCGGCGGGTCATGGCGGACTCGCTGACCAGGAAGGCGCGGGCGATGTCGGCGGTGGGCACCCCGGCGATCGTGCGCAGGGTCAGCGCGACCCGGTCCGGCAGGGCCAGCGCGGGGTGGCAGCAGGTGAAGATGAGCCGCAACCGGTCGTCCACCACGTCCCCTTCCGGTGGCGTCGGCTCGGGGTCGGTGAGCAGCGCCAGCTCGCGCAGCTTGCGGCGTTCCACGGCGGCCCGGCGCAGCACGTCCATGGCCCGGTTCCGGGCGGTGGTCATCAGCCAGCCGCCCGGATTCCCGGGTACGCCGTCGCGCGGCCACCGTTCCAGCGCCGCGGCGAGCGCCTCCTGGGCGCAGTCCTCGGCGAGGGTCCAGTCGCCGGTCACGCGGATCAGGGCGGCCACGATCCGCGGGTACGCCTCGGCACCCGCTGCGGCGACCGCCCCGGCCGCGTCGGTCACCGGCGTCAGTCCACGAGCGGGCGCAGCTCGATCCGGCCCGCGTACGCCATCGGGTGGGCGCGGGCCACCTCGACCGCCTCGTCCAGGTCGGCGCACTCCAGCAGGTCGAAGCCGACGATCACCTCCTTGGTCTCGGCGAACGGGCCGTCGGTGAGCAGCAGCTCACCGTCGCGGACCCGGACGGTGGTGGCCGCCGACGGCGGCGCGAACCGGCTGCCCGTCACGCGCTGGCCGTTGGCGTCCCGCTCGGCCACCCACTGCTCGATGTCGGGCGCGGCGCTGGGGTCCTGGTCCGGCTCGGTGTCGGTGCAGACGAGCATCATGTACTTCATCGTTTCTCTCCTCCGGTCGTGCTTCCACCCAGCGTGACGAACGCGGGCCGCGCATCCGGACAGCCGCGGGCGAAGAAATTCGTGGGTGATTTCCGGGCCGAGCCGGGGTACTGCCGGGCGATGTTCTTCATCTTCGCGCCCCAGACCAGAGTTGACCGGTCCGACGTTGTCGCGGACGGCTGCCACATTGTCACCCGCCCGCCGTGCACGCCCGGCGGCCGGCACCGGCGCCGCAGCCGGCCGCTCGCCGGTGCCCGGTCGCCCCGCTCGCCCGCGAACCGCTCCGCTGGCCGCTGAGCTGTGATCTTCCACCCCGTCGCGGGATCTGTTCCCAGGTGCGCGAATACGCTGGGGCGGTCGTCCGAACGGGGAGAATCCTTGCGCCATCATCCGGCTGTCGTGCTGGTGGCCGTCCTGCTGTCCACCCTCGCGCTGCCGGTCTCGCTGACCGGCGCATCCGTCGCGCTGCCCGACATCGGCCGGGACCTGGACGCCGGGCTGGCCGGCGTCCAGTGGGTGGTGAACGGCTACAACGCCACGTTCGCCAGTTTCATGCTCGCCACCGGCGCGCTCGCCGACCTGTTCGGCCGCCGCCGGGTCTACGCCATCGGCGTCGCGGTCTTCGCGGCCGGCGGGCTGCTCGCGTCGGTCGCCGACAGCATCGTGCTGCTCGACGTCGCCCGCGCCCTCGCCGGGGTCGGCGCGGCGGCCGCCGCGACCAGCGCGTCCGCTCTGCTCGCCGGGACGTTCCAGGGCCGGGCCCAGGCCCGCGCCTTCGGCGTGTTCGGTACGACCATCGGCGTCGGCCTCGCCTTCGGCCCGTCGATCGCCGGGCTGCTCATCGAGGGTTTCGGCTGGCGGGCCGTCTTCGCCGCGCCGGCGCTGGCCGCCTGCGCGGTGCTCGCGCTGGTGCCGCTGCTGCCGGAGTCCCGCCAGCCGCACCCCGGGCGGGTCGACTGGCCCGGCACCGTGTCGTTCACCGCCGCGCTGCTGCTGCTCATCTTCGGTTTCGTGCAGGGCCCCGAGTACGGCTGGGCCGCCCCGGTCATCATCGCGGCGTTCGCCGCCGCGGCGGCGCTGCTGGTGGCCTTCGTCCGGGTGGAGCGCCGCCGCGCCGATCCGATGTTCGATCTGGCCCTGTTGGCGAGCCCGCGGTTCCTCGGCATCTGCCTGGCGGCGGCCACCATCGTGGCGGTGCTGGTGCCGCTGCTGGTCTACCTGCCGTCGTACCTGACCACGGTGGTCGGGCTCAGCGCCGGCGCGGCCGGCGCGACGCTGATCCTGCTCACCGCCCCCACCCTGGTGCTGCCGCTGCTCAGCGGCGCGCTGACCCGGCTGGTCCCGGCCACCGCGGTCACCGTCGTCTCGGTGGCCGTGGTCGCCGTCGGCGCGGCCTGGGCCACCGTCCTTGGCCCGCACGCGGACACCGCGACGCTGGCCGGCCCGCTGCTGACCATCGGGGTCGGGGTGGGCCTGTCCATCGGGCTGCTCGACGCCATCGCCATCGCCAGCGTCGCGCCGGCGCGCGCGGCGACCGGCGCCGGGATGATCAACACGGCCCGGCTGACCAGCGAGACGGTGGCCATCGCCGTGGTCGGCGCGGTGCTGGCCAGCACCACCGCCGGGCGGCTCGCCGACCCGGGTTTCACCGGCGGGCTGCGGGTGGTGCTGTGGTCGATGGCCGGGCTGGCGGCGGCCGCCGCGGTGACCGTCGCCGTGCTGGTCCGCCGGGGCGCGGCCCGCGTCGGCCCGGCCGAGGCGGCGGCCGATGCGGAGCCGGCCGCCGGGCCAGCCGTCTAGCGCCGGTGGTGGCCCCGGCCGCCGGGGCGGTGAAACCAACCGCACCACTCGTGCGCCTGAGCTTCGACGTCCGGGCATGGACGGGACTGGAGCGGAGATGGCGGTGGGGACGGAGGTCGCCGAGCCGGTGTCGCTGGGCGAGGACGGGTTCAGGACCGTGTACGAGGAGCAGTTTCCGCTGCTCGTCCGGTTCGCGTACCTGACGACGGGGAGCGCGGCGGCGGCGGAGGACCTGGTGCAGGAGACCTTCGTGGAGCTCTACCGGCACCGTGACCGGGTCCGCGCCCCGGTGCCGTGGCTGCGGCGTGCGGTCGCGAACCGGTGCACCTCCTGGGTACGACGGCGGGTGCTGGAGCGCCGCCACGCGTTCCGCGACCCGGACCCGCCGTACGCCCCGGCGTCGGCGGACGGTCCGGCGGTGCGGGCGGCCCTGCGCCAGGTACGCCCACGCCAGCGTGCCGCCCTCTTCCTCCGCTACTACCTGGACCTGCCGGAGCGGGAGATCGCGGAGGCGCTCGGCTGCGCCCCCGGCACCGTCAAGGCGCTCCTGCACCGTGGACTCGCGAACCTGAAGGGGCAGTTCGATGTCTGATCGCGAACAGTGGACCCGGTCGGTGCTGGACCGGGCGCTCGCCGACCAGACCTTTCCCACCCCGCCCGTCGGCGTCGTCGTGGCGCGCGCCGAGCGGCGGCCGGCGCACAGCGGCTGGCCGGTGCTGGCCGCCGCGCTGGCGACGGCGTGCGCGCTGGTCGCCGGCTCCCTCGTCGGGCCGGTGAGCCGGTTGCTCTTCGGCGAGCTGGGACCGGGGCGGCCGCTGTCCGGGATGCCCGCCGCCGAGCGAGCCGAGGTGGCCGCCCAGTGCCCGGTGTCCGGTCACGGCGACCGGCTGCTCAACTCGGTTTCATGGCCGGACGGTCGCCGGGCGGCGGCCGCGGTGAACGGCACTCAGTACTCCTACTGCGTGTCCGACCGTTCGGGGGAGCTGCGCCCCCTCATCGAGGGGCAGGTGGATCCCGGCCAGGATCCGCTGGCCTGCGCGCCTCGCTCCTGCCGGTACGGCAGTCTGACCGGGCTGCTGTCCGCCCTGCCGGTCGGGGCGTGGGTCATCGCGGTGGGCCCTGCCCCGGCAAACGCGGTGCGGGTGCGCGGGCGCACCGACGCCGGTGACCTGGTCGAGGCGCCGGTGGTGAACCGCACCTGGATCCTGCGCGCCGACACCCGGACCCGGTCGAGCATCGACGTGCGGAGCGTGGACCTGATCGCCGCCGACGGCACGACCCTGTTCACCGTGCGCTGATTCGAGCGGCGGCTATGGTGGCGGATCATGACGGACACCGCGCAGCGCCTGGCCGAGATACGGGGTGGTGTGCCGCCCCGGCGGCACAACGCCCGCACCATCACCGCGTTGACCGGCAACCCGGGCTGCACCCGTCGGGCGGTGCTGGACAGCGCCGGGGTGGACAAGCCGAAGCTGGCCGAGCGGATCGGCTTCCCGGCCCGGTTCGGCCAGTCCCGCTTCGCGATCACCCGGGGTAACGCCTTCGAGGCCCAGGTGAAGGCGGACGGCGGTGCGGAGTTGCTGCGGCTGGTCGCCGAGCGGCTGGGCGTACCGGTGCCGGCGGGCGCGACCTGGACGGACCTGGGTGGGGCCGAGGACCTGCCGGACCGGCACGAGCGGTCCCGGGCGGCGCTGACCGGCGGCGGCGACGAGCCGGCGTTGTTCGACCATCCGCTGCTCGGGCTGGACGTGGCCGGCCGGCGGGTGCACCTGGAACCGGACCTGGTCGCGGCCCGGCTCGGTGGCCGCTTCCACGTGGTGGAGATCAAGTCGTTCCCGGTGATCGACGGTCAGGCCGACCCGGCGAAGGTTTCCGCCGCCGCCATCCAGTCCGCCGTCTACGTGCTGGCGCTGCGCGAGCTGCTGGCCGCCGCCGGGCACGACCCGGACCTCGTCTCGCACGAGGTGGTGCTGGTCTGCCCGCGCGACTTCGCCAACCGGCCGGTGGCCAGCCTGCTCGACGTCCGTAAACAGCTGCTGGTGCTGCGCCGCCAACTCGACCGGATGGACCGGATCGAGGACCTGCTCGCCGACGTGCCGGCCGGCTTCACCGCCGACCTGACCGCCGACCCGGCGGCCCTGACCGCAGCGCTGACCGGGGTACCCGCCCGTTACGCGCCCGAGTGCCTGGCCGCCTGCGAGCTGGCGTACTTCTGCCGGCACGAGGCGCGCGGCCACACCACCGCGCTGGGTCGGCCGGTGCGGGAGGCGCTGGGCGGCATCGCCGACGTCGGGGAGGTGCTGGCGCTGGCCAACGGCGTGCGCGCCCCGGACCCGGAGCAGGCGGAGGCCGCCGCCCTGCTGCGCGCCGCCACGCGCCTGCGCGCCGACGCCCTCGCCGGAAACCCCGCATGAGCACGCTGCGCCGGCCCGCCCGGCCCGTCCCGCCCCGGAGGTCCCGGTGAGCACCCTGCGCGCCCTCGCCAAGGCGCAGGCGGTCGCCGCCGGGCTGGCCCAGCCGGTGGCCACCGTCCGGCACCTGCACCTGTCGGACCGCCCGCTCGTGGTGGTGCCCCTCGCCATGGCGGGCGAGGCCAACGCCCCGCTCGCCGCCATGGTCGGCACCGCCCACGACGAGGCGCGGCTGCTGGTCGTGCCGCAGCCCCGCAACCGCGACCAGCGGTTCGCGTTCGCCGCCGAGCTGGCCGGGATCATGCTGCCGTATCTGGACTCGTTCCGGGAGGTCAGCGAGGCGGTGCCGGTCGATCGGGGCAAGGACGTGCGGTACCGGTACGTCGACGCGCCGCAGTTGCTGCTGCCCAACCCGGCCGGGATCACCTTCCTACGGCTGTTCGGCCGCTCCACCCGGTTCCGCCGGCCGGACGGCGACTACCCGGTGCACCCGTCGGTGCCGCTGCTCGGGCGCTGGCTGACCTTCTTCGCCGAACGCGCCGAGCATCCCGGCTCGGCGGCGTTGGTGGCGATGACCGAGGCGCTGACCCTGCACTGGGCGACCGGGCAGAGCGCGGTGGAGGATCTGCACCTGCCGGCGCTGCTCGGCTGGCTCGACCCGCCGCCCGGCTCGACCGGTGCCGAGGCGGCCGCCCGGGCCGAGGACCCGCAGGTGTGCCCGCCCGCCGGCCCGGCCACCGACCCGGACTTCGACAACCGGCGGCTCGCCCCGGCGATGGCCGCGTACGCCGAGGCCGACGGCGACCCGGCCGCCCGGTCGGCGGCGTACGCGGAGCTGGAGCGGCTGCTGCGCGACCAGCTCACGCCCACCTGGGAGCTGATGTGGCGCGGCGTCGCGTTGCTGCGCGCGCTGCCGCCCGGCGCCCGGATGGCCGGCCGGTGGGACGGCGACAAGGACGCCTTCACCGGGTACGCCGAGTACGTCGACGACGGCGGCGGGCCGCAGCCGCGCCGGGACGGGGCGGTGGCCGCGGCGGTGCGGCTGCACCGGCTGGAGCGGGCCCTCACCTCCTACGCGGTGCAACGCGCCTACGACGACCCGCTCGTGATGGCCGAACACCGGCTGACCGGGGAGGCGTTCGTCGGTGACGTGACCCTGGCCGACCCGAAGCGGGTGGACGACACCGGCAAGCGGCCGGTGCTGCGCCCCCGCATCCAGGTGGTCACCACCGAGCCGGTGCTGGTGCCGGTCGGGGCGACCCTCTACTCGCCGGCCCGGCCCGGTCAGAAGGCGAAGGTGGTCTTCCTGACCCCGGGCGCGGACGGGAAGACCGAGGTGGTGCTGGAACTGTCCGGCGGGATGGGGCGCGGGCTGACCGCGCCGCCGGGCACCGTGCCGGAGGTGGGGGAGCGGCTCTGCTTCACCACCCTGTCGGATGCGTTCCTGCCGGCCGGGAACTTCCCCGCCACGGAGGAGACCCCGTGGACCCACGGCGGCCCGCCGACCGTCGGGCCGGTACCCGAGAGCGGCGACGGGGACCCGGCGGAGGAGTGGACCTGAAATCCACGATGGAGCGATGAGCGGCGATCACGACCGGGTGCGGCGCAGCTACGACACGGTCGCGGCCGAGTACCGGGAGCGGCTGGCCGAGGAGCTGGCGGGCAAGCCCCTGGACCGGGCGTTGCTGGCCGCCCTGGTGGAGCTGGCCGGGCCTGGGGCGCCGGTGGCGGACCTCGGCTGCGGGCCGGGGCACGTGACGCACTGGCTGGCCGGGCGGGGCGTGCCGGCGGTGGGCGTCGACCTGTCGCCGGGCATGGTGGCGCAGGCCCGCCGCGCGTACCCGGGGGGCGAAATAGCTCGAGGTTGAGTGTGTATAGGTGTGCACGAAGTGATTCGGGTTGCGGTACGGTGTTCGTGTGAACCTGACGGAGTGGGCGCGTGCGCAGGGGATTAGTCCTCATACTGCGTACCGCTGGTTTCGTGAGGGCACGTTGCCGGTTCCGGCTCAGCGTGTCGGTCCACGCATGATTCTGGTCAACGTGGACGTGAACAGCGCGCCCGCTGCGGTCGGCGGGTTGGGCCTGTATGCCCGGGTCTGTTCGCGCGATCAGAAGAGCGATCTGGAGCGTCAGGTCGCTCGGTTGTCGGGGTGGGCGGCCAAGGCTGGCCACCGGGTGGTGCGGGTGGAGTCTGAGATTGGGTCGGGTATGAACGGTGCGCGGTCCAAGGCGCGCCGGTTGCTCGCTGATCCGAACGTGACGACGGTTGTGGTGGAGCACAAGGACCGGCTGGGTGGTGTGAACGTCGAGCTGGTCGAGGCTGCGCTGGCCGCCCATGGTCGCCGTCTGGTCGTGCTTGACGATGGTGGGGTCGCCGACGATCTGGTCGGTGACATGGTTGAGGTGCTGACGTCGTTCTGTGCCCGACGGTACGGGCGAAGGTCGGCCCGGAGCCGGGCGGAGAAGGCCCTCGAGGCTGCCGAGCGTGGGTGACCTGCGCTCGATTGAGCAACCGTTCGTCGTGTCCGGCCCGTCCGGGGTCGCTGTCAGCGACCGTTTGAAGGGCCTCACCAGTCAGGACGAGAAGGTCCTGCGCCTGGTGGGTTCACATCTGGGCTCGCTGGCCTCGGAGGATCTCAAGACCCGGTGCACTGACGGACTGAAGCACTCCACGCACACGTGGGCGGCTCGCAAGCGGCAGCTGACACCGAACTCGTCGGCGCGCTGGGCGGGAGCGATCACCAAGGCCTCGCATGACCAGTGGGCTTTGGCCCGCAGGTGCCAACTGGCGCACATCCGCAAGCTTGAAGCCGGGATCGCGATGATCCGACACCGATTGTCTGTGCCGGTCGGGCAACGGGGCAGCAAACGGATGCCCGGCGGCTACCGCAGCAAGCGGGAGTGGTTCGCCAAGAGCCGGCGTCTGCATGTGCTGATGGATCGGCTTGATCGGGCGCGGGCTGACCGTGAGGCCGGGATCGTCCACGTGGTGCGTGGCGGCAAGCGACTCGCCCGCAACCGCCACAACTTGGCCGACACGGGGCTGACCGAGACGCAGTGGCGACAGCGTTGGGAAGCCCACCGCTGGTTCCTGCAAGCCGACGGGGAATCGGGTAAGCGACATGGCAACGAGACGATCCGCGTCACCCCGCTCGGCGAGGTGTCGATCAGGTTGCCCGCCCCGTTGGCCGAGCTCGCCAACGCCCCACACGGTCGGTACGTCCTCACCGCGAAGGTGCGGTTCCCCTACCGGGGCCAGGAATGGGCCGACCGCGTCCAGGCCAACCGGGCGGTCGCCTACCGCATCCACTGCGACGTGCACCGCACACGCTGGTACATCACCGCATCCTGGCAGCGCGCAACCACCCCCACGGTCCCCCTCAAAGCCACGCTGGCGAAGGGTGCGATCGGCGTGGACACCAACGCCGACCACATCGCCGCCTGGCGCCTTGATGTCCACGGCAACCCGGTCGGTAACCCGCGCAGATTCCCCTACGACCTGTCCGGCACCGTCGACCACCGCGATGCCCAGGTCCGGCACGCCCTGACCCGACTACTGAACTGGGCGACAACCTGCGACGTGACGGCGATCGCCATCGAGGACCTGAACTTCGACGGAGAGAAAACCCGAGAGAAGCACGGCCGCCGAAAGTGGTTCCGCCATCTCATCTCCGGCATGCCCACAGGCAAACTCCGCGCCCGGGTCACGTCCATGTCCCACACGGCCGGGATCGCGATCATCGCAGTCGACCCCGCATACACCTCACAGTGGGGCGCCGAGCACTGGCAGAAACCACTGACCAGCAAACACCGCAAGACAAACCGCCACGACGCCGCCGCCGTGGCGATCGGACGACGCGCCCAGGGACACCCGATCCGGCGACGGACGACACCGCCCCCTGCCCACCGGAGCGATGAGCAGAGGCATCGGATCGCCCAGGCCGGACCGGGAACCCCGAGCGCGAGGGAACCCGCCCCCGTATCACCGGACCCGCGGACACGATCCGCGCGCGCCGGACACGGAGCGAACGCGGGAGACCAGCGTGCCCAACACCGTTCGGGGCACACGGCTGAGCACATGCAACTCACGCTCAGTCCATAGGAACGGTGGAGTTCCGCGAGGGTGACCTGCTGCGGCTGAGTTCGGCGCGGCGGTGGCCCTGTACTCGGTCATCCACCTCGCCCCCGACGAGCTGCGGCCGGCCCTCGCCGAGGCCCGCCGGGTGCTGCGGCCGGGTGCGCCGCTGCTGGTCGCGGTGCACCTGGGCAGCGAGGTGCGGCACCTGGACGAGTGGTGGGGGCACCGGGTGGACGTCGACTTCCACTTCCTCACCGGGGAGACGCTGCTCGGTGCGCTGGGCGACGCCGGGTAAACGATCGAGGCGCGTCTGGAGCGGGCGAGCTACCCGCACGAGGTGGAGACCCGGCGGCTGTACGTGCTCGCCCGTCGCCGTCCCTGACGCGCGGATCAGGGGAGGGTGGCCAGGGCCTCGCGCGCCTCGTCCGCCGTCGGCCGCTGCGGGTCGGCGGCCAGCAGGTCGGTCAGCACCCGCCGGTACGCCACGTCCTGCGCGGCGCCCGCCGGCACCTCGACGTCCGGAGTGACCCCGCAGCCCTCCCAGTTGGTGCCCGTCACGGGGTTGACCGGCCGGGCCACTGGCACGGTGAGTTCCAGGTGCGGGTGCATCCGGTGGCCGGCGCGGGGATGGGCGCCGCCTCCGGTCCGCTCGCCGGTCACGGTGGCTCGGCCGAGCTGTTGCAGGTCGTAGGCGAGTTCCTCGCCGCCGGAGAACGTCTGCGCGGAGGTCAGCACGTGCACCGATTTGCCAGCTCCGTAACCGGGAACTGGCAGGTAGGCGGCGCTCCAGAACTGGTGGGTGGTGCCGGCCCGGTCGTGCATGGTGTGCAGGTGCGCCGGCTCGGCGAAGAACCAGCCGCAGATCAGGGCGACCATGTCGGGGCTGCCGCCCCGGTTGCCGCGCAGGTCCAGCAGGAGCGCGTCGGTGCCGCCGAGCAGCCGCAGCGCCGCCATCATGGCATCGCCGGCGATCTGGGGCGGGAACAGGCAGGGTCGGATGTCCAGCAGCCCGACGTTGCCGGCGAGCCGCTGCACTCGGGCGATGCCGCCCATGGTGGCGGCGGCCTCCCGGGCCCAGAACTCCTCGTCCGGATCCTCGTCCCGTTCGGGCAGGGCCGCGGCGTGGTGCTTGAGCCGCAGGTGTCGGTCGCCGTTGACTGACTGGAGGTCTGCGGTGACCAGCGCGCCGAGGGCCGCCGGGTCGGTGACGTCGGCGTAGCGGCCGGAGCGGAGCTGGTCGCCGAGGTGCGCGGCGATCCGCTCGGCGGCGTCGGGAAAGACGTACTGCTCGGTGACCAGTTTCGCGGCCCGCTCGACGATCTCGGTGATCTCGTCCTGGCGCATCGGATTCCCCCGTCCCTGGGTCCAGTGTGGTTGAGCCAGTAGAGCAGCCGATTGACAAAGCGTCAAGAGAAATGGACGCTTTGGGGGTGACCGACGAGATCCCCGAGGCGCTGCAGGTCCGCACCCCGGCCCAGTTCAAGGCGCTGGCCCACCCGTTCCGCCACCGGCTGCTCTTCGCGCTCGGATCCGGCCCCGCCACCATCAGCCAACTCGCCACGGGGCTGGGCACGGCGAAGGGCACCGTCGCCCACCACCTCAAGGTCCTCACCGAGGCGGGCATGGTCCGGCCCGCCCACACCCGCCAGGTACGCGGCGGCACCGAGCAGTACCACGAACGCAGCTACCGCCGCCTCGTCGGCGAGACCGTCGACTCCGAGACCACCGCCGCCATGCTGGGCGCGGTCGCCGACGAGTTGGCCGGCGACCCCGACCCGCTGCTGCACCTGCGCCACCTGCGGCTCACCCCCGAGCAGGCCCACCGGCTCCGGGCCACCCTGGACGACCTCGTCGGCGACGCCGAGGAAGCCGCCCCGGACCAGCCCCGCTACGGCGTCCTGGTCGCCCTCTACCGCCGCCACGACACGCCGTCACCGACCTGATCCAGCACGGTGACCGACGCCGATCGGCTCTGGCGGCGGTACCGAGCGGTAGTTAGGCTGGCGGCGTTCGCCGTCCGCAGCCGGTCCTCATCGTCGAGGGTGTGCGCACACAGAGAGCCGGAGCGAAGCCGTTGTATCCCAGCAGGACGTGAGCCTCGCCGCCCCGGGCGTGGCCCGTCCCTCGATCTCCGGCCGCGTCGGGCTCGTCGCGGCCGCGTTCGTCGTACTCTCCGAAGCCCTCTGGCTGGTGGCCGGGCTGCCGGGCGCGGCCCTGGCCAGCGACCTCGGCGCGGTCGCGGTGGCGAGCTGGGCGGCGGTGGCCTGCGCCGGGGTGGCCCGGCGGCACCCCGAGCCGCTGCAACGGTTCTGGACGCTGCTGGCCGTCACCATGGCCCTCGCCGCGGCCGGCCGGATCGTGTGGACGGTCGAACGGCTCGCCGGGCAAGACCTGCCGCACACCGCGCTCGTCGGCGCGCTCTTCACCGCCGGCATCGTCACCGGCACCGCCGCGCTGCTCTGCTCGCTGGCCGCCCCGCGCAGCCTGGTCGGGCAGGCCCGCACCCTGCTCGACGGGGTGATCGTCGGGCTGGCCCTCATCCCGATCGCCTGGCTGGTGGTCTTCCGCGACATCGCCGCCGCCGACCTGGCCGACCCGCTGCGCACCTTCGGGCTGCTCTACCCGATGTTCGACCTGATGCAGCTCACCATCCTGGTGGCGGTCGCCGGCCCGGCCCGTCCGATGTGGCGGGTGCACACGCTGATCGGCGTCAGCCTCGCCGCCCGGGCCATCGCCGACACCGTCTACGTCTCCCTCCTCGCGCACGGCACCTACGCCCCCGGCCACGTGATCGACCTCTGCTGGCCGCTGAGCTACCTGCTGATCGGCGCCGCCACCCGCTGGCCCCCGCCGGCCGGCGACGACGGCGACGACGGCACCGAGTCGCCGCTGCCCCCGTGGTGGCGGGTCGCCCTGCCGTACCTGCCGGTCGGCGGGGCGATCGTCGCCGTGGTGCTCGCCCGGCGGCCCACCGGGCAGAGCCCACACCTGATCTTCGTCGCCATGATGGCGCTGCTCGGCGTGCTGGCGCTGCGGCAGGGGCTGGCCGCCAACGAAAATCTGCGGCTGGTCGCCTGGCTGCGCCGGCTCGCGTACTCCGACCAGCTCACCGGCCTACCCAACCGGCTGACCTTCACCCGGCGGCTGCGCCGGGCCCTGCGCGACGACGGCCCGGTCGCCGTGCTGCTCCTCGACCTGGACGGGTTCAAGCAGGTCAACGACCGCTTCGGGCACGCCGCCGGGGACCGGCTGCTGACCACCATCGCGGACCGGATGCGCGACGCCGTCGGCGCCGACGGGATGATCGCCCGGCTCGGCGGCGACGAGTTCGCGGTGCTGGTCGACCGGGACCGGCCGGTGCCGCCCGAGCGGCTCGCCGAGCGGCTGCTCGCCGCCCTCGAGCCGCTGCCCGGCGAGGAGGACCTCGGCGTGCACCCGTCGGCCAGCATCGGCATCGCCGAGTACGGCCCGCAGCACACCTCCCACACCGACCTGCTCCGCGACGCCGACATCGCCATGTACGCGGCGAAGGCGGCCGGCAAGTCCGCGTACCGGACCTGCACGCCGCAGCTGCGCGAGTCGGCGGTGACCCGGGCCGAGCTGATCGCCGACCTGCGCCGCGCGGTCGACGAGGGGCAACTGCTCATTGAGTTCCAGCCGATCGTCGACCTGGCCACCGGGACGGTCCGCAGCGCCGAGGCGCTGGTCCGCTGGCGGCACCCCCGGCTCGGGGTGCTCCCCCCGGCGAAGTTCCTGCCGCTGGCCGAGGAGACCGGGCTGATCCTGGCGATCGACCGGTGGGTGATCCACCAGGCGTGCCGGGCCGCCGCGACCTGGCGGGAAGAAGCGCCCGAGGTCACCGTGGCGGTCAACATCGCCGCCGCCCACCTGCGCCGCCCCGACCTGATCGCCACGGTCGCCGCCGCCACCTCCGACGCCGGCCTGCCGCCGCGCGCGCTCACCCTCGAACTGACCGAGTCGGCGCTCATCGACGGCAGCGAGACCGTGTTGGAGCGGCTGCGCCAGCTCCGCGACCTCGGCATCCGCATCGCCATCGACGACTTCGGCACCGGCTACTCCTCGCTCAGCTACCTACATCGGATCCCGGCGACCGAGCTGAAAATCGACCGGTCCTTCGTATCCCGACTGGACGCCGAGGACACCCGGGCGTACGCCACCGTCGAAATGGTCAACCGACTGGCCGACGCGTTCGACCTGGCCGTGGTGGCCGAGGGGATCGAGACCGGCACCCAGCACGCGGCGGTGACCGCGATCGGCTGCCTGCACGGCCAGGGCTTTCGGTACGGGCGGCCGACCACCCTGGCCGAGCTGCGCACCATGCTCACCCCGGTCGACGCCACCCGCTGACCGGCCCGGCCAAGGCGGGTCGAAAGTCCCGGGTGGAACAGGGGGTTCGGCCCTGCTTCACGGGCTGGGCCGGCGGTGACGATGAGACGGACATCGAAAACTCGTCACCAGCCAACAGGAGCAGTCATGAAGCGCCGGACCTTGGATCTGCTGTTCAGCATCGGCGGGCTGGGCCTCGCGGTCCTGCTGCTCGTCGTGGGCATCGTCCTGACCACAAACGCCAACTTCGCCAACACCTACGTGCACGACCAGCTCGCCGCGCAGCACATCAGCTTCAAGCCGGCCGATCAGCTGACCGACGAGGAGAAGAAGTCGGACTGCCTGCGCGAGTACGCCGGCCAGCAGCTCACCACCGGCAAACAGGCCGAGTGCTACGCCAACGAGTTCATCGGCCTGCACCTCAAGTCGATTTCCGGCAGCCAGACGTACGCGGACCTGGGCAAGCCGGAGGCCGCGCTGAAGCAGCAGGTGGCCCAGGCCGAGCAGACCAACGCCGCCAACCTGGCCGACCTGCAGAAGCAGCTCGCCGAGGTCACCGCCCAGCGGGAGACCGTCTTCAAGGGCGAGAGCCTGCGCGGCATGCTGCTGACCTCGTACGGTTCAGCGAGTTCGGCCGCAAGGCCGCGCAGGGCGCCCTGGCTATGTACCTGGGTGCGGCGCTGCTCCTGCTGCTGTCGATCGCCGGCCTGGTGCACGCGTTCCGCACCCCGGCCAGCGAGACGTTCGCCGCGCCGCAGCGGGCCAAGGAGCCCGTCACCGCCTGATCCCCGCCGTGATCGCCCCCGGTCTCCCTGATGAGGCCGGGGGTGATCGGCATTTCCGGCACGCCGGTGTGAGGTGGGAAGCAGAATCTGGCTTGACCCTCACGTAACGGCAGGCGGGAGCCTTGGCAGTGGAAGGGAGGGAACCATGGCTTACACGGTGGGTCAGGTGGCGCGGGCGGCCCGGGTCACGGTCCGCACACTGCACCACTACGACGAGATCGGGCTGCTGTCGCCGAGCGGGCGCACCCCGGCCGGCTACCGCCGCTACTCGGAGGCGGACCTGGAGCGGCTGCAGGTCATCCGGGCCTACCGCGAGCTGGGGTTCCCGTTGGAGGAGATCGCCGAGATCCTCGACGACCCGGGCGGGGACCCGCTGCCGCACCTGCGCCGGCAGCACGAAATGCTCACCGGGCGGATCGGGAAACTACGGGAGATGGTCGCGGCGATCGAGCTCGCGATGGAGGCGAGAGCATTGAACATCCAGCTGACGCCGGAGGAGCGGTTCGAGGTCTTCGGGGACTTCGACCCGGACGCGCACGCCGAGGAGACGGAGCGGCGCTGGGGCGGCACGGAGGCGTACCGGCAGTCGAGCGAGCGGGTCGGCCGGTACGGCAAGGAGGACTGGCTGCGGAACAAGGCCGAGAACGCGGACTGGGGGCGGCGGCTCGCCGAGCTGATGGCCTCGGGTGCCCCGGCCGACAGCCCGGAGGCGATGGTGCTGGCCGAGGAACACCGGCAGCTCATCACCCGCTGGTTCTACGACTGCACCTACGAGATCCACACCGGGCTGGCGGACATGTACGTCAGCGACCCCCGATTCACCGTGTACTTCGAGAAGATCCGGCCCGGGATGGCCGCGTACCTGAACGAGGCCATCCACGCGAATGCGATCAACCGGGCCTGACCCGGTCCGGGTGCCAGGATGGGCCGGACGGCTCACCCACGGGAGGTCCTGTTGATCATCGTCGCCGGCACCCTCTACGTCGATCCCGCCGAGCGGGACGCCTACCTGGCCTCCTGCGTGGCGGCCGTCCAGGCGGCCCGCTCGGCGCCCGGCTGCATCGACTTCGCGGTCAGCGCCGACCTCGTCGAGCCGGGCCGGATCAACGTCTACGAGAGGTGGGAGTCCGACGAGCAGTTGCTCGCCTTCCGGGGGTCCGGCCCGGCCGAGGAGCAGGTGGCGGCGATCCGGGGCGCCGAGGTGCACAAGTTCCGCATCTCGGGGGTCGAGGCGCCCTGAGTCGGGCGCTCACGGCACGGCGGGTCTGGCTGCTGATGGCGTTGACAGTGGAGTGCGGCACAGGGAGGTGACTGGGTCGCCGACTACGTCGTGACGGTGCGACGCGAAGTTGCCTTTTTGCGACAGCTCGTGGCTCAAGGAGGCCACCCGTGACCCCCAGCGCCGCCAGGATCCGGCGTTCGTGAGTGGTGCCGGCGCGGCGAGCAGTGCGACCACGGCTGTCACGGCCTTCGGTAGTCGTCCGTGCCCTGGTCAGCTGGGAAGTGCGGCGGGTGGTGGTTCCGGTGGCAGATTCGGGGCCAGTCGCCGCAGCGACGAGAATGTCGGCACGAGCGCGTCGTACAGCTCGGAGAAGAGCGGCAGCAGGGTGGCGTAGGTGGCGGCGGCGGCCGGGTCGGGGCGTACGGTTTCTTGGATCTTGACCAGGTCGGCGGCGACGTCGATCGATTCGATGAGGCCGAGTGCCTGCATGCCGAGCAGCGCGGCGCCGAAGCTGGATCCCTGGTGGCCGGCGGGGAAGCGCACCGGCATGCCGAGGGCGTCGGCGAGGATCTGTCGCCACAGTGGGCTGCGGGCGAAGCCGCCGCTGGCGCGGACCTCGCGTACCTCGTTGCCGGCGGCTCGGACCGAGGTGAGGACCAGGGCGAGTTGCTGGCAGACCCCTTCCAGCGCGGCTCGGACGAGGTGTTCGCGCCGGTGGCCGTGGGTGAGCCCGACGTAGGCGCCGCGGGGTACCGCGCTCCAGTGCGGTGCGCGTTCGCTGAGCAGGTACGGCAGCATGATCAGCCCGCCGGAGCCGACCGGTGCCTGGGTGGCCAGTTCCAGCAGTTTTTCCTCGGCGTGTTCGCCGAGTTCGGGGGCGAGTGCTTCGCCGGCCCACTGCAGGACGATGCCGCCGTTGTTGATGGCGCCGCCGACCACCCAGCGGTTCTCGGTGAGGGCGTAGCAGAAGACGCCGCCGAGGGGGTCGACGCCGGGGCGTTCGACCATCACGCGCATGGCGCCGCTGGTGCCGATGGAGCAGGCCACCTCGCCGGGGTGGACCGCGCCGAGGCCCAGGTTGGCCAGTGGTCCGTCGCCGGCGCCCACCACGATCGGGGTGTCGGCGGGCAGGCCGGTGGCGGCGGCCGCCTCGGCGGTCAGTCCGGGCAGCACGTGGGTGGCCGGTACGAGTTGGGGGAGTTGCTCCTCGGTGATGCCGGCGATGCCGAGCGCTTCGGCGTCCCAGGCCAGCTGGTGGATGTCCATCAGGCCGGTGGCGGAGGCGACCGAGTGGTCGGTGACCAGTGCCTCGGCCAGCCACCGCAGCACGAAGTCCTTGATGCCGACCCAGTGCGCGACCTGTTCGAACAGTTTTGGTTCCTGCTCGGCGAACCAGACCAGCTTCGGTAGCGGTGCCATCGGGTGGATCGGTGTGCCGGTGCGCCGGTGGATGGTCAGGCCGGACGGTAGGGCGCGCAGCCGTTCGGCCTGGCTGCTGGCCCGGGAGTCGGCCCAGGTGATCGATGGGGTGAGCGGGGTGCCGTCGGGGTGCAGGCCGATCAGGCTGTGCATCGCGCTGCTGAAGGACAGCCCGGCGACCGGTCCGGGCAGTTCGGCGACCACGGCCCGGATTGACTGCACCACCGCGTCGAAGATCACCTGTGGGTCCTGCTCGGCGTAGCCGGGGTGCGGCTCGTTGAGGGGGTAGCTGTGGGAGTGGGCGACGAGTTGCCGTCCGCCGGTGTCGTAGGCGACCGCCTTGGTGCTGGTGGTGCCGATGTCCACGGCAACCACGACGGTCGGTTCGCCCACCGGTTCACCTCCTCGCCGTCGCCTCACGGACTGTTGCGGCTGACGTTACCGACGGTGCGATCCCGTCG
This sequence comes from Micromonospora sp. NPDC006431, assembly GCF_042870725.1. Lineage (NCBI taxonomy): Bacteria > Bacillati > Actinomycetota > Actinomycetes > Micromonosporales > Micromonosporaceae > Micromonospora > Micromonospora sp. NPDC006431. The sequence continues at coordinate 547,043 of NZ_JBIAHQ010000003.1, forward strand.
TAGGGCGAAGCGGGGCAGCCGAGATCGTGGGGGGAGCCGACGGTCGAGCTTCGGCCTAACGTGCTGGTCAATCACCCGATCGGCTGGATTTGCAACTTGCGCGTGTCTTGATGCCCCTCTGCGGCAGTTGACAGGAGTGACACCCGGTGGGCTCGCGCGGCGGAGGAGTCGGCGTGGCGATGACTAATTCGACGGGTTCCACGTGGCGGTACCGGTGGGCGCATCGGCAGAACGAACGGCGGCTGCGGCTCTTTCACGCGGCCGACGAGGCGTGGCGACGGCGCGACGAGGAGCTGCGCCGGCTGCGTAGCCTCGCCGCGTCCTTCCACGGCTCCGCCGACGCGGGCAACGGTCTGCCCATGGAGTTGGCCCCCGGTGAGGTGGTCTTCTGGACGCTGCCGGCCGCGCAACTGGTCGAGGTACGGCACACCGCCGTGCTGCCGGCCCCCGAGCTGACCGTCGAGCCGGACCCGCCCGAGCTGCGCCGCCGCCGCCCCGAGGGGGTCCGGGCCGTCGACGCCGGGCTCGCCGTGCTGACCAACCGACGGCTGGTGCTGCTCGGCGGGCGCGGCCGGCGCGACTGGGCGTACGGGAGGATGACGGGGCTGTCCCACGACCCGGGCGCGCCGGTGACGCTGATCCAGGTCCTGGACCGGCGGCGCACCTCCGGCGTGATGCTGTCCACCGGCGCGGTGCCCGACTTCCGGTTCAAGCTGACCCTGGCCTTCGCCGACGCGATCGAGCAGCGGGCCGCCGTCGTCGCCCAACTCGACGAACTGATCGGAGAACATGCCGCGGCCCGGCCGGTCCGGGCTGCCATCGCCACGCCCGGCCAGGCCCGGATCGCCGCGCTGGTCGGCCCGCGCGTTGTCGCGGTCGGGGTGGCCGTCGCCCTGATCGTGCCGGCGATGGTGTTCAGGTCCAACCCGCCGGGACGTGCCGGCACGGAGATGGCCTCCGTGGCCACCTCGGCGGCTACTCCGACACCCACACCCATGCCCCCGGTGATCGCACCCGCGGTGCGGATCGCGCCGACCGCCGCGCCGGAACCGCGCCACACCCGTATCAGGCCCACGCCGACACCGTCGCGGGTGCCGAAGCCGGCCGAGCGGCGCTGCGGCGCCCCGGTCAACCCCTTCGGGTACGACTTCTGCGGCGGCTCCCGGATCCGCAAGCCAGCGCGGGGCGTCTGCGACTGGTTCGACTGTGTCCCCCGTTTCTGGTCCGGAACCGGCTGGCTGGTGCAGTGCCGCGACGGCACGGTCAGCCTGTCCGGCGGGCAGCGGAACGCGTGCGCCGGCCATCTGGGCTTCCGTCGGACTGTCTGGAGCTGACCGCTCAGCCGAAGTCGGGCACGGTCAGCGAGCCGTCCGGGCCGAGTGCGAAACCCGGGTTCCAGGCGATCTCCCACGGGTGACCGTCCGGGTCGGTGAAGTAGCCCGCGTACCCGCCGTAGAACGTCTCCCGGGCCGGGCGGGTGACCGTCGCCCCCGCCTCGGCTGCCTGGTGCAGGATCTCGTCGACCTCCGCGCGGCTGCGCACGTTCTGCGCCAGGCCCAGCCCGCCGAAGCCGTCCGCGCCCCGGTCGGTCAGCCCCGCGTCCTCGGCCAGCTTGTCGCGCCCCCAGAGCACCACCACCAGCGCGCCGGCCTGGAAGAAGACGGTCTCCTGCACCTCCTGGCCGCGCCAGCCGAGCCGTTCGTAGAACGTGCGGGCCCGGGCCAGGTCGGCCACACCGAGGGTGATGATGCTGACGCGTTGCTCCATTCCCGGACCGTACCGCCGCTGCCGTGCTCGGGCCACGACGGCACCCGCCCGCCCGGTCTACGCCTGACCACTCCGCCCGGACCATACGGCGGGCTTCCCGAGCGGCAACAGCCCACCGAAGACCAGCGCGGCACCGACCGGCAGCAGGTCCAGGTTCACCGCGATCGCGACGAAGCCGGCCAGCACCAGCACCGGTCCCGAGGCCGGCAGCAGCCGCAGCACGGCGGCCCGGACCAGCAGCACCAGCAGGCCCAGCTCGAACAGCGCCGGCCCGCCGAGCAGCACCACCTCCGGCGTGGCCACCGCGTCGGCGAAGCGCGGGAACAGGTCGCCGAGGATCACCCACACGAAGCCGGCCGCACCGATCAGGCCGGCCAGCGCGGACACGTCGTCCACCGTCCGCAGCCGGGACGAGGCCGTACGCAGTCGCCCGTGCAGCCCGACGATCACCGCCCCGAACGCGACGATGCCCAGCAGGAACAGGGTGTGCCCGGTCATCCACTGCCATGCCGACTTGTCGCGGTGCCCGTCCAGGCCGTCGATCAGGCGCAGGATGCCGTAGCTGAGCAGCAGCAACGGCGCGGTCACCGCCACCGGCCGCAACCAGTGGTACGAGGAGACCCGGGAATTGGTCGTCGTCATTGCCCCAGCCTGTCAGCGGCTTGGGCCGGGGACATCGGGGTCGAACCCGTATCCGCCCCGGAACTGGCCCCGGGTCGGTCTCCGGGTTAACCGTTCGCGCCCGCGCCTGGCCGGGCATTACCGTCCGCACGTGTCCCGCACAGTGACCCTCGTGCTCGTCGACCAGGCCGGCCGGCCACTCGGCGCCCTCCCCGCGTACGACGTGCCGGAGCCGTGGTGGCAGCAGGTCGGCGGGATCGTCGACGAGGCCCGCCGCCGCCACGGCATCGACGTGGCCGTGCTGCGGCTGCTCGCCGCCGACCGCCCCGAACCGCCCGGCGGCCACCTCACCTACCTCGGCCAGGTCACCGCGCCGCCGGCGGTGCCGCTCGACCCGGTGGCGGTGGATCTGTCGCCGCACCCGCTGCGCGCCCCCTGGGCCGAACCCGGCGGCCCGGCCCGCAGCCTCGCCTGGGCCACCGCCGAACTGCACCGCCTCGGCCGGCCGGTGAGCGCGGTCGAACAGCACCGCACCTGGAACCTGTCCGCGATCTGGCGGCTCGACGGCGACCACGGCAGCGCCTGGCTCAAGCAGGTGCCCGCCTTCTTCCAGCACGAGGCCGGCGTGCTGCGCTGGCTCGCCGCCGCCGCGCCCGGCACCGCACCCGCCCTGCTCGCCGCCGACGACACCGGCCGCATCCTGCTCGACCACGCGCCCGGCGAGGACCGCTACGCCGCCGACGACACCGAACGCGCCACGATCGCCGCCGACCACCACACCGTCCAACTCCGCGCCGCCGGCGACGTTGACGCGCTGCTCGCCGCCGGCGTACCCGATCTGCGGGGGCCGGCGCTGGCCGCCTGGATCCGCGCCCGGCTCGCCCCGCACGACCTGTCCGTCGCCGCCGACCTGCTCGCCGACCTCGACGACCGGCTCGATGAGGTACGCCGCTGTGGGCTGCCCGACACGCTCGTCCACGGCGACCTGCACCCCGGCAACGTGCGCGGCGACGGCGTGCGGCGGGTGATGATCGACTGGGGCGACGCGTTCGTCGGGCACCCCGCCTTCGACATCCTGCGCCTCACCGAAACCCTCGACCCGGCCGCCGCCGCGCCGCTGCTCGACGCCTGGGCCGCCCGCTGGCGGGCCGACGTGCCCAGCAGCGACCCGCACCGGGCCGTCGACCTGCTCCGCCCGGTCGCCCCGCTGCGAATGGCCGCCGTGTACGCGATGTTCCTCGCCGGCATCGAACCGAGCGAACACCCCTACCACGCGGGTGACGTGCCGGCCTGCCTGAAACGGGCCGCCGCCGAGGCCGCCCGAGACTGACGGCGCGGGCCGGGTCAGACCCACCGCGTCGGTCGCCGAACCGTCCGCCGACACCGGCACCTGCGAAATCTCCGCCCTGCGGCTGAATCCGCGAGCCCGTCGGAGGTCCTCCCGGACCACAAACGTGGCGCGTCACTGCCTTCGGAGGAGCTTGTCCATCCACCGCGGACAAAAAAGGGCAAGGAAGTAACTCCCTGCCACTCTCAACATATATCGCACTGGGGGCCTTGCGGCAAGACCCGGGTCGTGCCGCAGAATCTCCCGTCGAAGCCAGAACCTGCGGAAATCAGCGATTCGCGAACTACGCGCGCTTTCGTCAACCTATCGGTCTCGCGGGTCGTCGAACCGCCGGTGGACTCGCGGGGTAGTTGCGGGCATCCGACGCGTGCCGACGGACTGCGCGCAGCAGCTGGCCGAAACATTGGGGGTTCCATGTTTGACGTGATTGTTGCCGGCGGCGGACCGACCGGCTTGATGCTCGCCAGCGAGCTGCGGCTGCACGGCGTGTACGTACTCGTGCTGGAGAAGGAGCCAGAGCCGACCAAGGTGGTCCGTGCGCTCGGCCTGCACGTGCGCAGCATCGAGGTGATGGACCAGCGCGGTCTGCTGCAGCGGTTCCTCCCGCACGGCCAGCAGTTCACGGTCGGCGGCTTCTTCGCCGGCATCGGCAAATCCTGGCCCGACCAGCTGGACACCGCACATTCGTACGTCCTCGGCATCCCGCAGACCATCACCGACCGCCTGCTCGCCGAGCGCGCCACCGAACTCGGCGCCGAGATCCGACGCGGCTGCGAACTGGTCGGGCTCAGCCAGGACGACCACGGGGTGACCGCCGAGCTGGCCGACGGCACGCAACTACGCTCGCGCTACCTCGTCGGCTGCGACGGCGGCCGCAGCACCGTACGCAAGCTGCTCGGCGTCGGCTTCCCCGGCGAACCCGCCAGGGTCGAGACGCTGCTGGGCGAGATGGAGGTGGCCGTGCCGCCGGAGACCCTCGCCGAGGTGGTGGCCGAGGTCCGCAAAACCCAGGTGCGGTTCGGCGCCGTACCACTCGGAGACGGGGTCTACCGCGTCGTCGTGCCCGCCGAGAGGGTGGCCGAGGACCGCACGGTCCCGCCGACCCTCGAGGAGATTAAGCAGCAGCTGCGAGCGTTCGCCGGCACCGACTTCGGCGTGCACTCACCGCGCTGGCTGTCCCGCTTCGGCGACGCCACCCGGCTCGCCGAGCGCTACCGGACCGGCCGGGCGCTGCTCGCCGGCGACGCGGCGCACATCCACCCGCCGACCGGAGGGCAGGGCCTCAACCTCGGCATCCAGGATGCGTTCAACCTCGGCTGGAAACTGGCCGCCGAGGTCAACGGCTGGGCCCCGCCGGGGCTGCTGGACAGCTACCACACCGAACGACGCCCGGTGGCCGCCGATGTGCTGGACAACACCCGCGCGCAGATGGAGCTGATGTCCCTCGAGCCGGGCGCCCAGGCAGTGCGCCGGCTGCTGGCGGAACTGGTGGAGTTCGAGGAGGTCAACCGGTACCTGATCGAGAAGATCACCGCGATCGCGGTCCGCTACGACTTCGGCGAGGGGCATGACCTGCTCGGCCGCCGGATGCGGGACGTGGAGCTGAAGCGGGGGCGCCTCTACGCGCTGATGCACGGTGGCCGCGGGTTGCTGCTCGACCAGACCGGCCGGCTCTCGGTGGCGGGCTGGGCAGATCGGGTCGACCACGTCGTCGACGTCAGCGGGGAACTGGACGTGCCCGCCGTACTGCTACGGCCCGACGGGCACGTGGCGTGGGCCGGTGAAGACCAGCAGGAGCTGCTCAGCCAGCTGCCCAGATGGTTCGGCGCCGCGATCAGCTGAGCGCGCAGTTGTGACTCGGACGGGTCGGACCTGCCTTCGGCCGAGTTCGGCGCGGCCGGTGCGTACCCCACCGGCCGCGTCACCGGCCCCGCACATCGCCACCGTGTTATAAGTATTATCTGAGGAGGTCGGAAAATGCTTATGTCCGCGGCGGCGTGGGGGGCTCTGGTTGATGCCGGAGTCTCGGTCATACCGCTCGACGCCGATCACGTTGAGCTGCGGAGTGGCCCTCACCGCGGGGTTCTGAGAGTCGTGACCTCGCCAGCTGTGCTCAATCCCAGCGACATCGCCCACCTGAAGAGTCGACATCGGGATCAGGTCCTGCTCGTCGTGCCGTCAGCCACGTCCGGTGTCCGATCCGCGGTCGAGGCGGCCGGCTGGTCCTGGTTGGTCGACAACAGGAGGCAGGTCACAGGCCTCCTTCAGGTGGCGGGCCAGTGGGTGTCCGTCGAGACGAGGGACGTCGAGACCCCGCCCTCACGGGCCCGGCCGGGTCGCGTCCCCTGGGGCACCTTCACCCTGGTACGGCGGTTGGCCGAGCGGCCCTGGGCCGGGCAGCAGCAGTTGGCGGCGGTCACCGGAGTGTCCCAGCCTCGCGTCTCACAGGCGCTCGCCGCATTGGCCGAACAAGGTCTCGCGCACCGGACGCCGGCCGGCTGGGACGTCGCCGACATCGATGCGGTCTTCGACTGGTGGCTGAACTCGTACCCGGGACCGGGCGGCCTGAGAACCCTCTGGTACGGCCTGGAACCGCCGGTGCAGCAGGCAGAGGCCGCCGTCAGCCTGCTGACGAGCGGCGACTCCGGACGGATCGCGATCTCCGGTGATGTCGCAGCCGACCGCGTCGCCCCATGGCGCGCCCCGCGCCGAGTAGTCGTCTACGCCCAATCCGGCGTGGACCTGACCAGTGCTGGCCTCACACCCACCGACGAAGAAGACGCGACGGTGGAACTCATCGTGCCCAAGGACCCCGGAGTCTGGCCGCGCCCGACGGCTGACGAGGCATCGGGGAGCGTGCCACTGGCGGACCCGTTGCAGATCCTGTGGGACGTGGCGCGCGCCCCAGGTCCCGACACCGATGAGGCAGTGCGGCACCTGCGACAGACGCTGCGGGACCGCCGCCGAGCAAGTGGGAGTTGGACAGCGTGACCCGACCCGTATCACCTGGTGCGACTCCGTCCGACGTGCTGACGCTGATCTCCACCAGCCGGGCGGCCGATGCCGGCTTCCGGACACTCGCCGACCTTTCGGCGATCGCCGCGGCACTGGAGTTGGATCACCGGATCGTCGGCGGGCACATGGTCACCCTCCTCACCGCAGTCCACGGCGTCGCCGGCCAGGTACCGATGCGGGAGACCCTTGACGCCGACTTCGCCGCACTGCCCGCAGTCGTCGTCGCAGATCCTCGGCTCCGTTGCTGATTCCGTGGTCGGATGTCAGCAATCCCAGCCTTTCGGTTGGGAAGGTCCGTAACGGTGTCACCGGAGCGCGGGTTGCGCTTCGGTGTCCTGATGACGGTCTCGCGTTTCCTGCTGCCGTTGGCGGGGCAGGGTTTCGCCACCTGCCCGCCCACCCGCGGCCTTGCGGCTGCGGGTGGTGGTGCGGGTCTTCTGGTCGGCTCCACGCGGTTTCGGCGTCTGCACGCCCGGGTCTCCGGCCACTCCGGTACCCGTTGTTACTGCCGTCGCGAGGGCGGCGAGGTTGCGGGCTGCGTTCTCGTCCCGGTCGATAACCAGGTCGCAGTCGTCGCAGGTGAACACTCGGACGTGCAGCGGCAGCTTGGCTTTCACCGTGCTGCAGGCCGAGCAGGTCTTGCTGGAGGGATACCAGCGGTCGGCTACTATCCGCCGACCGCCGTACCATACGGTTTTGTACTGCACCTGCCGGCGGATCTCCCCGAAGCCGGCGTCGGCGATCCCCTGTCTGCCAGGCTGAGATGAGACAGCCTTCCCGGGCGAGCTAGGCTCGACGGGAGACAGGAAGAGGATCATCGTGACACTACCCAACACCCCTGGTGAGCAGGGCGGACGGCCGAAGCGGCGGACGTTCACCGCGGAGTACAAGCTGCAGATCGTGGCGGAGTATGACGCGGCGAAGGCTACGGGTGAGGGGGCGGCGATCCTGCGTCGGGAGGGCCTGTACCACTCCCACATCCTGGAGTGGCGTGCCGCGCGGGATGCGGGGGCGTTGACCGCTCTGGGTTCCCGTAAGAGCCCGGTGGGTGAGAACCGGCGCCGTAGCGCGGAGGCGGCCGAGTTGGAGCGGTTGCGGCGGCGTAACGAGCGTCTGGAAGCGGACCTGGCCCGGACGAAGGCCGCTCTGGAGATCATGGGAAAAGCGCACGCGCTCTTGGAAACGCTGTCCGAGAGCGCGGACGACACCTCGACGCGGCCACGCAGGCGCTGAGTGAGGCGTTCGACAACCTCGTGCCGCTGGTGGGTGTGGCCGGGGCGTGTCGGCTGACCGGTCGGTCCCGCGCGACGCACTACCGGCGTCAGCAGCCGCCCGTGGTGTCCCAGCCGCACCGGCCGAAGACACCACCACCATCGACGCTGACCCCGGCTGAACGCCAGCAGGTCCTCGATCTGCTGCATCGGGATGAGTACGCGGAGATGTCCGTGGCGCAGGTGTGGGCCCGTGAACTCGACGCCGGCGTGTACTGGTGCTCGCAGTCCACGATGTACCGGATCCTGCGCCAGGCCGGGGAGAGCCGGGAACGCAGGCGGCAGGCCACTCACCCGCCACGCACCATCCCCCAGTTGACCGCGACCGGGCCGTCGCAGGTGTGGTCATGGGACATCACCCGCCTGAAAACCACGGCGCGAGGCGTGTTCCACCACCTGTACGTGATCATCGACGTGTACTCCCGGTACGTCGTCGGCTGGCACGTCGCCACCGGTGAAGACTCGATGCTCGCCCGCGAGGTGATCGATGACGCGATCGCCCGCAACCGGGTCCGGCCCGAGGTCCTGCACGCCGACCGGGGCTCGTCGATGACCTCGAAACCCGTCGCCGAGTTGCTCGCCGACCTGGACGTCACCCGCTCCTACTCCCGACCCCGGGTGTCGAATGACAATCCGTACTCCGAGGCGCAGTTCAAGACGTTGAAGTACTGCCCCGCGTTCCCCGACCGGTTCGACTCTCTCGAGCACGCCCGCGAGTTCTGCGCCGAGTTCTTCACCTACTACAACCACGAACACCGCCACAGCGGGATCGGTCTGCACACCCCCGCGTCGGTGCATTTCGGCACCGCCGACCAGGTGCACGACCAGCGGCAACGCACCCTCGACACCGCCTGGCGGACCCACCCCGACCGGTTCACCCGCCGCCCCCGACCCCCGGCCCTGCCCGACACCGTCTGGATCAACAAACCAGCAGCTCAACCCGCAGATCTACAGAACACCTGACCACGAAAACGTCTCAGTTGACTTGACAGGTTCCGATCTTGCGGGCGAGGCGCCGGTTGCGGAGCATGCCGGCCACGTTGAGGTCTTCGACCACGACGGTGCCGTACTCGGCGGTGATGCCGGTGGTGAGCTTGTGTAGGGCGTCGGCGCGGAGATTCGCCACCCGATGGTGCACTCGGTTGCGTTCGGTGTTCGCGGCGAGCCACCGCCTGGACGGCCGCTGCCCGGTGCGCCGGTCCGGCCCCTGACGGCGGGACAGCCGCCGAGACAGCCGTTTGAGTTGCTTGAGCGCGCCGTCGTAGTGCGCCGGGTTCGGCACGAACCGCACCGTGCCCTGGCTCTCGGCGATCACCGCGAGGCACGTCACGCCCAGGTCCACACCCGCCGCCACATCCGGACGTGCCGGAGCGCGGTCGGTGGCACGCTGGATCTCGACCTGGAAGGAGACGAACCACCGGCCCCGCTCGAAGCGGACCGTGGCGGACAGGATGCGGGCGGCGCCGTTGGCGATACGGCGTTGCAGCTTGCGGGTGGACTCGTGGGTGCGGATCGTCCCCAGCCGCGGCAACGTGACATGCCGCCGGTCCGACTCCACACGGATAGCGCCGGTAGTGAACCGGCACGCCAGCCGGGCGGTGTGCTTGGACTTGGGCCGGGGCATGCCCACCCGCTTGCCCTCACGCTGCCCACGCTTAGACGTGGCGTAGTTGTCGAACGCCGCCGCCGCGTTCGCCAGGCCCGTGCTGTACGCCTCCTTCGAGTTCTCCTGCCACCAGCCGGCGAAACGCGGGTCGGCCTTCTTGACCTCGTTGAACACCTTCCGCAACGCCAGCAGCGACCACGGCCGCCACGGCGTCAACTCCTCCTCGACGATGCCGTACGAGGCCTCCGCCTTCCGCTGCCACCATGACGCCATCACCCACGACACAGCCCAGTTGTACGCGGCGCGAGCCGCACCACAATGCGACCGCAGCCGCTGCTCCTGCGTGACGTTCGGATCCAACGCGAAACGAAACGCCTGGACCACGAAACCGGGCCGCGGCTCGAACTTCTTCACACCAACGGCTCCTCGCCGGTGGCGGCGGCAAGAGCGCGGGCGGCACGGTTCTTCGCCGCCCGCTGCCCGTACAGCCGGGCACACATCGACGTCAACACCTCAGCCATGTCCTCGACCAGGTCGCTCGTGGACTCCTCCGGGTCCAGAACCACCAGGCGACGCCCGGTCGCAGCCAGCGCGGCCTGCAGATACTCCACACCGAACCGGGCCAGCCGATCCTTGTGCTCGACCACGATCACCGCCGCCGTCGGATCGGCCAGGAGCCGATGCAGCTTACGGCGCTCGCCGCTCAGGCCGGAGCCGACCTCAGTCACGATCTCCGCCACGGCGAGACCCTGAGCGTTTGCCCCCTCCACAACCCGCACGGTCTGCCGGTCCAGGTCACCCTTCTGATCACTGGAGGACACGCGGCAGTAGGCGACCACCCGACCGGCCGCAGACCGCGCCTCCTCCACGATCCACGTACCAGACGGCGCCTGACGGACAGGAACAGGCATCCTGCCGTCCTTCACCCACCGCCAAGCGGTCTGATAGGTCACGCCCTGCTCGCGCGCCCAGTCCGACAGCTTCAGACCCCCACAATACATGTGAATGTTCGACTATGATTGCCCATAAAATCCGGAGCTGTTGCCAACCCTCGGGCCCTAGCCGAGCGTGGTTACCGACGCAGGGAGGCGGTCAACCATTCGTCCGCCGTTACCAGGACAACCACGGGCCGCTGGATCTCGTCGTTGACATCCTTGCCCCGTCGTTCGAGAGCAAACTGGTGCCGAACCAACGCCACGGTGATCTCATCGTGGATGAGGTGCCGGGACTGATCCTCGCGCTCCACCGCCCGGCCAGCTTGCTTCAGCTGGAAGTTCGCCTGACGAGTGCCGACAAGCTGGCGCTACAGGTCGCTCTGCCTGACGTGGCCTCGGCGCTCTGCCTGAAGGCGCTCGCGTACCGGGGCCGCTTCGCCGCCAAGGACGCGGTCGACCTCTGGCGCCTTCTCCACGCCGCCTACGGCATGGGGCTGACGGCGGAAACCTGGCCGAGCAGTGCCACAGGCCGGGCAGCCGCCCAGATACTGCACCGCTTCTTCGGGGCACCCGGCGCGACCGGCCTTGCTCAGGTGTCCGTGATGCGGGCCGACCGGACACGCATGCAGGCGCTGGTGAATCACGTCGTCGCCCGGCCCGAATGAGTCTGGCGCAATAAGGCCCGCAAGCGCGTCGTTGTCGCCTCCGACGCCGGGTGACGCTGACGTGAGGGCGCGGTGGCGCGGGTGTCGCATCATGGCGTCGTGATCAAGCCGAACAAGTGGTACGACAAGAAGAAGGACCACGTCTGCGACGCCTGCGCCTGCGACGGCCCGGGCTGCTGCGACTTCGGGCTGTTCTCGTTCCTGCTGACCCTCGGCTCGGTGGCCGCCACCGCCACCCGTACGCCCGCCGTGGACCGGGCCGGCAGGGCCGCCATCGTCGGCTACCGTCGCTGGCTGTCGCATCGCTGGCCCGGCCAGTGCCGTTACACGCCGACGTGCAGTGCGTACGGGCTCGCGGCGGTGGAGAAGTACGGTCTCGCGGTCGGCGGGCGGATGGCTGCCGACCGGGTACGCCGCTGCAAGCCGCACGTGCCGCGCGGCACCCACGATCCGTTGCGCTGACCGCCAGCCCCCGTCGATTACTCGGGTCGGTGGCATACCGCCTCGACGTTGTTGCCGTCCGGGTCCCGGACGAACGCCCCGAAGTAGGTCGGGTGGTATTCCGGCCAGAGGCGGGGCGCGTGCAGGACTTCCGCGCCGGCCGCGACCGCGGCGTCGTGGAACGCCTGCACGGCGGCCCGGTCGGGGGCGGTGAAGGCGATGTGCGCTTCCAGCGGTGCGGCCCCGGCCGGTGCGGGCGCCAGCCAGAAGTCGGGGAAGTCGACGCCGTAGCCGATCGGGCCGGGCTCCAGGATCCGGCGCCCACCCAGCGGGGCCAGCACCGTGTCGTAGAAGGCGGCGCTGGCCGGCAGGTCGCGCACCAGGACGGAGAGGTGGTCGAGCATCTTGTCTCCCTGCGATCCGTGATGACCGCGCCAAGCTTATGGGGCGAATGCGGCATTCCGGTGTCATTCGCCATCGCTTGACACTAGTCGTCAAGTGCTTGACGATGGGCGTAAGGCAACGAGGGGAGGCGGCATGCCAACGGGTGAAGAGGAACTGGTCGAGCAGCTCGTCCGGCTGATCGACATCCGGCTGCTCGACCCGCTCGAGATCCTGGTCGACGGCCATGACGCGATCGACCCGCTGCGCACCGTTGTCCGGGAGCGCGCACGATCCTGGGCCACCACGATGGTCAGCGGCGACGACCGGGCGGCCTACGGGGTGATCATCCGAGCCATCTCCACGCTCTATCCCGGCGACGGTCCGTTCGACCCGCCCCTCGACTGGTGGCGAAGCCCGCTTGGCCAGATCGTCGCGCGGCGGGTGGGTCACCCCACCGCCGGGTCGGTGTCGTACGCGGTGGCCGGCGCCATGCTCGGCATCACCCGCCAGGGCGTCCATGACCTGGCCAGCCGCGGCAAGCTCGCCCGTCACCCCGCCGGCGGCGTGCTGTCCGCCGCCGTCCGCGACCGACTGCTCCAGGAGGGAACCCGACGTGCCTGACACCTTCGTCAGCTCCGTGGCCGTGCCGATCGCCTACCGCGACTTCGGCGGCTCCGGCCGCCCGCTGCTGCTCCTGCACGGCGCCGGCGGCAACCTCGCCCAGATGACCACGCTGGCCGAGCAGCTGCGGCCAGCGCACCGGGTGGTCGCCGTCGACCTGCGCGGGCACGGGCGGTCGGGAGACGGCCCGTGGCGGTGGGACGACGTGCTGGCCGACCTGGCCGCCGTCGCCGGCGGCCTCGGCCTGGACCGTCCCGCGGTGGTCGGCGTCTCCCTCGGCGGGATGGTGGCCGCCCTGTGGGCGCAGCGCCACCCGGAATGCCCCGGTGCGGTCAGCATGGACGGCAACCCGACGTTGGGCCGCCCGGAGCAGCTCGCCGGGATGGACCCGGAGCAGGCGGCGACGGAACTCGCCAAGCTGCGGGCCGCGTTCGACGGGATGGCCGCGATGCTGGCCGAGCCGCTCACCGCCGAACAGCTGGCCGCCGCGCTGGCTGGGCAGCGGGCGATGGCCGAGCGGTATGGCGCCGCGCCGGAAGACTGGGTGGCGGCCTTCGAGCGCAACCTCGTGCCGTGCGACGACGGCCGTAGCCGGCTGCGCCCTGGCCCGGAGCTGACCGGGCAGCTACGGGAAGCGATGGAGTCCCTCGACCTGATCCCCACCTACCGGGACATCCGCTGCCCCACGCTGCTCGTCCTCGCCACCGAGGACCTGCCTGAGCAGCAGGCGTTCCACGAGGTGTACGCCGCCTACCGACGGGCCACCGCCGAGCGGCTCGCCGCGCTGGACAATCCGTCGCTGCGGGTGCTGCACCTGGCCGGCGCCAGCCACGCGATGGTCGCCGAACGCCCGCAGGAACTGGCGGCCCTCATCACCGACTTCCTCGGCACGGCAACTCACGGCTGACCGAACCTGGGCGGGCGGCGGCAGGCGGTCGCTGCCCCACCCCTCGGCTGCCAGTCCGCCACCCACCACCTGCTGTTCCGTGGCCTTTCGTTGCCCGCACGTTGCTAAGGTCAACCCCTCATGGAGGAGTTGGAGACACGGCGCACCGTCGAGGCGGTGTGGCGGATGGAAGCCGGCCGGGTCGTCGCCGGCATCGCCGCGATCGTCCGCGACGTCGGCCAGGCCGAGGAACTGGCCCAGGACGCCCTGGTAGCCGCGCTCGAGCAGTGGCCGCGTGACGGCGTACCGGCCAACCCGGGCGCGTGGCTGATGACCGTCGGCAAGCGCCGGGCGCTCGACGCGTTGCGCCGCCGGCAGACCCAGCAGCGTACGCTCGCCGAGCTCGGCCGCGACCTCGACGAGCAGGTCACCCCCGACTTCGACGCCGCGGTCGAGGACCGCATCGAGGATGACCTGCTGCGGCTGATCTTCGTCTCCTGCCACCCGGTGCTGTCGCCGATCGCCCGGGCGGCGCTAACGCTGCGGCTGCTCGGTGGCCTGACCACCGGTGAGATCGCCCGCGCGTTCCTCACCACCGAGCCGACGGTCGGCCAGCGGATCACCCGTGCCAAGCAGACCCTCGCCGCCGCCCACGTGCCGTTCGAGGTGCCCGGCCCGGCCGAGCGGGCCGAGCGCCTCGACTCGGTGCTGGAGGTCGTCTACCTGATCTTCAACGAGGGGTACTCGGCCACCGCCGGGGACGATTGGATGCGGCCGGCCCTCTGTCAGGAGGCGCTGCGGCTGGCGCGGCTGCTGCAGGGGCTGATGCCCGACGAGCCCGAGGTGCACGGCCTGGCGGCGCTGCTGGAGATCCAGGCGTCGCGTACCCACGCCCGTACGGGCCCCGACGGCCAGCCGATCCTGCTCAACGATCAGGATCGCAGCCGCTGGGACCAGTTGCTCATCCGCCGTGGCCTCGCCGCCCTCGACCGGGCTCGCACCGGCCGGGCCGGCCCGTACACCCTGCAGGCCGAGATCGCGGCCTGCCACGCGCGGGCGCGTACCCCGGAGGAGACCGACTGGGCGCGGATCGCGTCCTTCTACGCGGAGCTGGCGCGGCTGGTGCCGTCACCGGTGGTGGAGCTGAACCGGGCGGTTGCCGTCGCCTACGCCGACGGTCCGGCCGCCGGCCTGGAGTTGGCCCGGGCGCTGGTGGACGAGCCGGCGCTGGCCGGCTATCACCTGCTGCCCAGCGTGCTCGGTGACCTGCTCGCCAAGCTGGGGCGGCACGGCGAGGCCAGGCGGGAGTTCGAGCGGGCGGCGGCGCTGACGGGCAATGCCCGGGAGCGGGCTCTGCTGCTTGACCGGGCCGCCGCGTGCGGCCCGTAAAAAATCTTGAAACGGGATGTCGGATCCCGGTCGGCCCGATCGACGCGTCAGTGAGAGCCGATGACGAGGAGATCGAGAGATGACCAGTACGACGCTGCGGCAGGCCCGGGCGACCCGGGCGGTTCCGGCTGCCACCCTGCTCGCCGGGGGGATCGCCGTCGGGCCGCTGTTTGCGGTGGTGGCCGCCGCTCAGGTGCTCACCCGGGACGGCTTCGACCTGAGCCGGCAGCCGCTCAGCTTGCTCGCTCTCGGTGAGTACGGCTGGATCCAGATCGCCAACTTCGTGGTCTCGGGGCTGCTGGCCCTCGCCGGCGCGGCCGGGCTGCGTCGGGCGTTGCGGGGCGGCGTGGCCGGGACGTGGGGGCCGGGGCTGGTGGCCGTGTTCGGTGTCGGAATGATCGTCGCCGGGGTGCTGCGGGCCGACCCGAGCATGGGCTGGCCGGCCGGCGCGCCCGAGGGCAGTCCGGAGATGATGAGCTGGCACTCCGTCGGCCATGGTGTCGGGGCGATGCTGGCGTTCGGGTCGCTCACGGCCGCGTGTCTGGTGTTCGCCCTCCGCTTCCTACGGCTCGGCGCGCGGGGCTGGGCGCTGTTCTCGGTGCTGTGCGCGCTGGCGACCGTGATCGTCATGGCCTGGCCCGACCAGGGCAGCATCAGCATCCGGTTGGCCCTGGGCTCGGTCTTCATCTTCGGTTGGCTCACCGCCGTGTCCGCCCGCATCCGCGCGGACCTGTCCTGAGAGGAAACTCTGCAATGCGTTACATGTTGATGCACAAGCTGGACGAGAAGACTCCTGGCGCGTTCGACCCGAGCCCGGAGTTCATGATCCAGATGGGCGCCTTCATCGAGGAGGTGGCCAAGTCCGGGATCCTGCTCGCCGCCGAGGGGCTGTGCAAGAGCAGCAAGGAGGACGCGGCGCGGATCATCGCCACGAAGGGCAAGACGACCATCACCGATGGGCCGTTCACCGAGACGAAGGAACTCATCGCCGGGTTCGCGCTGCTGGAGGTGCGGTCGAAGGAGGAGGCGGTGGAGTGGGGTAAGCGCTTCATCAACGTCTTCCTCGACCACGGGATCGACGTCGAGGTCGACGTCCGCCGGGTCAACGAGGGCCCTGGCCAGGCCTGATCGGGGGCGGGCGGCACCACCGGTACCGCCCGCCCTTCTGCGCGCACCCCGGGCGGCCGTCGGCTGTCACATCGGCGGCCGCGGGCCCGTCCCACCACCATGAGAGCACTGGTACGGGCGGTGGCCGCGCTGCTCGGCGCGGCGGCGGTGGTGGTCGGGGTGTGGGCGCTCACGCGTCCGGACTCGTTCAGCTCGGCGGTCGGGTTCCCGCCGCACCAGCATTTCGTCCACGACGTGGGGGCGTTCCAGCTCGGCATCGGCGCGACCCTGCTGCTGGCGCTGATCTGGGCCGACGCCCTTGCCGTCGCCCTGGCCGGATACGTCGTCGGCGGGGCGGCGCACACGCTGTCGCACCTGATCGACGCGCACGTCGGCGGCAGCGCCGGGCAGACCTGGGTGGTCGGGTTGTCGGCTCTCCTGGCCCTGGCCGCCCTGGTCGCCCGGCTGCGGCAGCTCGGCTGGGTGGTCGGTTACGTCGACCCCGCCCCGGCTCCTGCCTGGGCGCCGCTGGTGCGGCAGAAGACGCTTGTGCTGACGACGTTCAAGCGGGACGGGACGGGCGTGCCGACGGCGCTGAGCGTGGCCGTGGTCGGGGAGCGGGCGTACGTGCGCAGCTTCGAGAAGGCGTGGAAGACCAGGCGGATCCGTAACAACCCGCGGGTGACGCTGGCGCCGTCGACGGCGCTGGGGAAGCCGACCGGGGTGGCCGTGGAGGCGGTGGCGCGGCGGTTGAGCGGGGCGGAGTACCGGGCGGCCAGCCGTGCGCTGATGCGGAAGCACCCGATGCTGCACGGGGTGCTGGTGCCGTTGATGCACAGGCTCGGGCGGGCGAAGACCGGCCGTACGGTGCATTTCGAGCTGAGTCCGGTGGCGGCGACGGGCGCTGAAACGCCGCGGATCGCGTCGCTGGAACGCAATCCTGCACAGCGGAGCCGGGCGTAGGACGTTGCCGTCGCCGGGTGCGGTAGCCGACCAGTTGCTGGGGCGCGACGAGCGGCGAGGATGGGCCTGGCGTCCCTCAGCCCGGGGTCTCCGACTGGCTGATCACCCGGTCGATGCGGCGGTCGGGGACGACCCACATGATCGCCACGCCGACGAAGCACGCCAGGGCGATCCCCACTCCGATACGCCCTTCGATCAGCAGGGCGCTGAGGATCCCGGTGATGTAGAACACCGGGGAGACCTTGCCCTTGAAGTCGGTGCCGATGGCCCGCCGCAGCGGCGATTCCGGCCCCTGCTGGCGGATGATCACCGTCTGGAGCACGAAGTATGCGATGGCCGCGCTGAACAGGTTCAGGCCGTAGACGACGACCGGGGTTCGCTCAAACCTGGACTCGTCCATCCAGCCCGTCGTGAATGGGAACAGCGAGAGGCAGAACAGCAACGCCAGGTTCGCCCACAGCACCCCGCCCCTGACCCGCTGCACCAGGTGGAACATGTGGTGGTGGTTGTTCCAGTAGATGCCCACGTAGACGAAGCTGAGCAGATACGTCAGCAGCCCGGTGCCGGCCGTGTGGACGAGGTTGGAGAAGTCGTGGCCGTGCGGCACCTTCAGCTCCAGCACCATGATCGTGATGATGATGGCGAGCACGCCATCGCTGAACGCCTCCAGCCGGCTGGTCCTCACCGCGCCACCGCCCTTCTCCCTCAGGCACGCGACCTGCTACGGGACACGCACACTAGACGCTGCGGCGAGGTGCAGGTGCGGCCGCCCCCACCGGCATTCTTGTCGTTGGGTGACGGTTGTGGCGCGGGTCGGCCTTCAGGCGTTCTTCCGGGGCGGCTTCGATACTGGGCGTCAGCTCGAACTCCACAGCGTCACCTGGGCGATGTATCCGCTGTCACCGTCCCGGCGCAGGACCTTGATGAACACGATCCGGCCCTGGTTGGTCTTGAGGCAGATCCGGCTGCGCGCGTCGATGTTCACCTCCTTCACGCCGTGGGTCTGCAAGCGTTCCGCACAGTCGTTCCGGGAGGGTCAGCCTGCCCTGGCCACAGCACCAGCGCTTCTCCCCAGAACCTGTTGTACACCGAGCCGTTGAGATATCCGTCGGACTCGCGGTCGGTACTGGTATTCCCGAGCGCTGGCGGCTCGTAGTCGAAGTCGCGCGGCGTGCTGTCGATGCGGATCTCGTCGTTCCACAGCACCGCGGCGGCGGGGGGTTTGGTCGGCGAGGCGGGGGCGCCGGATCTGGTTCCCGTGGACGTCACCGGCCCGCCCGACGGGCTGTCGCCGGAGTCGCCGCCGGCGAGCTTCGACGTGGCGTTGATGAGGCCCCAGGACGCGACACTGCAGAGCACCATGACCGCCAACCCGCCGGCAACCCAGATCGCCGCCTTGGCGCCGGAGCGTCCCTGATCAGCTTAGCGATCCTGAGTCGGATTGAGTTTCCGGGATCGTTTCCCACCGTGGTGGAGATGCATGGACGTGGAGATGGAATCCTGCGCCCAGTGCGGCTCCTCGTGGCCGGTGGCCGGTGGTGGTGGGTGTGCTGATCGTGTTCACGCCCTGGTGTCGGTGGGCTGCGCGGGGCAGCTTCCGGTCCGTTGGTGCGTGTCCCTCCGGACGCTTGCCCGCTCGGTTGTGGGGCCGGGTGGGGGAGGGTGCCCCGCGTCGCCTGGGCGCGGGGCGTGAGGTGCGTGGCCGGGTGAGGCCGGTCTTCGACCGGTCCCTCCGACTGCCTGTGGGGGTGCTGGGGGTGACGACGGCTGCGGCTTCGAGCGTGTCCACGACCGAGCGGATCACCATCTGCCCGCTGGTCTTGTCGATGACGGTCTTGCCCTGATGGGTGAGGCCGCGGGCGGCGATGCGCCGCCAGGCGCCGTGGTCGCGGTCGCCCTGCCAACCGCACCCGGTGTTGGGGCAGATGGCCCACTTCCATCCCGGTGTGGCGGGCCGGTCGGGGGCTTTACGGTGCTGTAGCGGGGTCAAACATTGCGGGCAGTGCTTGGAGGTGTTGCGGGCGGGGACGGTGACCACGGCGATACCGTGCTCGGCGGCGAGGTGCCGCATCCGGTCGCTGATCTTCCCGCGGACCTGCTGGGACAGACGCGTGTTCAGGCTGTGCCCCATGCCCTTGGCTTCCATCGACCGCAGGTCTTCCAGATAGATCACCGTCGCCCGGGCGGCGATCGCCTGGTCGACGGCCCAGCGGGCGGCAGCCCACGCGAGCGCATCGTTCAAGTTCGCGCGGCGGGCGGACACGTGGCGGATCTCGCCGGCCAGCACCTCGTGTTTCGCGCTCAGCTGCTCGTCGGGGCGGCCGCCGCTCAGCCGCGCATACTGGTCGGCCTTCGCATGCAGCCGCTCACTCTGGCGGCGCAGGCGATGCTGCTTGGCCAGGACCCCGGCGGCCCGGAACTGTCCACCAGCCCCCAACGCCGTGATCCGCCCATCCTTTCCCAGTCGCAGGGCACCCGCGCTGAGGAGAGTGTTGAGGCCCCAATCCACGCCAAGCGCCACCGAGTGACCGGTAGCCCGAGCCTTCGGCACGGCATGCGTGTACGCCATGTCGGCACGCACCGTCCCGCCGGTGAGGCGGAGGGTCGGCAGGTGCAGCACCGCCGCGGCGGGAACCGTGGACGGCAGCCTGATAGGGCACTCGACCCACGTCCAGTCCCGATACGTCTGCGGATCCGGTCGTAAAGGCAACTGCAGCCGCAGCAGCACCTTCGCCGGGTCGGTATCGCTGCGTTCGATGGTGGCCTGCTGCCGGTCACACGCGGCCAGCAACAGCATCCGCGGAATCCGCGGAACCCCTTCGAGTTCGAACACGTCCACCGGCAGCCGGCCGTTGACCTTGGCGAACGTGCCGGCCTGCCGGGTCCGGGACTTGATGATGCTGGACGGCAGATGCTGCCCGCCCGGGATCGAGGCCCGGACCTGATCCCACTCGGCGGGGGTGCGTTTGCGCGGATCGGCCGGCCACGTCGACAGGACCCCGGCGGTCACATCGGCACGCCACGCCGCCGAACGCAGAACACGCCCCGCCTGCTCCTGGACCATCCGCACGACCCGGTCATTGACCCTCACACCCCCAGACGGGGCGACCGTCCACCCCAGCCGCCGCAACGCCATCCACGCGTGCGACGGCAACCGCCGCCCACCCGCATCCACCCCGGCCGCCAACACCTCCACATCCACGCTGTTCCAATGCGCGCCGATCAGCGCGGCCACCATGCCCGCCACCAGATCGGCACACCAACCAACCCGCTGCGCCAGCACCGCCCGAGACAGCACCTCACCGGTTGCCTCATCCACGCCGGTGCGCAGCAAACCGCGGGCACACGCGGTGCGGGCGGC